>JAJRUJ010000002.1 GCA_024277855.1 Candidatus Zixiibacteriota bacterium
ATTTGTGCGCTGCTCACTTTAAGTACACTGAAAATCAGATGAACACACTGGTCATGCCGTCATCGGAAAAGCAAAACAGGCCGGTTCTGCTGGTTGACAAACAGGTCGCTGTGGTAGGACTGGCCCGGGCCGGGCAGGCCTGCGCACTGCTTTGTCGCGCACAGGGCGCCGAGGTATTTGTTACCGATGTCAAAGCGGCTGAGCAACTCGGAGGTGCCCTGTCTGCCCTCGAAAGTAAGGGTATCGCCTACGAAACCGGCGGCCACACGACCCGTGCCCTCCAGAATTGCGATCTGCTTGTTCTCTCACCCGGTGTGTCGTTGGATCTTCCGCTGTTAATTAAGGCCAGAGAAAAAGGCATCACGATAATCTCCGAAATTGAGCTTGCCTACCTCTGCTCACCTGTTCCGGTGCTGGCGGTGACCGGTTCGAATGGCAAGACAACGACCACGACCTGGTTGGGCGAAATATATCGTGTCGCGAAAATCGACGCCGAGGTCGGCGGCAATATCGGACGACCATACGCCGATGCCGTTCTGCACAATCCGGGGGCACGGCGGTATATCCTCGAGATTTCCAGTTTTCAATTGCAAACCGTTGCAACTTTCGCGCCCCTGGTCGGTGTTCTCCTCAATATTTCGGCGGATCATCTCGATCGTCATGGCTCACTTGATGCATACGCCCGGGCCAAGTATCGGATGTTTGCCAACCAGCGCCCCACCGATTTTGCGATCCGCAATAACGATGACCCTTATTTAGCTCAGCACAAACTTCCCGGCGCCGGGCGGGAGTTGGTCTTTTCGCTCAAGGCCCCGGTGTCCGAGGGTGTCTGGCTGGAGGACGGTCAATTGCGATATCGCCTCGGTGCCCGCGAGGGCCAATTGTTGCCCGTCGACCAGCTTGGTATTCCCGGCCGGCATAATCTGGCCAACGCGGCGGCAGCGGCCTGTGTCGCTTTGGCCGATCAGGTCGATCCCCAGGTGATTGCCCAGGCCCTGAGAGATTTCCGGGGTGTCGAACATCGGCTGGAATTTGTCGAACAAATCGACGGCATCCGCTATGTCAACGATTCAAAAGCCACCAACCCCGATTCGGTCCGCGTGGCGCTGGAGGCGGTTCCCGCGCCGATCGTGCTGGTGATGGGCGGGCTGGACAAGGGCACCGATTTTTCGGTGTTGTTCGATCAGGTAAAAGACAAAGTACGGCGGCTCATCTGTACCGGGAAAGCCGCAGATTTGATCGCCGGTAAGCTGGGACAGGCGACCGGCACGATGATCATACGAGATTTTCACAATGCAATCGAAGCGGCGCACAAAGCCGCGCAAGCGGGCGACACGGTACTGCTTTCGCCGGGATGTGCGAGTTTTGATGCGTTTGCTAATTATGAAGAACGAGGACGAGTATTTAAAAATGTCGTTGCTGGATTCAAAAAGAAAACGGCGTAGGGCTGTCCCGAGTGCCGATCCGAGTATTTGGGTCCCGGCTGTCGTATTGATGGCTGCCGGCACGATTCTCGTTTTATCCGCGTCGGCGATTCTGGCCTCCGATGAGTTTTCCGGCCCCGCCTTTTTCTGGATCAGGCAGTTGATCTGGCTGGTGGCGGCAATGTGCGCGATGTACGTCTGTTCCCGGATCGACTACCGGCGGCTTTCCCGCTTTGCGCCCCTGCTGTTAGCGCTCGGGTTCCTGGCCCTGGTCATCGTCCTGGGTATGACCCCGGTGCGTGGTGCGCGGCGCTGGGTGGGGATCGGGCCGCTCGGGGTCCAGCCGTCGGAATTGTTCCGGCTGGCCTACCTGTTCTTTTTGGCCTATTCGCTGGCGCGCCGTCAGGAGCGAGTGCGTCAACCCAAATATCTTATCTCGTATCTGGTGATTCTGCTCACCGCAAGTGCTTTGCTCTTGGCCCAGCCGAGTTTCTCTTCGGTGCTTTGTTTGTGGGCCACGACAATTCTCCTGCTCTGGATTGCCGGTACCCCCAAACGCTATACCATTGGCATTGCGGGGATGTCAATTGTTGCCGCGGTTATCGTGGTATTTGGTTTTGGTTACAAAAAGTCGCGGGTGGAAAATTATGCCGCGATGGTCGCCGATCCGATTGAGGGCTGTTACCAGGTCCGTCAGGCCTCAATCGCGATGGGGGTCGGGGGATGGATCGGGAGCGGGCTGGGATCCGGTTGGGGAAAGATGCGCTATATCCCCGATCCACACACCGATTTCATTTTTGCCTCGATTGCCGAGGAGACCGGATTGCTGGGGGCATTGTCGATCCTGTTTTTATACCTGATAATTATCTACCGGGGGTTTGCCGTCGCCGCCCGGGCGCCGGATCGTTTTGGCTTTTTCCTGGCCGCGGCGGTTGCCTCGTCGCTGACGGTACACGTGGCGATGAACCTCGGCGTGGTGTTGGGGTTGGTGCCGACAACCGGCCTGCCGTTGCCGTTGCTGTCGTATGGCGGGTCGTCGCTGTTGTTCACCGCAATCGGGATCGGTTTGTTATTGTCGGTTTCACGGGAGGCCAACCGGGCCTGACCGGTTCGGGAGTGTGATGAATGTCATATTTGCCGCGAGTGGGACAGGGGGACATCTGGTACCGGCGATCCGTTTGGCGCGCGGTGTCAGGGAACGAATTGACAATTGCCGCATCTTGTTTATCGGCGGCAAGCATGGTTTGGAAAATCAAATGATCGGTGCGGCAGGATTCGAACTCGAACAGATTCCGGTCAGAGGGTTTGACCGGCGGCGGCCGTGGAAGAACATTGCCGTTCTCTGGGCGTTGCGGCAGTCGATTGTCGCCTGTCGACGAATTATCCGGCGATTCGCGCCGGATGTCGCCGTCGGCACGGGCGGGTATGCCGCCGGACCGGTAATCCGCGTTGCCCACCAGTCGGGGGTTCCCACACTGATCCAGGAACAGAATCGTCAACCCGGCCTCACGACAAATCTACTCTCCCGGGTGGCCGATATTGCCTGTGTCGCCTTTGCCGAGACCACCGAAAAACTGGCACATCCCACGCGGGCAAAAACACTCGGTAACCCGATCGATACCGCAACGTTGAGCCGTAACCGGGCCGCCGCGGCGCGCGATTTGGGCCTGTCGCCGGAAAAACAAACCGTGCTGGTGACCGGCGGCTCGCAGGGAGCCCACTCAATCAACAATAATATCGCCCGGCATCTTGCCCAAGGTGAATTCCCGTCGGAGCGCCAGCTCCTCTGGCAGACCGGCCAACGTGATTTTGAACTCTACCAACGCTTTTCTTCTCCGGAAAAGGGTGTGATAGTCAAGTCGTTTATCGAAGACCTGTCCGGTGCGATGGCCGCGTGCGATCTGGTTATTGCCCGGGCAGGCGCCTTGACTATTGCCGAAATCACCGCGCGCGGGCTGCCCTCGATTCTGGTGCCCTATCCTTTCGCCGCGGCCGACCATCAGAGTGCAAATGCCAAAGCCCTCGCCGAGGCCGGGGCCGGTGAGATGGTCGCCGACAGCGAGCTTGACCACCATGATTTATTGCAAATGGCCGGTAAGATTCTTACCGACTCCGGGCGGGTGACGAAGATGGCCGCCCAGGCGAAATCACTCGGGCGGCCCGATGCCACCGAACGAATAGTCGACGAAATTATCTCCCTTGCCCGTCGCGGTAAGGGACTGGACGGATAAAACGATGACGTTATTGCAGCAGCGAATCAAGAAATTACATTTCGTCGGGATCGGCGGGATCGGGATGTCCGGTATTGCCGAGGTGATGCATGCGATGGGCTATTCGGTTACCGGTTCGGACCTGGCCAAGACCGAGATTACCGACCACCTCGAAAAACTCGGCATCACAATCGTCGAGGGTCACGCCGAGGCCAATGTCGAGGATGTCGATGTCGTGGTAATTTCCTCGGCTGTCGACCAGGGCAATCCCGAGGTGCAGGCCGCCCGTGAACGCTCGATCCCGGTCATCCGCCGTGCTGAGATGCTCGGTGAACTGATGCGGCTCAAATTCTCCGTCGGCATCTGCGGCACACACGGTAAGACCACGACGACCTCGATTCTCGGACATATTTTGGCCGAAGCCGGTTATGACCCGACCTTGATCATCGGCGGCCGGTTGATTTCCATCGAGACCAATGCGCAACTGGGCAAATCAGATTATCTGATTGCCGAGGCCGACGAGTATGATCGCTCGTTTCTCGAACTGTTTCCGTCGTTGGCGGTCGCAACCAATCTCGAACCGGAACATCTCGACTGCTACCGGGATTTCCGCGATCTCTCCGATTCGTTCGCCGCATTTTTGAATCGAGTACCTTTCTGCGGTACGGTGATCTACAATGCCGATGATCCCGGCCTCCGGGCGGTAGTCCCCGACGTTAAACGTCCATTGCTGCCGTTTGGCTTCTCGGAACGCGCGCGAATGCGCGGTATCGATTCGGTTAATGAACAAAAAAGCGGGTCGTTTGGCCTGACCCTTGACGGCCGTGATCTCGGGCGGTTTACCTTGAATATCCCCGGCGCGCATAACCTTGAAAATGCCCTCGCGGCGACGGTCTGCGCCTACGACCTTGAAGTCCCCATCGAAACAATCCAGACTGCGCTGGCCTCATTTGCCGGTGTCGTTCGTCGATTTGAGATCAAAGGCGTCACTGAAGGTGTAACCGTTGTTGACGATTACGCCCATCACCCGACCGAAGTACAGGCGGCGGTAACCACCGGTAAGAATTTTGCCGATGGCCGTTTGATTGCGGTTTTCCAGCCGCATCTATTTTCGCGCACCCGGTTTTTCTATCGCGAATTTGCCTCGGCTTTGGCGATTGCCGACGAAATCATCCTGGCCGAAATCTATCCGTCCCGCGAGAAACCGATTGCCGGTGTCGACTCCGGGTTGATTCTCGATGTGCTTAAAGAGAGGGGCTATCGGCGGGTCATTTATGAACCGGACATGGCTCGGATTCCCCGGTTGATCGCCGGAACCGCCCGGTCGGGCGATGTAGTGATGACCATCGGCGCCGGTTCGATCTACCGCATCGTACCACAAATCCTCAATGCACTCGCCGGGCGCAAACAGGGGGCGTCAATATGACCTATCGCCCTAAATGGCAACACCGTCTGCGCCGGGTTGTCCTGCCGACCTTCCTGCTGTTGGCGATTGGTGTCGGCCTTTGTCAGTGGTATCCTCTTTGTACCTTGCGGACGGTGGATGTTGCCTATACCGACGGTCGGGATATTACAGCCGAAATGTATGATCGTCTGACGCAAATTATCGAGGTCAGTCCCGATTCAAATTTATTCTCTGTCGATGAAAAACAGATTGCCGATGTATTGATCGCCGATCCGGCGATTGCGGCAGCCGCTGTCCGGCTTGCGCCGCCGCACACTCTCAAAGTCCGGTTGACCGCCGCCGAGCCGGTTCTTTGGTGGTCGGGTGACCAGATCATCGGCCTGGGTGGTAACGGCGAACCGGTGCCATCGTCTGCCTCATACGTACCGGCCGATCATCCGCTTGCCGCCAGCCCGGACGCCGTCGATACAATCGCCGCTCGCTGGCGGCTGGTGAATTTCCGGCAGCAGTTGATCGAGCATGATCCACGTTGGGAAAACATTATTTCACAAATCGAATGGAACGATGATTCGGGGTGGCTGCTCATTCTCAATCGGGGAGCCGAACGGATTCTGCTCGGCGGCACCCCCGGCCGGGAAACACTCGACTTGCTCGCCGGTTTTTTACAATCGGTACCGGAAGAGCAGTGGGAAAATGGGAAAATAGATGCCCGTTTCGACGGGAGGATTATACTTACACCGCGACGCTATCAATCCCGCAAGGAACAAAAGGCGTATCAACCGGCCGCGCGGGAGCTGACAGACGCATCGGGGGGGAGGTCATAGACCGATGGAGCAACAGGAACATATTATCGCTGGATTGGATATCGGCAGCAGCAAAGTCGAGGCGATCATCGCCGAGGTTACTCCCCCGGGACCACCCAAAATCATTGGGGTGGGCCGCTGTCGCTCGGAAGGGTTACGGCGTGGTACGGTGGTGGACCTCGACCGCACGACGCGCACAATCCGCGACGCGATGTCCGAGGCCGAACTGATGGCCGGCTGTTCGGTGGCTACCGTCAGCGCCACCATTGCCGGTGAACATATCCGCAGCATTAACTCTCGCGGTGTAGTCGCGGTTTCCCGTCACTCCGATGAAATCGGCCCGGCTGACATCGAACGGGTAGTCGATGCCGCCCGCGCCCTGCCGATCCCGCAGGACCGCGAAATCATCCATGTCCTGCCGATGGAATACGTGATCGACGACCAGTCGGGCATCAGGCGTCCCGAGGGGATGTATGGCTCGCGGCTTGAAGCCGAAGTGCTGATTGTCACCGGCGCGATGACTGCGGTGCGCAATGTCTACAAATCAGTGCAGAACGCCGGGTATGAAATCGCCGAGTTGGTGCTCGAATCGCTGGCCTGCGGCCGCACTTTGCTCGACCGGTCGGAGCAGGATATGGGTGTCGCGATCATCAACATCGGCGGCGGAATAACCGATATCGCGATTTTCTTTGACGAATCGATCCGCTACAATTGTACGCTTGCCGTGGGCGGCCGCAGTGTAACCAACGATATCGCTATCGGCTTGCGCACGCCGGTCGATGACGCCGAACAACTCAAACTCAAACACGGCATCGTCGCCGCAGATCCCGATACGACCGTCGAACCGTTGGTCGTTCCCGGAGTCGGTGATCGACCGCCGCGTGAAATTTCACCGGTTCTGCTCAGTTCAATCATCGAGCCGCGCGCCGAGGAAATTCTCGAGATGGCCCTGCGGGAAATCAAGAAGACGCCCTATTATGAATTGCTCACCTCGGGGATTATTCTCACCGGCGGCGGGGCGTTGTTACCGGGGATTGTCGATCTTGCCGAGCGGATTTTCGACCTGCCGGTGCGGGTCGGCCGTCCGACCGGCGTGGAGGGGATGAATGACCTTACCGCCTCCCCGGCGCATACCACCGCTGTCGGTTTGATGTTACATGCGGCCGAAAAAGTCGAGTCGATACCGCTCGTCCATCCCGGCTTGATCCGGCGTTGGTCGAGAAAAATGGAAAATATTATGAATGAGTTTATATAGCCGTCAGGGAGGGCAGCATGTCGTTTGATTTTGCGTATGATGAGGAACTCGCAGCCAAGATCAAAGTGGTCGGTGTGGGGGGCGCCGGGTGCAATGCGGTCAACCGCATGATCGAGGCCGAACTGGCCGGTGTCGAGTTTTTGGCGATCAACACCGATGCGCAGGTATTGGAGCACGCCAAGGCCGACACCCGCATCCAAATCGGCAACCGGGTGACCAAGGGACTGGGCGCCGGTGCCGATCCGGATATCGGCCGTCAGGCCATTGAGGAAGACGCCGACATCGTCGCCGAGGCGATTGTCGGCGCCGATATGGTTTTTGTCGCCTGCGGTCTGGGGGGCGGCACCGGCACCGGCGCCTCGCCGATTATTGCCGAAATGGCCAAACGCGCCGGCGCACTCACCGTGGCCGTGGCGACCAAACCGTTTGAATTCGAGGGCACCAAACGCAGTCAGCGCGCCGAAGTCGGGGCGATGGCGCTAAAGGAGCAAGTCGATACCCTGATTTGTATCCCCAACCAGCGCCTGATGTCGGTGGTCGACAAGACGACCCGCCTGACCGACGCATTTTGCATCTGCGATGAGGTCCTCTACCAGGCGACCAAGGGGATCTCCGATTTGATCACCGTGCCCGGCCTGATCAACTGTGACTTTGCCGATGTACGCACCGTGATGAAAGAAATGGGCGATGCGATCATGGGTACCGGCACCGCCGAGGGCGAGGGCAAAGCCGGGGCGGCCGCCAACGCCGCGATCTCGTCGGCGCTGTTGGAGAATGTCTCGATTACCGGCGCGCGCGGCGTGCTGGTCAACATCACCGGCGGTGCGGACCTCACGCTGTTCGATGTCAACGAGGCGACCTCGATTATCAATGAAGCCGCAGGTGATGAAGCCAATATTATCTTCGGCGCGGTGATCGATCCGGCCATCAAAGAAGAAATCCGGGTCACCGTTATCGCCACCGGTTTCGGGGACGACCGTCCGTCGGAGACGGTTACGGTCCAGGAACGGGTGCGTCCCGCGCTCAAACGGGCGCTCGGCGGGCCGATTGATCTGTTTGGCATGTCGGCCGGCGGTGGTAAAGAAAAAATCCAGGTTTCGTTAACCGAGCAAAGTGAACTTGAGGTTGACGCGGCCGAAGATTTCAATGTTCCGACTTTCATGCGCAAGCATCTAAAGGGTGAGGCGCGGGAGGCCGATGGTTTAACCGAAGAGTAAAATATGGAAGTGCGGAAGACAACGGTATCGGCGTAGCGTCACTGTTGCAGCGGGTTTCGCGGGGGCAGGACACCGGGGGCGAAACCACCGCACGATTCAGGGGTGGGAGCAATCCCGCCCCTTTTTTTGTATGCAAAAAGTGATTGCGATGTGTGAATCCGAAACCAATATTATTCATGAGTTTGATATTTCAAGGTATTGATGATGTCTGAGAATTTCGGAACTCACTTCCAATTGACAGATGCCTTATGAACTCAGTTCATGGGCAATGGTGTAATTCGAGAGTATGGTCTACCAAATGTCCTCATTGTGGTCATCCTGTTTATTTCTTTTGCTGTGATTGTGGCTCGAGGATTTATTTTGATGAGCTTGGCAACCTTGGTCTGTTCACGAATGTGATAGTTCATGGACAAGAAATTTAATTCGCGAACGAGACAATGCGGGCGGCATCGTTGTACATCTAAAAGAGGGGATAACAGTACAGCGACCTCCGAACACCTTTTCTGTTGACCCCTCTATTATTGGTAGAACCAGGCGGTGTGAAAATAAACTCGGACAATTCCCTATCAGAGCTATTGCCCCGAAAGGTATTACAAAAATTATCGGGACCTTGAGAGAAAACGGAAAAAGTCGATGTTGCCAACGCGTTCAAACTAACCGGATCATGGATTATGATCTCAGCGTTTCTCGGAAAATTGGGCAAGGGAGAATGGGGGAGGGTGACTTTGCACACGCAATCCCTAGATGAGGACTCGTTGCTCAGTTACACCTTCTGGGTTCCAAGTGGAATACTTAGTGGCCCCATGAATGTTAGGGGCATTACAGTGTCGGCAGAGATCGCGTCTCACTTTCTACCGATAGTAGAAAACATCTGGGTATGTGAAAATTATGAGGTGATTGATACGATTCGTTTTTGAACCAAAAACTCGGCTGAATTGGATAATTCTTGGATGAATCAATAAGGACTACTGAAATCGTTTTCTAATCACTGTCACTTACCCTCACCCCAGCCCGAACAGCTTTGTGGTCTGGTAGACTGCCACCGCCAGGAACCACGCCAGGAAAATCGTATAGCCAATCGAAAACGCCGACCATTTCCAGCCGCCCAACTCACGCCGGATTACCGCCTGCACCGCCATGCACGGCGCGTAAACCAACACGAAAACCATCAGGGCCAGCGCCATTGCCGGATTGTAATGCGGATCGGCGGCAAGCAGGCCGGTCAAACCGTTGCCGTTCTCATCGCCGCCCACGCCATAGACAATCGCCATTGTGGCGATGATTACCTCTTTGGCCGCAAAACCGGCAAAGAGGGCAATATTGATTTTCCAATCAAATCCCGCCGGGCGGAAAACCGGCTCCAGCGCCTGTCCGACTCGTCCGGCGACGCTATAGTTTAATTCTTCGGCGGCGCGCTGGTTTTTCACCTCGGCCAGTTGCTTATCGCGCTGTGCAATCAGATCGTCTTTGGTCCCGCCGCTGGCCACTTTCACGCGGGGCGCAAACGATTGCTCGATCTGTGCCAGATGAGTGTCATAATCGCGGGTATATTCTTTGGGTTTCGGGAAATAGAGCAGGAACCAAATGATAATTGAAATCGCCAGGATTATCGTGCCCGCTTTGCGCACGTACATCCAACTGCGTTCCCACATATGGGTAAACACACCGCGCGGAGTGGGCAGCCGGTAGGGGGGCAGTTCCATCACAAACGGAGATGATTCTCCCCGGAACATTGTCTTGCGCAACAGCCAGCCAACAACGAACGCCAACAGCCAGCCAAAGAGCCAGACCGACCAGAAGATCAGACCCGCGTTTTGGGGAAAAAACGCCGCCGCCAGCATCGCGATCACCGGAGTTTTTGCTCCGCAAACCATGATCGGCGCCACCAGCACCGTAATGACCCGGTCCTTGGGATTGACCAGCGTCCGTGCGCTCATCACGCCCGGTACCGCGCAACCGGTAGAGACCATGAAGGGGATGAAGCTGCGGCCGTGCATGCCGAAAATATGGAAGAATTTATCCATGACAAACGCCGCCCGTGCCATGTAACCAACATCTTCCAAAAACGACAGCCCCATAAACAACAGGACGACAATGGGGAAAAACATCAGCACCCCCCCGACCCCGCCGATGATCCCGTCGACCAGTAAATCGCGTAACATCCCCTCGGGCATCACCGCAGAAATAAAATTGCCTAACTGTCCGGTCCCGGCATTGATCAAATCGGCCAGCGGATTACCCAGCGCGAAGGTCAACTGATAGATGCCGAACATAATCCCAAAGAAAACCAGTACCCCCAGGTACCGATTGAGAATGACCGCATCGATTTTTTCAGTCAGGTCAAACCGCTTTTTTACCCGGCCGATAGCCACTGTCTCGCGCAGCGCTCCCCGGATATAAGCGTACCGCTGTTCGCCGACCACCGTCGGGCTGTCCTCGCCGAAATGTCCGGCAATCCACTCTCGTGAACTCTTCGCGGCGGCAAGGACATCGTCCGCGTTATGGTGTTCCTTCTTGATCTTGAGAAATGCGTCGTCGTCCTCTTCGAGCAGTTTGATTGCCATCCAGTGTGAGGGATATTTGGCAACAAAGGTCTCGTCTGACTTAAGAACCTCAATAATCTTATCGTGTTCAGTTTCCAGTTCACGGCCATAATTCAGATGGCGGACATTCGATGAAATCTCACCGGAGGCAACCTGACCGATCACCCGGAGTAGATCGAGCTTACCGCGGCCGGTGCGACCGACGGTTTTCACAAACGGGATGCCCAGAATTTTGCCCAGTTGGGCGTGATCGATCTCGATGGCCTGTGCCTCGGCCTCGTCGGTCATATTCAAAGCGCCGACTACCGGTACACCCATTTCCTGGAATTGCAAAAGGAGATACAGATTGCGTTCGAGATTGGTCGAGTCGATTACATCAACGATGATATCGGGGGTTTCTTTGAGCAGGTAATTGCGGGCAACGACCTCTTCGAGTGAATACGCCGTCAGTGAATATGTCCCGGGCAGGTCGATAAACTCAATTTTCAGACCGCGATATTTGGTGATAGCAGACTTCTTCTCGACTGTTACGCCGGGATAGTTGCCGATATGATGGTGGCCGCCGGTGAGGGCATTAAACAGACTGGTCTTGCCGGAATTTGGATTACCGGCAATGGCGACACGGATGGTCTTACTTTGGGAAAATGCGGGGTCGAGCGTCAGATCTTGCTCTTCCGGTCGAGAGGACCGCCGGTTCATTCCATATCCTCGACAATGATATCCCGTGCCTCGGCCAGCCGCAGCGAGACTTTATATCCGTTCATCTCCAGTTCGATCGGGTCTCGCATTAATGCCGCCCGTAAAACGCGCCCCGTGGCTCCCCGGATGAACCCCATGTCCAGCAGTCGCTGACGGATTTCGCCGATGGCGGTCAGATGCACGACCCGGAACCGATCCCCGTAACGAATACAATCGAGCGTCAGCGGCCCGGTCCGGCCCCGTCGATGACGGCGGCGGCGTCCCGGACCTCGGTCGTGGTTGAATTCATTCCTCCCCAGACGGAAAAAATTCACGCGTTGTCACTCCCGTGGAGGCGGCAGGCCGAATATGATTCATTCACCCAATTCATAATGGATTTTAAGTAGCTCATCAGTCGATCCTTGCCCACAGCAAACTACAGTGATGTTAGGCGCAGCCAATAAAGTTCGGCGTGCCTAACTTGTCAAGTACCCAGCAAATATACTCTAAAATTTGCCGGGGTCATTGACAATGATTTAGCTTAGTCTTTTGGCTTCGAACTTTTTGCGGCCCGTAAAGTAAGGCCTATCCCTCAACATGTTGTCTCCAAGCAAGATGGAGGTCAGATTGATTGGTGCCGTTTTTGGCGAAATTCCACAGGAAACGGGTCTTACTTGCCCTGGAAATCGGGTCTTCTCTTTTCCAAAAACGCGCCAAGTCCTTCGTCTTTATCGCGTGTTGCGCAAATCAAACCAAAACGCGTGGCCTCGTACTCCATCCCGGTCCACGGATCGACCGACAACCCGGTATACACACTTTTCTTGGCGGCAATGATTGCCAGCGGGCCTTTGGCCGCAATCTTTCCGGCCATTTTCTTTGCCTTATCCAACAACTCTTCTTGCGGATAAACTTCGTCGACCAATCCACAGGCCTTTGCGGCATCGGCTTTAAGCGCATCGCCGGTCAAAATCATCTGCAATGCTTTACCCTTGCCGACCAGCCGTGGCAACCGCTGTGTCCCGCCGTATCCCGGAATAATCCCGAGATTGACCTCCGGCTGACCGAACAGGGCGTTCTCCGAAGCCAGGCGAATATCACAGGCCATCGCAAACTCGCACCCGCCACCGAGGGCAAAACCATTGACTGCGGCGATCGTGACCAGCCGTGAGGTTTCCAGACGGCTGAACACTTTTTGTCCGCG
The DNA here is from genome assembly GCA_024277855.1 of Candidatus Zixiibacteriota bacterium. Taxonomy (GTDB): domain Bacteria; phylum Zixibacteria; class MSB-5A5; order WJJR01; family JAJRUJ01; genus JAJRUJ01. The sequence continues at coordinate 12,737 of JAJRUJ010000002.1, forward strand.
TCGCGCCGTGGCCAAACCGCCGGCGGCATCGCATTCTTTCAATTCACCAATGTCGGCCCCGGCGATAAATGCTTTGGAGCCGGCGCCGGTAAAAATGACCACCCGCACGGTTTCCTCGGCTTCCAGTTCGTTCAAGGCGACCTCGAGTTAACCCAACACCTCTGCCGAGAGGGCGTTCAGGGCCTTTGGTCGGTTGATCGTTACCAGCGCGGTTGGCGCATCGGTTTCCACCAGAATATGTTGAAATGCCATTTTTCACTCCTTACTTTCGACCTTCAGGCCGAGTAATCGTAAAATCCACGCCCGCTTTTCTTGCCGAGCAGCCCGGCATTGACCATCCGTTTCAACAGCGGGGGAGAGGCGTAGCGGCCGTCTTTGAATTCGTCAAAGAAAATCTCGGCAATGTAGTAAATCGTATCCAGCCCGATGAAATCCAGCAAAGTGAGCGGGCCCATCGGATGACCGCAGCCGAGTTTCATCCCGGTGTCGATATCCTCCCGGCTGGCCAGCCCGGCCTCAAAGGCGCGCACGGCATCGAGCAAATAGGGCACCAATAACAAGTTGACGATAAACCCGGGGCTGTCCTTGGCGGTCACCACGACCTTACCAACCGACTCGGCAAAGCCCTTGGCGGCTTGGTAGGTCGCATCGTCAGTCGAGATCGTCCGGACGACTTCCACCAGTTTCATCAGCGGCACCGGGTTAAAAAAGTGCAAACCGCAGAACTGCTGCGGCCGGGAGGTATGCGCGGCAATGTCGCCAATGGGCAGCGAGGATGTGTTCGAGGCAAAAATCGTTTCCGGTTTGCAGGTTTTGTCTGCCTCTTTGAACATTTTCACTTTTTCGTCGGCATTTTCGATGACCGCCTCGATTACCAGGTCACAATCGGCAAGGTCTGTCATCTTTGTCGTGCCGATCAACCGCCCCATTGCCTCTTCTTTTTGCGCGGCGGTCAGTTTTCCTTTTTCGACAAACTTAGCCAGGCTCTTTTCGATCCGGGCAAAGCCCTTTTGCCAGAAGGCATCTTCGATTTCCCGCGAGATTACCGAATAACCCGCCACGGCGCTGACCTGGGCGATCCCCGAACCCATCTGTCCGCAGCCGATTATCCCGACTTTCTTGATCTCCATCAGACCAACTCCTTCATCATGTATAATCTGATCCGCTCATCAATTGTGGTACCTGACGGCCGCCATTGCAGCCACACCCAATTTGACAAAATACGCAAATCCCTAATTGCGGGAAACGCCTTTATGGTTTCCACTGTCATAATGCAAGTATTCTTCAAGTAGATGAAATCGCTCTGGATTTACCGTTTGAAGTCATTGATAATTTGCCGGATAGCTCACCATTTTCAGCTTGGTCCGTTTGTTGAATTAATCGGTGTGGGACACTTGCTCCGGAGGCTGAATTCGTCGTACCTTGCCTGTCCGGTGAGCAATCAAACAGAGGAGGAACAAGGATGAAGAAAGTTTTCCTATCGGCGGTCGCCGTGCTATGTCTTGCGGTTATCGCTCACTTGCCGTCACAAGCCCAGGAGAAACCGGCGGTCGACACGCAACCGGCGCTCCGGCTTGATGACTCCCTGTCTCTCGATCACGATATTATCTACGGCAAACTCGACAACGGCCTCACGTACTATATCAAAGTCAACAAGCGGCCCGAAAACCGCGCCGAACTGCGGCTGGCAGTTAATGCCGGTTCGGTGCTTGAGGATGACGACCAGCAGGGGCTGGCCCATTTGGGCGAGCACATGGCTTTCAACGGCACCAAACATTTTGAAAAACAGGCGCTGGTCAAATATCTCGAATCGACCGGCACGCGGTTTGGACCGGATCTCAATGCCTACACCAGTTTCGATGAAGTGGTCTATATGCTGCAGGTTCCGACCGACAGCATCGAACTGGTGACGACCGGCTTACAGATTCTCGAGGATTGGGCCCATAACGTCAGCTATGACAATGAAGAAATCGACAAGGAACGCAACGTTGTCATCGAGGAATGGCGGCTGGGTCGTGGGGCCAATGCCCGCATGCGTGACAAACAATTTCCGATAATTTTCAAGGGATCGCAATATGCCGACCGGTTGCCGATCGGGAAAAAAGAAGTCGTGGAGAGTTCCGACTATGAGACAGTTAAACGTTTCTATAGAGATTGGTACCGTCCCGACCTGCTGGCCGTAATTGCCGTCGGCGATTTCGACCCGGTCTGGATGGAAGGGCTGATCAAGGAACATTTTTCGCGACTTCCCCGGGCGGAATCCCCGCGCGAGCGGACTGTCTTTGCCGTACCCGAACACGATGAGACCCTGTTTGCTATTGCCACTGATCCGGAGGCCACCAATTCACAAGTGACGGTCTATTACAAGCACCCCCTGACCAAAACGGCGACAGTGGCGGACTATCGACGTGATATTGTCCAGGCGCTTTACAATGGGATGATCAACCAGCGGCTGCATGAACTCACCTTGCAGGCCGACCCGCCGATTACCTATGGCTACTCAGCCAAGGGGAGTTTTGTCCGCTCAACCGATGTTTACGTGCTCTCGGCCGGCGTGCAGGACGGCGGCGTCGAGCGCGGTCTGGCAACGTTGCTGGCTGAGGCCGAACGAGTCAAACGCTACGGCTTCACCGAGTCCGAACTCGAACGTCAAAAGAAAGAGACTCTCCGGCGTTTTGAACGGATGTACAACGAACGAGACAAGACCGAATCGCGCCAATTGGCCTCTGAGTACATTCGCAATTTCCTCTCCGATGAACCGGCCCCCGGGATTGCCTACGAATATGGGCTTTATCAGCAATATGTCCCGACGATTACGCTGGACGAAATCAATGCGCTTGCCGGAAAGTGGATTCGCGACAAGAGCCGTGTTGTCGCGGTTAACTCACCGGAAAAACCAGATCTCCCGGTGCCGACAAAAGACGATCTCCTCGCGGTTTTTGCCGATGTCCGGCAACAGGAAATCCTGCCCTACCAGGATGCCACAACCGACCGCGCATTGATCGAGAACCCGCCGACAGCGTCCGCGGTAGTCAGCGAAGAATATCTTGAGCCGATCGGTGTGACCAAATGGACACTCGGCAATGGCATCAAAGTCATCCTCAAACCGACCGATTTTAAAAATGACGAGGTCCGTTTCAATGGATTCAGTTCCGGCGGAACATCGTTGATCCCCGATGAAGATTATATCCCGGCAATGACTGCCTCGATGGTTATCCAGGAGGGTGGGATCGGTGATTTCAACCAAATTGAACTTCAGAAGATGCTGGCGGGACAGGTGGTCCGGGTCTCTCCGTGGATCAGCGATCTCGAAGAGGGATTCTCCGGCGAGGGGTCTCCGAAAGATCTCGAAACTATTTTTCAGTTGATCTATTTGTATGCCACGGAGCCGCGTCTCGACGAGACGACGTACGAGGCGTGGCGTTCACGGATTACCGCTTATCTGGAAAATCGTCGTTCGAATCCCGAACTTGTTTTCCGCGATACTGTTCAAGTCACCATGGCTCAGCATCACCCCCGTGAACAGCCGCTGTCGTTGGCGACTCTGGATGCGATGGACCTGAACAAATCGTTTGATTTTTACCGGGACCGCTTTGCCGATGCCGATGATTTCACTTTCGTTTTTGTTGGGAATTTTGATCTTGAAAAGATCAAACCACTGGTTGAAACCTACCTCGGCGGTTTGCCCGTCACCGACCGTGAGGAGACCTGGCGAGATGTCGGAATTGACCCGCCAACCGGAATTATCGACAAGACCGTAAAAAAAGGCCTCGAGCCGAAAGGCCGCGTCCAGTTTATCTTCAGCGGTGACTTCGATTGGACCCCGCAGAATCGCTATGACCTTGAGTCGATGACCTCGGCATTTCGGATTAAACTGCGTGAGGTTCTCCGTGAAGACCTCGGTGGGACATACGGTGTCCGGGTTTCGGCCCGTCCGAGTCACTACCCGAACGGGGAATATCAACTATCGATCGCCTTTGGCTGTGATCCGGCGCGGATCGACGAACTTTCTGCGACAGTGATGACCCAGGTGGATAGTCTGCGCGAGTTTGGCCTCCCCGACGAGTACGTGCAAAAAGTCCAGGAAATACAGAGACGGACTCGTGAGAAAGACCTTAAAGAAAACCGATTTTGGCTCACTTTGTTGACCAGCCGGGCCCGGCACGGCGAGGACCCGCTTGATGTTCTCAAATTTGATGAGACTGTCGCGGGCCTGAATGCCGAGACGATAAAAAACACGGCCCGGCGATATTTCAACCTGGGAAATTACGTTAAAGTAGTTCTCTTACCCGAAGGGTAACGACCTGTAATTGAGAGCGGATTATGGAATGCGGCCACCCGTCACTGGCGGGTGGCCGCGTCATTTATCCGGGAGAATTATCGCCGGCTAAACAAACATCACTGCAAGCCGCCGAGGATCAGCGGCAGCCCGTCCTTGGCATTGCCGATCACCACGATTTTCGCGTTGGGAGACATACTGAGTTTTTCAGTCGTCTCAATACCTTTCCAGCGCAACAACATCGGATTAAGGCCGGTAGAGACAATTTTCTGGAAATCGGCTATTCCCCGTGCTTCAATCCGTTTGCGCTCGGCCTCCTGTTTTTCTTTCTGCAGGGTAAAAACCATCCGCTGGGCCTCCTGCTGGGCCGAGAGTTTCTCGTTGATCGCGTCGGATATCTTCTTGGGCAGAATAACATTGCGGAAAATTACGTTTTCCAGGTGGATGAATTTGTCGGCCATCAGCTCTCTCATCGACTTCAGGAGTTCAACGGCAATTTCATCTCGTTTGGTCGAATAGATTTCCTCCGGTTTGTATTTGCCGCAGACCTCCCGCGATTTTCCCCGCACTGCCGGGGCAATGATAACCTGATAATACCGTGGACCAACAGTGATTTGCAAACTATCGAGTTTGGCATAATCCGGGCGGTACCAGATTGAGAGTTCCAATCCGATCGATGCTCCGTCCGATGAAAGAACAACCACGTCTTCTTTTTTTTCGGAAATCTGGGTCTTATAGACGTACATCGAGTTCCAGGGCATATGCCAGCTGAAACCCTCATTGTAGACCTGACCCATTTCCGTGCCGCCGCCAAAACGTTTGTAGAGTACGGCGTGATGACCTGAAGGGACATTAGTCCCGCAGCCGATGGCAATCAGCAACAACGGCAGGAGCACCAACAGCTTCATCCGTTTGCTCATGCATTCCTCCTTCACTTTTTGATTATGATTTGACAACAAATGTCGTATCAGCGATTGAGATTGAATCTGGTTGTATCCAGTCTTGCGGCTGAAGCGACCGCTGATTTCCTTTAAATATAAATCCCCCTGTTAGAGGAAATAACGTCCATTTCGCCGAAATGCCAGTGAAATATCTTTTATCGATTACACCTCGCTACCGGCAGGTATTCATTGCTCCATTCCGGTCTTCCCGGGATTACGCCGCCGATAATTCATTAGCCCGTCCCCGTTTAACCACCTTTTGCCCGGCCGGGGCGCTGACTCCCGGATTGCCGGTTGACCTGACGGCCGATTTTTCCTAAACTGCATTGACCTTTTAATCCGATCCGGGAGGTCGGGAAAGGCAGGAGATGTCGCCCCGGTATTACCACATAGATCACAATCGCCGATTTCCCGCGTTGCGGGTTTTTTTAGATAACGAAAGGCATGAGCAATGAGCGTGTTGCGCCAGAAAATTATGGACGCTGCCGCGGTCCGGCGAGCATTGACCCGCATCGGGCACGAGATTCTCGAACGTAACGGCGGCGCCAAGGACCTGGTCATTATCGGCATCAAATCGCGCGGCGCGCCGCTGGCCGATCGGATCGCGGCGGTTATCGAAGATATCGAAAAAGTCAAGTTGCCGGTCGGTTATCTGGACATTACCTTTTATCGCGATGATTTTCAAACGGCGTTCGACCAACCGGTCGTTCAACGCACGGAAATCCTGTTCGATATTGCCGGGAAGACTGTGATCCTTGTCGACGATGTTCTTTACACCGGCCGGACGATCCGTTCGGCGCTGGATGCGCTGATCGACCTCGGGCGGCCTCATGCGATTCAGTTAGCGGTTTTGGTCGACCGTGGCCACCGCGAGCTGCCGATCCGCGCCGATTTTGTCGGCAAGAACGTGCCGACTGCCCCGACTGAACAGGTCGATGTGCGCCTCAGAGAGATCGACAATGCCGACTCGGTTATCATTGAGCGCGGCAAACCGCGCAAGAAACGCAAAACCCCAAAAGACAATGCCTATATCGATTTGGACCTATAATCAAAAAAAAGAAACGCCCGACAAGCGATGGAACCATAATGCCCAAAAGTACTCCGATTGCCAAGGCCGAAAAGAAGTCGGCCGGTTCGCGGCGACGAAAAAAGCGACAAGCCGCGCGGTTGTCCTCCCGACACTTGCTGGGGCTGGAGAATATGCCCGCGGCGGACATTGAATTGATTATACGCACGGCGGTTTCCTTTAAGGACGTTCTCGACCGGCCGATTAAAAAAGTCCCGCCTCTGCGTGGGATGACAGTCGTCAATTTGTTCTATGAGCCATCGACCCGCACCCGCATTTCCTTTGAGTTGGCCGAAAAGCGGCTCTCGGCCGACGTGGTCAGCTTCACCACCTCGACTTCTTCGGTGCAAAAAGGGGAGACACTCCGCGATACGATTAACAATATCGAGGCGATGAAAACCGACGTCGTGGTTATTCGCCATCGCTATCCCGGCGCGGCGCATTATCTGACTCGCTGTTGTAATTCGATTGTGATCAACGCCGGTGACGGCGCCCATGAACATCCGACGCAGGGTCTCCTTGATATTTTCACCCTCTGGGAAATTTTCGGCTCGCTGGAGGGCAAAACCGTCGTGATCGTCGGCGACATTGCCCATTCCCGAGTAGCGCGTTCCAATATTTTCGGCCTGGTCACCCTCGGGGCGAAGGTTCGGGTCTGCGGCCCGCCAACTCTGATCCCGGTAGGGATCGAGGACCTTGGCGTCGAGGTATACTATAATCTCGACAACGCGATAAAGGGTGTCGACGCGATCAATGTCCTGCGAATCCAGCGTGAACGGCAATCGGGCGCAGTCTTACCTTCCTTGCGCGAATATACCAAACTTTTCGGCTTGAACCGATCTCGGCTGGCTGCGGCCGGTCCGGATGTCGTCGTGATGCACCCCGGACCGATCAATCGTGGTGTCGAAATGACGCCCGAAGTAGCCGACGGGCCGCAATCGGTAATTCTCTCGCAGGTAACCAATGGGCTGGCCGTGCGGATGGCCGTGCTCTATTTGCTCTGCGGCGGTGAGACAACAGTGGCGGAGAGGTAAGAATATCGTGGCTGCAAAATCAACAAAATCAATATCAGTCATCGCCGGCGGCCGGATTATCGATCCGGCAACGCAATTGGACGTTATCGGTGATATCTATCTTAAAAACGGCCTGGTTGAACGAATTGAGACAAGGAAGAGATCACTAAAGTCGGCCGAAAAGATAAAATCCGAACGCGGTGTCTATGACGCTCGGAAGAAAATCGTCGCACCGGGCCTGATTGATCTGCACGTTCATCTGCGGGAACCGGGACGCGAAGACGAAGAGACCATTTTGTCGGGGGCGCGGGCCGCCGCCGCCGGCGGATTTACCTCGATTTGCTGTATGCCCAACACCGATCCGCCGATCGACGATCAGGAAACTGTACAGTTTGTCATCGACCAGGCGCGGGACGCCGCCTGCCGGGTCTATCCGATCGGCGCGGTTACACAGGGACAGAGAGGCGAGTCCTTAACCGAGATCGGCGACATGGTCCATACCGGCGCGGTGGCGATATCCGAGGACGGGATGTCGGTCGTCTCCGCCGAAATTAAGCGCCGGGCAATGGAGTATATCCGGATGTTTGACATTCCGGTTATCGCTCATTGTGAGGACGCGTCTTTATCGGCGGGCGGCGTGATGCACGAGGGCGCCATTTCCACCCGGTTGGGGATGCGCGGTATCCCGGCTGCGGCCGAGGAAATCATCGTCGCCCGTGATATCCAGCTGGCCCGGGCCACCGGCGCCCGGTTGCATATTGCTCATGTCTCTACCGCCGATTCGGTGCGGCTGATCAAACGCGGCAAACGCGATGGGGTCAAGGTCACCGGTGAGGCCACTCCACATCATTTTTCGCTCATTGATGCCAGCATTGCCGAATCGTTCGATACCAATTTGCGGGTCAGCCCGCCATTGCGTACCGAGAAAGACCGCAAGGCGATTATTGCCGGGCTGGCCGACGGCGCGCTCGATTGTATTGCCACCGACCATGCGCCCCACTCGGTCGAAGAGAAAGACAACGAGTTCGACATTGCCCCCAACGGTATGATCGGGCTGGAGACTGCCCTCGGTCTGGTCGGCAAAAATCTGGTCAACGCCGGCCACCTTGACTGGCCGCGAGCACTCAGGTTGATGACGATCAATGCTGCGAGAATCACCAATCTTCCCGGGGGTAAATTGGCTGCAGGTGAAGCGGCGGATATCGTCGTGTTCGACCCTGAGGAGGAGTGGGTGGTCGATCCTGAACAATTCTACTCCCTCTCGAAGAACTCGCCATATGTCGGCTGGACGCTGACCGGGCGGGTCAAGTTGACTGTCTGCGGCGGAAAAGTGACCCACGAAGACCGCTAAGGTATATAACGGAGAGTTCTTCATGTCTCGTGAGACGGTCGCCGCTCGGAAAAAGCGAATAACTAAAATCAACAAAATCCTTGCCGAGATTCACCCCGATGCGCAGACTGCATTGAGTCATCGGTCACCATTACAGTTATTGGTGGCGACAATTCTCTCGGCTCAGTGTACCGATGAGCGGGTCAATCAGGTTACTAAAACACTCTTTAAGAAATATAAAACCGTTGGCGATTATGCCGTTACCGACCCGGAAATCCTGCAGGAGGACATCCGCTCCACCGGTTTTTTTCGCAACAAGGCAAAAAGTATCCAGGGGTGTTGTCGTGCCCTGCTGGAGAATCATAACGGAAAAGTCCCGAAATCGCTGGAGGAGTTGGTTAAGCTCCCCGGCATCGGCCGCAAAACCGCCAATGTTGTGCTTGGCTCGGCTTACGGGATTGTCTCGGGAATCGTCGTCGATACTCATGTGTCGCGTCTCGCGCAGCGAATGGGATTTACCAAACAAAAGGATCCGGTTAAAATAGAGGCCGACCTGATGAAACTTCTCCCCGAAGACGAGTGGATTGCTTTTTCTCACCGGATGATTTTCCACGGTCGCCGGGTTTGCAAGGCCCGTAAACCCGATTGTGTCAATTGTGCCGTCGGAAAGCTGTGTCCCTCCTTCACCCCATAGGTCACGTCCGGTTCCCAGGCAATGAAAGTGTTTCACGGAACATCTTTGATGTGTATAATCAAACTATGGTATGATGACCTGATGATCGGGAGGAAATATTCAATGAGGAAATTTACAACTTTGGCGGTCTTGTGGTTGCTCATCACCGCTTTGATCTCCGGTTGTGGCCTTTTCAACGGTGGGGCCAAGGAGAAAAAACTGGTTGATATTGCGATCTGGGAAGACCAGGCCACGCTGCATAATTATGACCTCACCGGCTATCTTGCCGATTCCGATGTCAATGTCCGTCGGCAAGCGGCCATCGCCTGTGGGCGGGTCGGCGACACCATGGCCTATGAGGCGCTGGGACGCGCGCTCACCGATCGAGACAGCGTCGTTCGCGCCAATGCCGCCCTTTCGCTGGGATTCCTCCGGTATAAACCGGCGAAACCTTTGCTCTATCAACAGATCAAACAAGAAAAAACCCCCTTTGCTCTGGAGTATCAACTCTGGGCGATCGGGCGGCTATACGGCAAGGAATATGCCGACAGTCTCCTCATATTTCTCGAACATCCCGCCGCCAATATCAGAGGTCAGGCCGCTCTGACCCTCGGCCTTCTTGCTCAGAAATCTGCCGCCGACCAGGTGATCGAGTTGTTGGACGACCCGGACTTGACTGTTCGTCGTCGTGCCGCCGCCGTGCTGACTCGGCTCGATCCGAAGGATCACGAAGAGAAGATATTTGCCAAAGCAAATGCTCTCGATCCACTGGTTCGCGGTCGGATGGCTCTGGCTCTGGGCGTAACTCGGGATCCCGTGTATTACCCGCGGCTGGTTGAGATGTTAGCTGATTCGAACCGGAGTGTTCGTCTCGATGCCGCGCGAGGTTTGCGTAGTTTGCGGGATACGACCGCGGTCGACGATCTCGGTGGTTTATTGAGCAGTGTCGACGATCCGGTCGTTCTGGGACTGCTGGTTGACGCAATGGGATTGCTCTGGCAGGAGAAAAGCGCACCCTACCTCAGACCGCTGAAGACATACCCGGATATCGGTGTGCGGATGAAACTCGCTCAGGCATTCCTGCGCAGTCTCAAGAAAGATTCTTTCGCTGATCTGGCGGATTTGGCCGACGATCCTGCCTGGCCGGTTCGGGCTTTACTGCCCGCCCAGTTGGAATATTTCGCCGGTCCGGGGTGGGGGCACACCGACGGACTCGTTCGGATATTCGCCAAATTGGCGAGCGACTCCGTTCCCGCGGTCCGGGCCAGCATCATTAAGTCGGCGATGCGTTTCGGTTCCGTCGTGCGGGGTGGGGTCATCGAGGCGTTGCATGACCCCGACGAATTAGTCCGCTATTACGCCATTACGGTGTTGCCCTTCGTTGGCGGCGCCGCCTACCTCGATTCGACGGCGGCGTGGTATGACGAGCATCGCGACGATCCGAATCCGAGTTTCCGCATGGCGGTGCTGGCCACACTCGGCAATCTTTCGCCCTCGGTGACCATCGGCGATCTGCAGCGTAAGGTTTTTGGTTGGGGAATCAACGATCCCGACCGCCTGGTCCGGGCGTATACCGCAGCCGTGTGGCTGAAATTCCGCGAAGATCATCGCGACAGCATCGGTGTTTTCGACTCGCCGATCAACGCGTCGACATACGGTGAGTATTATCGTGATTATGACCCACCGCCGCGTATACGGTTTGTTACCAACCGGGGAGAATTTGTTGTCGAGTTATATGCCAACGAAACTCCGCGTACGGCCCATCATATCCTGTCATTGGTGAACAAGGGCTTCTATGACGATTCGCCGGTGGGCCTGAACGATGACGGCTGGACCACATATCTTGGCGACCGGCGTGCCGACAGTTGGGGACTTTCCGATGAGACCGTCCGTGATGAGATCACTCTTCGGCGAACGGAACGAGGATCATTGGTCATGCAACCTGTGCAGCGACATGATGCGCGCAGTCAGTTCGGCATCTGTCTGACCCCGCAGCCCTTGAACGATTTTACCCGCACGGTTTTCGGCAAAGTGGTTGAGGGGATGGATGTGGTCGATTTGCTTCGCCCGCTGGACACCATCGTCAAAGCGGAGGTCATTTCTACCGATATTGTGGCACGGTAACGTATTGCGGGCAAGAGTAAGAGCCGCATGAAATTCGCCCGTCGGGTATCGCCGGAGGATAAGCCCATGGAACTTTCCGCAGTCAAACTGGAATTTCCCGAGGAATGGAATATTATTTTTGGCCAATCGCACTTCATTAAGACAATCGAAGATCTTTATGAAATCCTGATTACCGGGTCGACAGAACTGAAATTCGGCGTGGCTTTTGCCGAGGCCTCGCAGGACCGGCTGATCCGACATGCGGGCAACGATCCGGAAGCGGAACAGGTGGCCATTGATAATCTGCAACGGGTTGGTGCCGGCCATAGTTTTCTGATTGTCCTGAAAGCGGGCTACCCGATCAATATTCTTAATGCCGTCAAAGATTGCTCCGAAGTTTGCCGCATCTTCTGCGCGACCGCCAACCAGGTCGAGGTAATTGTAACCGAAACCGCCCTGGGCCGCGCGGTGTTGGGGGTAGTCGACGGCTTGCCGCCGCTGGGCGTGGAAAATGATGAGCAAATCGCCGCACGTAAGGACTTTCTGCGGATGATCGGATATAAATGCTGATTCTTTGGTCGGACGTATGTTTTATCGATTAATCGGCTCGGCCCTGTTGTGGGCGGCGCGGTTTTTCCGTTTGGCGCTTGGCTGGCAAAAGTGGTCGCGGCGAATCGACTCATTGCCCCTCGGACGGTCAACCGGCATATTTGCCGACCGTATTTTTATTTGTTGGTGCCCGATCGTATTTATCTGGATGGTTCGCGGCTTCTTTGATCGGCCCGGACGATGATCCTCTCCTGCAACAACGGGTTGAAGCTGGAGGGTCTGCCGTTTGCCCTCGATGCCACCCGCGCGGTTGATTTTTCCTACGTCTCGCACGCCCATGCCGACCATTGCGGCAGGCATAAAAAAATCCTGGCGTCAGCGGCGACGGCGAAATTGGCCCGTGTCCGTTTCGGCAAGCGCGAGTTTGTCACTCCGCCAATAGGCAGCCCGACAGAAATCGCCGGTGTGCCGGTCGAACTCTGCCATGCGGGTCATGTCCTCGGCAGCACACAGCTTCGCCTGCGTCTCGCCGGTCGTTGGGTACTGTATGCCGGCGATTTGAAACCCAATGGCGGTCGTACCGCCCCTCCCGCCGACACGCCGGATTGTGATGTTCTCATCGTCGAAGCCACTTTTGGTCGACCGGGATTCGTGTTCCCGCCGGTCGAGGAAACTCTCGAAAAGCTTGTCCTGGCGATCAAGCGGGCGTTCGTCCGTGGTTTGACACCGGTGATCATGGCGTATGCCCTCGGTAAGGCCCAGGAGGCGATTGCGTTGCTGGCCGGTGAAGGGTTCCAGTTCGCCTGCCAGCGCTGGGTTTATGAGATGGTCGAGGTTTATCGTGATTGCGGTATTGACCTTCCCGGTGCGGAACTATTGGATGGCGACCGCCTTGCCGGTAAAGTCGTTATTTTGCCGCCGGGGCACGGTTCGCGCCGGGAATGGAAACTGGTCCGCAATCCTTTTTCCATTTTTCTTACCGGGTGGGCGCTGGACAATTCGCGTCGCAACTCGGCCGATTTGGTCCTGCCCCTTTCCGATCACGCTGATTTTCAGCAACTCCTCGAGTTTGTCAAACAGACCGACCCGGCATTGGTGTGCACCCATCACGGCTATCCCGAATTTGCCGCCATCCTGGCCGAACAAGGGCGGCAGGTGTGTCATCTTGAAAGAGGAGACGCAGTCGATTTGCTTACCGGCCGTAAAGTGAACCGACAAGGCTCAAATGATCTATTCCAAAATCCTGCCTGACCAGGCCTCGCCGCCGGTCTGCTGATTTTCCGCGAACTGCCGGTAATCAAACGACCTCCGGGCCTCGGCTTCGCGCTGTTAAACATCTGTTTTTTATAGTCATCGACCCGATCGCACCTTCTCAGATGCGGTCGATTCCTTTCCGTCGCTGGACTGTGCCGCCAACTGGCCGATAATTTTACAGGGGGTGTTTTTGCCCGCAAAAGCCATTGGCAGTAAAACGGAGGGTTGAGAGGTGTTTGACTATTCTCATGGATCGGAAAAACGTTCAGACCGTCGCCTGCAAACCGAATATGCACTCGAATTTTGCCTGACCGAACAAGACCGGCTTATTCCCGGACATACTGTGGATTTATCTGTCGGTGGTTTGCGTCTGTTCACTACCGAGAAAATTCCCGTCGCCGCCGATGTCGATGTCCGTCTGTCTGTCGGCGAACCGCCGCTGATTCTCGAATTCTCCGGCCGCGTGGCCCATGTTTCCGAATCCGGGGAAGACGGATATCTTGTCGGGTTGCGCTATACGAATATTGACACAAAGACCCGGGCGATGCTGGATGAACATCTCAAATCGATTGACGTTATTGCATTGTTGTCGGTGATGGCGGATAAGAAGGCCTCCGATCTGCACCTGGTTGTCGACCACCCGCCGATGTACCGTATTCAGCAAGAACTGCTCCCGCAGGGTACCGAACAACTTTCGGCTGAGCGGGTTCGCCGAATGATTTATTCGGTCATGGATTCCGAACAGGCGGCCCAACTGCGCCGCCGTGGCGAGATCACTTTTGCGCTGACGGTTTCCGGTGTCGGTCGCTGGCGGGTAAATGTCCATCGACAGCAAGGTCGGATCGAGGCTGTTTACCGTGCGATTAATGATGAAATCGTTTCACTCGACCGCCTCGGTCTCCCGCCCCAGGTCACCGAACTGGCACGCACTCCCGACGGGCTGGTTATCGTTGCCGGGGGAGGCGACAGTACGACCCTGACAGCGATGATCGATCTGATCAACGGCGAATCCCGCAAAGTGATCGTCACGCTGGAAGACCCGATTGAATTTGTCCATCAGGGGAAAATGTCTGTCATCAAGCAGCGGGAAATCGGCAGCGATATCCGGTCTTTCGCCGATGGGCTGAACAACATTTTACGGCTGGATCCCGATGTCATCGTCATCGGCGAAATCCGGGATTGCCACACCCTCTCGGCCGCCCTGAAAGTGGCCGACAGCGGACGGCTGGTCCTGGCCTCGTTACCGGCGTCGAATACTATTCAAGCGGTCAATCGTCTACTCGGAATGTATCCGCCTGACCAACGGCCGGGAATCGCCGTCGGGCTTTCCGGCACATTGCGTGGGATTATTGCTCAACGGTTGATTCCGCGCGCCGACAGATCCGGGATGGTCGTGGCCACCGAGATTCTCCTCGCCAATTCGGCGGTTCGGGCTGTAATCCGGGAGATGGAAATTCATGAAATCCCCAAACTGATCTTGGCGGAATCACCGGTGGGCATGCACAGCATGGATTCATCCCTGTGGGACCTTGCCGCCCGTGGCTTAATCACAATCGATACCGCCCGCGCCCTTGCTGAGGAGCCGCTGGCATTCGAAGGTGTGCCTGATGAGATTGGTGAGCATCTCCAGGCAAACCCTCAGCCGATTGTGGTCTGAATATCGGAGAGGCCCCAGGAAGCCCACGGTGACCTTTCGCTCAGTGACTTGCCGTCGTCTATGTCCGCCCGGTGCCGGGGTAGTTAAGGCATCTCATTGTTAACAACCATCTTACCCCCTCTTTTTCCTTTGGACTGACGGCAAAACATTTTGCGATTGTCCCGGTAAGGCGTATAATGCAAAACTGGCTGGATCAGTGAGGGATCCAATGGACGAGCAAGCAAAAAGAAACGAACGGCGACGGGTCGCTCGATTGTTGGTCGCCTGGGACTTGGTGGCGATCCAGGCGTCTCTATTACTGGTTTACTGGGTGCGTTACAAATCGACCTGGCTGGGGCCGGTGATAGCCGATGGAATTTCCATCACTAAATATGCCGTTCCCGCGCTGTACCTGACTATCGGTTGGATGTTGTTATTTGCGTTGTTCGGCCTGTACCGGCAGCGGTCGGTGACGACCCCTTTCCGCGAATTGACCCGGGTCTTCAACGCCGTATCTTTCGGGACGCTTATCCTGGCGATTCTGACCTTTGATCCGGTCAATCCGATCTCCACCACCCGTAGTGTGTTGTTGGCCTATTGGGCGGTTTTGATCCTGTTACTGGGTTTTCCGCGTTGGGAAATTTTCCGTCGTCTAGACCCGGCCCCGGGGCCGGAAACCGGCGGCTGGGAGGGCACCTATCGTCGGCGATTACTGGTGCTGGTCAATGACCTGGCATTGATTGTCCTGGCCTATTTTCTCGCGTTCTGGCTGCGCTTCGATGGTGATATTCCTCCTGACCAGATGTCGCTGTTTGTGCACACCCTGCCGGTTGTGATCATCATCCGCGCGGCCTCGCTTACCTATTTTCGTTTGTATACCGGGTTGTGGCGCTACGCCTCAATCAACGACCTGCTCTCCATCGTCAAGGCGGTCAGCGTGGGCACCGGGCTGCTGGTCTTGCCGATTTTCTTCGCCCAGACAACCGGGTATCCCCGGTCAGTATTTATTATCGACTGGTTTTTGTTGATTGTTTTTCTTGGTGGTTCACGTTTTATGATTCGCGGCCTGCATGAGTTTACCCCGCAATTTTTCCGGTCGGGTCGCCGGGTCCTCATTATCGGCGCCGGTGATGCGGGGGAGATGATTGTCCGCGAACTCAGGAAAAATCCCGATTGGAACCAACTCCCGGTGGGGATGATCGATGACGATCCGACTCGTCGGGGTACTCGGCTGCATGGCGTGCCGGTTTTGGGTAACACCGATGAATTGGAGTCGATTGTTGCGCGCCACAACATTGATGAAATCCTGATTGCCATCCCGTCGGCATCGGGTGCGCAGATGCGCCGGATAGTCACGCATTGCCGTAAGAGCAATGTCGGCTATAAAACCGTCCCGGCGCTGAAAGAAATTATCGGCGGGCAGGTTAGTGTGGCGCAGGTCCGCGATGTCCATGTTGAGGATTTACTCGGGCGGGAGGCGGTGGTGCTGGATACGCCCAAAATCGCGGAATTCATGCAAAATCGTGCGGTGATGATCACCGGCGCCGCCGGTTCGATCGGTTCAGAACTGGCCCGCCAGATGCAGCGCTTTTTCCCCTCGCGTGTCGACTTGGTCGACCGTTCGGAAAATGGCCTGCATGATCTCGCCGACGAGTTGCGGCGTAAGTTTCCAGACCTGCCGTTTCGGATACTGGTCGCCGATATCGCCGACCCGATCCGGTTTGAGCGTCTATTCACCGGGACACCGCCGGAAATTATTTTCCACGCCGCCGCCTACAAACAGGTGCCGTTAATGGAGTCGCACCCCGATGCGGCCGTGTTAAATAATATCGGCGGCTCGGCATTTTTGCTGCGCTGGGCGGACCAGGTCGGTGTGCGCGCTTTTGTTCTGATCTCGACTGATAAAGCCGTCCATCCGCGCAGTGTGATGGGGGCGACCAAACGGACTGCCGAAATACTGGCCGGGATCACTGCCCGCCAATCGTTGATGAAGGTGGTGACCGTGCGGTTCGGTAACGTTCTCGGCAGCCAGGGATCGGTTGTGCCGTTATTCAAACGGCAAATTGCCTCCGGCGGGCCAATCACCCTCACCCATCCGGACATCACCCGCTATTTTATGACCTGCACCGAGGCAGCTCTCCTGGTCGTCCAGGCCGCCGCGATCGGCGAGAGTGGAGATACCATGGTGCTCGATATGGGTGAACCGGTAAAAATCATCGACCTGGCCCACGATTTAATCACTCTATCGGGATTGACTCCCGGTGTCGATATCCAGATAAAGATTACCGGCTTGCGCAAAGGGGAGAAGATGCGCGAACGGCTTTTCGAAAACGCCGACTGTGGACAGTCGTCCGAACACCCAAAAATCTGGATCGGCCCGCGCGACCCTGTCCCGCCGAAAAACTTTATTGATCGTGTCGACGATCTGCTCGAAACTGCGCGCACCGGCGACCGGGCGGCAACCAAAAAACGTCTGATCGAGTTGGTGCCAAACTACCGGATCGCCGATCCGCCGATTGTGGAAGAGCAGTCTCACGAATAACCCCTGTAGATTGGTTATCAGATATTGACCGGGACAAAAAGGACGTAACCGACAATGTTGGACATCAAATTTATTCGAGAAAACCCGGAGGCGGTTCAGACCGCCGCCCTACAGAAACGGATGGAGATCGATCTTGACGGTATTTTGCGGCTCGATCGCCGGCGGCGGGAAAATATTACCGAGGCCGAGCAACTCAAAAAACAACTTAATGCCGCGTCCGCCGAAATCGGCAAAAAGAAAAAAGCCGGGGAGGATACTTCCGGCGCGATTGCGGCGATGAAAGAGGTCTCGGCGCGCATCGGCGAGATGGACGACGCTTGCCGCGAGATCGAGGCCGAACTGCGCCGGAAAATGCTGCGGGTCCCGAATATTCCCGACCCGTCTTCGCCTGTTGGCGGTGAAGACAAAAATATCGATCTGCGCTCCTGGGGAGAGAAACCGGAATTTACTTTCACCCCGGCGCCCCATTGGGAATTGGGCGAGAAAATGCGCATGCTCGACTTGCCGCGAGGGGCCAAAGTTTCCGGCAGCGGCTTTTTTGTCCTGACCGGTATCGGCGCGAAATTGCAGCGTGCCGTGATCAACTTCATGCTCGATCGCCACGTCGCCGCCGGATACACCGAGGTGCGGCCGCCCTATCTGGTCAATACCGCGACGATGACCGGTACCGGGCAGTTGCCTAAGCTCGAAGACGATATGTATCGGATCGCCAATGACGACCTCTACCTGATTCCCACCGCCGAAGTCCCGGTGACCAACATGCACGCGGGGGAAACACTGAGGGCCGAAGACCTGCCGCTCAAGTATGTCGCTTATACACCCTGCTTCCGTCGTGAAGCCGGCGCGCACGGCAAAGATACGCGGGGAATGATCCGGGTGCACCAGTTTGACAAAGTCGAGTTGGTCAAAATCGTCCGGCCCGAGGATTCCTGGAATGAGCTTGAATCGCTGTTGGCCGATGCCGAAAATATTTTGCAATTGCTCGAACTGCCTTATCGCGTCCGCGTCCTGGCCACCGGCGATTTGTCCTTCGCCGCCGCCAAATGTTACGATCTCGAGGTCTGGGCGCCCGGTGTCGGCAATTATCTGGAGGTGTCGTCCTGCTCGAATTTTCTTGATTTCCAGGCCCGGCGGATGAATGCCCGCTACCGTCCCGCGCCCAAAGAGAAATTGCAGTTTGTGCACACCCTAAATGGATCCGGGCTGGCCCTGCCGCGCACAATAATCGCCCTGCTGGAGAACCATCAGACCAAACAGGGCACTGTCCGCATTCCCGAAGCGTTGCGGCCGTATCTCGGCGGTATCGACCAAATCAAGTAAACCGGCGGTCACAAACGCCGATTCAGGGCGGAGACAATGTCTGCTAAATTCCTGCGCAATCGTGGTTGGCTGGTCTTTTATGATCCTGCGGGCTATACCGGCCTGCCGCTGATATTTAAGGGGTTTCTGATTTTCGGCATTGCCGTGATTGCCGGTGTGATGGCCTACTATACGCAGGCGGTAGTCGGCCAGTTGCAAATCGCCGACCGCCGGATGGCCAATACCTACGCCGAGCAGTGGAAACGCGCCGTCGAAACGCAGTCGGAGGAGGTTACCGGTTTCCTCTTTGACGAAATTATTCGTCAGCGTTCATTCCCCCTGGTGGTCACCGACCGGGAGGACAATCCGCTCCACTGGCGCGACTTGCCGGATATTGCCGATTCCGATTCGACATCCACACCTGCTGCTGTCGAAAAAGTGCGTAAGATCATGCACACGATGGATAAGTCCTATCCGCCGGTGCCGATTCTCTACGAGGGAGAAATTCTCCATTATTTACACTACGGCAACTATCGCTTGATCCGTGACCTCCAGTTGCTGCCGTTTTTCGAGGTCGGGCTGGTTGTCTTACTCCTGATCATCGCTTACATCGGGTTTCGCAATCTCAAACGGGCGGAACAGCGGTATATCTGGGTCGGCATGGCCAAGGAGACCGCGCATCAACTCGGGACTCCGTTGTCTTCGTTGTTGGGCTGGTTGGAGATCATGCGCGAAAAAGACCGCCGGGGAGAAATTGAGGTCAAGCTCGAAAATGGTCTCGGTCTGTCCGATATCGTGGATCGGATGCTGGCCGACACCCATCGGCTCGAACAGGTCGCCAACCGCTTCGGTCTGATCGGCTCCGAACCGACCCGGTCGGTCGTCGATCTCTGTCAGGTCGTGACGGAGACCGTCGAGTATTTCCGGATCCGTCTTCCTTTCAAGGGAAAAGGGGTGACCATTACCGCCGAATGTGCCGGACCGGTAGGTGCGCTCATCAACACCGAATTGATCGGCTGGGTCTTGGAAAACCTGATTAAAAATGCGCTGGAAGCGGTTGACTCCCGCACCGGCAAAGTTACCGTGGCGTTGGCCGAAAACCGTGACCGACACGTCGCCATCGTCCGCGTGATCGATGACGGTCGCGGAATTCCCTCCGCACAAAAGAAAAAGATATTTTCACCCGGCCACACGACGAAGAAACGCGGTTGGGGCCTGGGTTTAACCTTGTCGCGGCGCATTGTTTCTGAATATCACGGTGGGCGGATCTATCTCGCCGAAAGCACGCCTGACCGGAAAACCGAGTTTGTCGTCGAACTCCCGGCGGCAACCGAACAATTCGAGGCGGGCAAACAATCCGGCGGACATGAAGTACCATAGTCGACTGTGGTGGCAACCGGATGAAAGGTGGAACAATGAAACCGGATGGCAAGGTCATCCTTTGGATCGATGACGAGATCAATCTTCTTGAATCGCATATGATGTTTTTGCGCGAACGCGGTTATATCGTTGACGGGGCGACCTCCGGCGATGAGGCGATCGAGATGATTGCGGAAAATCGATACGACTTGGTCCTGCTTGACGAAATGATGACCGGACGCGACGGCCTGTCCACCCTCGAGGAACTCAAGCAGATTAAACCCAATCTGCCGGTAGTGATGGTCACCAAGTCCGAAGAAGAGGACTTAATGGAGCAGGCAATCGGCAAGAAGATCGACGATTACCTGACCAAGCCGGTCAACCCCTCCCAGGTTCTCTCCGTAGCCAAGCGAATCCTCGACGCCGGCAAGATTCGCACCGAACACCTGGCGCGGCAATATGCCCAGGAGATCGGCCGGATGCGCAACGATCTTTCCGGCCCGATGGAATGGGCGGACTGGATCGATGCCCATGTCCGCCTTTCCCAGTGGGACATCGAAATCGACCGTTTCCGCAATCTCGGCCTGGAGGAAATTCACAAAGAGCACCAGCGTGAATGGACGGCCGAGTTCGGCAAATATGTCGAACGGCACTATCTTGACTGGATCCATGACAGCCCCAACCGGCCGCCGCTCTCGACTGACGTTGTCGAACGCTGGGTTGCCCCGCACCTGAAAGCCGGGCGGCGCGTGTTCTTTTTTGTTATCGATTGCATGAGTCTCGATCAGTGGCTCCATATCGAGCCGGAAGTCGCTCAATTTTTCAATGTCACCCGCGATCACTATTTCTCGATCCTGCCGTCGGCTACCCCATTCTCGCGCAACGCGATTTTTTCGGGTCTGTTTCCCGCCGATGTCAAACGTCTCTACCCTGAACTTTGGCAGGTTGGGGATAAGGACGAATTTTCCCGCAACCGACTCGAACGACGGTTGCTGGACGAACAGCTGGCCCGACTCGGTATCCGGTTGAAGCCCGAAGCGAAATATGTCAAAGTGCTTGAGCAAACAGAGGGCGAACGGCTGGCCCGTAAAATCGGCGGTTATCAGAGTACCCCGCTATTGTCGGTTGTTTATAATTTCATCGATAACCTGACCCACGGCCGGTCAGAATCCGAATTGTTGAGTGAATTGGCTCCGGACAAAGGCGCGTTTCGCGATCTGATGAAAACCTGGTTTACCAATTCTTCCTGGTTCAAGGTTCTGCGGTATCTCTCAAGACAGGATTGCGTTGTGGTGGTTACCACCGACCATGGCAGCATTGTCGGCTCGCGGGGGACGGTTGCGCGGGGCAAAAAAGATACCTCAACCAACCTGCGTTACAAATATGGTGACAACCTCAGAGGTGAGCCGAAAGAGTCGATGTTTATCCGCGACCCCGACGAATACCGTTTGCCGAGATTTACCATGTCGACGACATATTTGCTGGCCCGGGAAGATTTCTATTTCGTCTATCCGACTCAGTTCAACGAATATCAACGCCGGTTTGCCGGGACACTACAGCACGGCGGAATCAGTCTCCCTGAAATGGTCTTGCCGGTGGCCACCCTCGAACCAAAATGAGCGCCTCCCGTCAGTTGATCAGCGAATCGGCCGAGCAAACCGGGAAAATGGCCGAAAATTTCGCCGCCGAAATTGCGCCGGGAGACTGGATTGGCTTAACCGGCCCATTGGGTGCGGGCAAATCGGTCTGGGCGCGCGGTATCGGGCGGGGATTGGGGATCACCGATCACATCGTCTCGCCAACGTACAATCTGGTTAATTTCTATGTCGGGACAGTCAGACTATGCCACATCGATCTCTACCGCGTCCGTTCGGCTGAGGAATTGATCGATTTTGATCTTGAATCCGTTGCCGATGGCGACACCATTGTCATTATCGAATGGGCCGACAACCTGCCCGATATTGATCTCCCGCTGCGCTGGCAGATTGCCATTGAGCGACTCGGCGAACACCGCCGCACAATCAGTATTCTGGAAAAATCGCCGCGGCCGGAAGGCGAGACGCAGTCGTGAATATCCTGGCGCTGGATTGTTCGGGTGACGATCTGCTGATCGGTCTGGCGGCTGACGGCCGGGTCAACCAATCATGGCGGATCACCGCCCGCCGTCGACATTCCGAATTGCTGCCCGGGCAGATTGGTAGTTGCCTGGCCGAATGCCGGTTGACCTTTGCCGATCTCGACGGTTATACCATCGTAAGTGGTCCGGGGTCATACACCGGTTTGCGGGTGGGGGCGGCGACAGTCATGGGGTTGATCGCGGCTGGTGATTTGCCGGTGGCGGCATTGTCTACTTTCGAATTTCTCCGGCGATTATATCAGTCAGCCGACCGTCCGCTGGGCTGTGTCCTTCCCTGCCGGGGAGATTTGTACTACTGGACAGTGTTCGAACCCGGTGAGAAAGAACACTCGCCGGTCGAGGTTCTGACGCTCGCTGAAATTATTGCGACTCTAGATTGTCCCTATCGGTTGGTTGGGCCGCGAGTTTCTGCCATTGCTGAGTTGACTACCTCCGCCGAATTTTCTCATGAAATCCTCACCACCACGATGCCGGAAGCTGCCGGTAAGCTGGCGCTTTGGGGTGAGCAGGAAATTTTGGCCGGACGGATAGTTGACCCGAACAATTGGCGGCTCGATTATGGCCCGATGCCCGGATTTCAAAAATGGTCGAAACCACAACGATGACAATTACCATCCGCGAGATGATTGGTGACGATCTCGATATCGTCCACACGATCGAAAAGCGGCTGTTCGACGATCCGTGGTCAAAAGATGTCTTTGCCGATCATCTCGGCCGGGATTGTACCGCCTGTTTTGTCGCAACACTCGGCGATACAATCATCGCCTATCTCTGCGCGGTCGGGGTCGGCGACGAATTACACCTCCACAATATCGCCGTTGCCGCCTCTTATCAGAAAATGGGAGTCGGTCGCCAACTGCTCGACATTGCCGAAAAATGGGCGATAGATCGTGGAAAACTTTGTATCCTCCTCGATGTCCGCGAATCGAATACGACGGCAAAAGGACTCTATCTATCAGCCGGTTACGAGGAAATCGGGCGGCGAAAAAATTATTATCAAACTCCCGGTGAGGATGCCGTCGTAATGCTTAAAATCCTGCCGCCTAACCTGGAAACCCTTGCGTAGGGTGTTTTTCGTTGGCAAGCCGGGCGCGGATGGGTATGTTGATTTCAGCGAATAAAAGGGGATAAGTTAACCCATGGAATGGTTCCGTAAGAAAAAAGAGCCACTGGTCCGTCAGACTAAAAAAGAAATCCCCGACGGTCTCTGGACAAAATGTAAATCCTGCGGTGAAGTAATCTATGGCCGCGAACTCGAGCAACGGCTTTGGGTTTGCCCGGCCTGTGGTTACCATTTCCGTATCCGTTACAATCAATATATCGAGTTGCTGCTCGATGACGGGAAACTTGAAGAGTTTGATGCGTCTCTCACCAGCCGTGATCCGCTCAATTTCAAAGACCGCATCAGCTATACCGAACGGATCCGCAAATCGCAAGCCAAGACCGGACTTAAAGATGCGATTGTCTGCGGAATCGGCCGGATCGGCGGCCGGACGATCAGTTTCGGCGTAATGGATTTTGCCTTTGTCGGCGGGAGTATGGGGTCGGTAGTCGGTGAAAAAGTCGCCCGGGCAATCGAACGTTCGCTTGAACGCAAAATCCCCCTCGTGCTGGTTTGCTGTTCCGGCGGCGCTCGCATGCAGGAGGGGATATTCTCGCTAATGCAGATGGCCAAAACCGGCGTACTGCTCTCCGAGCTTAAAGCCGAGCGCATCCCCTATATCGCGGTCTTAACCAACCCGACCACCGCCGGTGTAACCGCCTCTTATGCCTCGCTGGGGGATGTAATCATCGCCGAGCCGCATGCCCAACTCGGTTTTGCCGGTCCGCGGGTAATCCGCCAGACGATTGGCCAGGAATTGCCCGAGGGATTTCAATCATCGGAGTTCTTTCTCGAGCATGGTTTCCTTGATGCCGTCTGTCCACGCCGTGATTTACGCCACACCGTATCCCTGCTGATCGAATACCTCTGTGGTCCGACCTCGGGGGTGCATGAGACCCTCAAAGCGCCCGCGCCGGAGAGTTGATTTTTCCGTTTGCTCTCCCAATATCAGGCGAACCCCCCCATGCGATACACCGAAGCCATAGAAATCCTCTTTGGTCTGGAGAGTTTTGGGGTTAAGCTCGGCCTGCACAATATCCGCCGTCTCGCCGATCGATTGGGCAATCCACAGGACCGAATCCGGACAATCCATGTCGCCGGCACCAACGGTAAGGGGACGGTCTGTTCGACCCTGGCTGCGGTATTGCAGGCGGCCGGCTATAAAACCGGGCTTTTCACTTCGCCGCACCTGGTCGACTACCGCGAGCGGATTCGTGTGGATGGCCAAAGGATTCCCCGGCGCGAAGTGGTTCGTTTTATGCGCACGCATGGTGATTTTATCACCGAACACAAAATCACCTTTTTTGAAACGGCGACGGCCATGGCCTTTGATCATTTCCATCGTTCCGAGTGCGATGTTGCCGTATTTGAAGTCGGCCTGGGGGGACGACTCGATGCGACCAATGTGCTCACCCCTGAATTGTCGGTGATTACCTCGATTGACTTCGATCATACTAAATCATTGGGCCGGACTCGGCGCAAAATTGCCCGCGAGAAAGCCGGCATCGTCAAACCGGGCGTGCCGGTTGTTTGTTCGCCGATGGCTCCGGCGGCGCTCGATGCGATCTTCCGTATCGCCCGCGCGCACCGTGCGCCCTTCATTGACGCGGGGCAGACCGTGGCGTTGAACAACCTTGGCACGCCCCATCGCCGTCTGATCGATACGCGGGGAAAATTCCCCAATAAAATTGACTGGTCGTATCCCGGGAGAGTGCATGAGGACAACCTGCGCACGGTGATCGCCGCGCTTATGTGTCTGCGCCGGGATGGTTTTTGCCTGTCGGATACCGCTATCAAACGCGGACTGGCCGAAACGCGCTGGCCGGGCCGATTTCAACAACGCCGGGGCAAGCCGCGAATGATCTTTGATGTTGCCCACAATGCCGCCGCGGCTCGCGGACTGGCCGATTCGCTTAAAGATATTGCCGCCGATACTTATCTCTCGGCGGTCTGTGCGGTGGCCAACGACAAGCGCTGGGATAAGATGATCGGCTCGTTGGCCCCGTTGGTAGACCGCTGGTATTTTACCCGTTTCCCCAACCGCCGGTCCTGGCGGATTACCGAGGTATCCGCCTGCGCCCGCAAGTTGGGCTTATCGTTCACTCGCAGCAAAAATCCAAATGTAATGCTCGCGCGGGCCAGGGCCGAAACGCCGCGCGACGGCATCGTGTTGGTCTTCGGTTCCCACTACTTGGTCGGCCATCTCCTCCCGCCGTCGGCTGTCGATCCCGCGCCTTTGGCCCGATAATTGTCGTTAACCGGCCCCTGACGCATTTCTTGACATAATCGGCCCTGCGGCATAGGCCCTTTTTCGTATATCAGAAAACAGTTTTCGACAGGCAGTGTGAAATAACCGTTGACAGACCGGCCGATTGAAATTTGATTAGTGAGAAATAAATAAGGGTATAAGGAGAATACAATGGCTGAAGCGATCGAGATCACCGATGCTACTTTTGAGCAGGAAGTTCTCAAATCAGACACACCCGTCCTCGTCGATTTTTGGGCCGTCTGGTGTGGCCCATGCCGGATGATCCATCCGATTGTTGAAGAGTTGGCCAAGGAATACGACGGCAAACTGAAAGTTGCGCGGGTCGATGTTGACAAGAACAGCCAGACCGCAACGCAGTTTCGCATCATGTCAATCCCCAGCTTGTTATTTTTTAAAAATGGGGAAAAAGTCGATCAGGTTATTGGCGCGGTTCCCAAACAGCAGTTGGTTGAGAAAGTCGACAGTCTGCTGGGCTAACCCCCATCGCCGTATGCCGTATCCTGGTTGTAATGGCAGGGGTGGATGCCTTGTCGGTACCGATCATCGGCGTTTTTGATGGAGATTATTGATTCTTGCCGCCTGCGCGGATGTGTGGGCGGTGTTTTTTGCCCGGCAATGAATAACCGGGAACGGGACTTGTCTGGCTGGGGCAATTGTCGATAATAATAGCATAGAGGTGATTAATCCGGTCGTTCCCGCGTACCAGAAAGGGGATCGATCGGCCGGTGAAACCGAATTACGCGTTGACCGTAAAATGATACTGAAACGATGAGATACTAAAAAATAATAAATACCAGTTATGGATTTTACTTATACCATTTTAATACCTTTAATTCCGCTGGCGGTTTTCCTGCTTCTGGGAATTAATTATAATAAAATTAGACCGGCAATTTCAGGTTGGATAGGTTCTTTGGGATTATTTAGTTCTTTAGCCCTTTCGTACTATACAGCTTATCAATACTTTTTTAAAGTTGGTAAAAATACGGAGGGTGTTTACCAGCAATTTGTTTTGAAATGGAGGTGGATGAGTTTTACCGATACCCTTCAAATTGATATGGGTGTAATGATAGATCAAATTTCTGTAATGATGTTGATTGTGGTTTCTACAATTTCATTTATGGTACATCTTTACTCTAGAGGCTATATGAAAGGAGACC
>JAJRUJ010000041.1 GCA_024277855.1 Candidatus Zixiibacteriota bacterium
AAACAAGGGGCGGCTCAAACTTTCCTCGGTGTTGCCGATGTCCGGCGATGCTCTTGCGCTAAAACCGCACGAAACCGACCGGGTGTTGGCTGACGTTCCCTGTTCGGCACTGGGGACACTGCCGAAAAACCCCGATGCCCGCTGGCAAAAAACTCCTGAAGGTATCGCTCGTCTCGCCACCGAGCAATCCGCCTATCTTCAGGCCGCCGCTTCCCAGGTCCGCCCCGGCGGGGTACTGGTATATGCCACTTGCACGATTACACCACAGGAAAATCACCAGGTTGTCGCGAAATTTCTCTCGGTGAATCCCGACTATGTTCTGGAACCGGCCGACAAATTCGTGGGTAAAGATTTTACCGACGATGATGGTTTTTTGGTTACCTATCCGCCGCGCCGGGGTTTAGATTGTGTGTTCGGCGCGCGGTTAAAACGGAAGACATAATGGGGCGGCTTACTAAAGTATACTGGAGGATGAAAGCTTCGCGGCACTGGCCGCTCTATCGCTGGCCACTCTATGCCGGGGTCGTGTTTTTTATCCTGCTGTTCTTTGCGTTTGTCGGCGATGTGATCGTCATGCCGCTGGTCACCCGTCACGGCGATGAATTCCCGACTCCCGCTCTTGTCGGGAAAAACCTGCGCGAGGCCGAGACAATCCTCAAAATCCTCGACTTGCGTATCGAAATCGAATCGTACCAGCACTCACCCTCGATACCCGAGGGCGTGGTCCTCGACCAATATCCACCGGCACAGGCGATGGTCAAGGCCGACCGCCGGATCAAGGTTGTTGTCTCCTCGGGAGCCCGAATAACAATGGTGCCGTTTTTACGTGGCTACACTGTCCGTCAGTCGCAATTTATGCTCGATGAAGCGGGGTTGATGATCGGTGGTGAGTCATATACCCGTAACGATTCGCTGCCTCCCGGCGTGGTGGTTGGTTCGATCCCGGCCGGCGGCGGATCGGTTCCCGTCGGCACAATTGTCAATGTGCTGGTTAATGAAAACGATGAATTTGCGCTGGTGACCGTGCCGATTCTGGTTGGTGAGAACATCAAAAAAGCCGAAAATATGCTCGATTTGCGCGGACTGGTGCTCGGCTCGGTCTATCATGAAGTGGATTCGGTACTTTTACCGGGCACGGTGGTCAACCAGTCGGTGGCGGCCGGATTGCAGGTGCGGCGCGGGTCGCCGGTCGACCTGACAATTACGTCCGAAACCTGGTAAGGGAGAGACGACAATGAACACAGCCGGGCAATTCACCACCGACCCAACCGCGCGGCGGGTGCTGATCTCGCCGTCGATCATTGCCGCCGATTACTGCCGCATCGGCGAAGAAATTGAGGCGGTCGAAAAAGCCGGCGCCGACTGGCTGCACTTGGATGTCATGGACGGGCATTTTGTCCCCAACCTGACCATCGGACCCGGTTTTATCAAGGCCGTCCGTGCAAAAACTAATCTCTTCCTCGATACCCACCTGATGATTTCCAACCCAATCGAGTATCTCAAACTTTATGCTGACGCCGGTTCGGACATGCTGGTTGTTCATGTCGAAACAATCGACAACCCCAAAACCGTCATCCAGCATATTCATGACCTCGGGGTCAAAGCCGGGCTGGTGCTCAACCCGGAGACACCGTTTTCACTCGACCCGGGAATATTTGCCGAGCTTGATTTATTTTTGGTGATGTCGGTGCATCCGGGGTTTTACGGGCAGAAATTCATGCCGGAGGTTTTGCCCAAGGTCGAAAAGGCGCGTAAGATCATCGATGAGGGCGGCTATCATACTCGTCTGCAAATCGACGGCGGCATCGCCCCTGATACTGCCCCGCGGGCCATCGCCGCCGGCGCGGATGTCCTCGTGGCCGGCTCGGCAGTCTTCAAAGCCGACAACTACGCTACCGCCATCACCGCCCTGCGAGGGTGACAGATTACGGTGGATACCAGACACCGTGAAGGGTATAGACAGGAATCCAGTTTTTTGCAAAGTGGCCACCGGCCATCTTTATTTATCGCGGCGGATGACAGGCATCCGCCCTACATGATTTGAAGCCACAGGTGGAAGTCTGGTTTCCACCCCAAACTTGCGGACGGCCACACGGCTTAATTTAGCGCGGCCGTGAAATAATCACGCCTCGCCTGTGTCCAAATCTCCCGCATTCGGGTTGCACTTGCCCCCTAAATCCCGTATGCTCTTTGAGTTGAAATTCAACTCGGGAGAATGATCATCGCACGACGCTGGCCGCTACAATTTGTCGAACATAATCGCCTTGCTAATGGGCTGACCCGTACCGCCACGGTGACCGTGCGCGGCAAATCGTTCGACACACCCGCGTTCATGCCGGTGGGCACCGCCGCCTCGGTCAAGGCGCTCACTTTTCCTCATTTGCTGGAAATGGGCGCAAAAATCTGTCTGGCCAATGCCTATCATCTCTACCTGCGACCGGGAACCGAGATTATCAAATCGCTGGGTGGTCTCCACGGTTTCACCAACTGGCCCGGAGCAATTTTGACCGACTCGGGCGGGTACCAGGTATTCAGCATGGAGGGCGTACGCAAGATCACCGACGACGGCGTGCATTTCAAATCCTATCTTGATGGCTCGCCGCATTATTTTGACGCCGAAAAAGTTATCGATGTCCAGCTTGCGCTCGATCCCGACATTGCGATGATCCTCGACGATTGCACGCCCTACCCTGCCGATCAGGCCCGCGCCCAGAAAGGTGTCGACCTGACAGTCAACTGGGCGAAACGCGCAATCGAGTATTTCGATTCGCTGGGCCTCTATCCGGAGACCTCGCCAAACTTATTTGGCATCGTGCAGGGGTCGGTCTACCCGCAGTTGCGCCGTGCTTGCGCCGAACGGTTGGTTGAGCTGGATTTTACCGGGTATGCCATCGGCGGCCTCTCGGTCGGCGAACCAAAAGAGGACCTCTGGTCGATGCTGGAGGTGACTGTCCCGCTGCTCCCCGACGACCGTCCACGTTACCTGATGGGTGTCGGCACACCGGAGGACCTCGTGCTGGCGGTCGCGCGCGGGGTCGACATGTTTGACTGCGTTTTGCCCACGCGTAACGGCCGCAACGGGACCGCATTCACCAGCCGAGGTTCGATCACCGCCAAGGCCGGCCGGTATAAGGCCTCGAACGAACCGCTTGATCCGGATTGTGAGTGCTTCGTTTGTCAGAGTTATTCACGGGCCTATCTCCGTCACCTGCTTAACCTTAACCATATGACTGCCTGCACGTTAATCAGCTACCACAACATGTGGTTCTATCTCAAGCTGATGGAGTCCTTGCGTAAGGCGATTTTAGAGAATACATTCTCGGAGTACATGGAGCGTTTTTTGAGCTTATATCGGTCGGGTGATAAGTCATCGGCCGATGCAAAGGAGGACCAGTGAGTTATTTGATCCTGGCGCTGGGTGCGCCGGGGGGCGATCAGGGCGGCAGTCCGTACGGCATGCTGATCATGCTGGCGTTGATGTTTGCCGTAATCTATTTCCTGCTTATCCGGCCCCAGCAAAAACGACAGAAACAACAACAGAAGATGTTATCCGAACTGGTCAAGGGCGACAAGGTGATCACCTCGGCCGGAATGCTCGGCACAGTGCACGGGTTTAACGAAAAAGAGAATACGATCGTCCTGAAATTCGGGGAAAATGTCAAGATCGAATTCTTACGGAGTTCGATCACCGGCAAGGCCGAACCGAGATAACCGGTAATCTGAGGTTAGACGATGGCAATTCTCCCGGTGCGTATCTATGGCGATGCCGTTTTGCGTGAGATAACAACACCAGTGCAAAATATCGACGAAACAATCAACGCGCTTGCCACAAATATGTTTGCCACCCAGGCCGCCCAGAGGGGCATCGGCCTCGCGGCGCCGCAGGTGGGATTACGACTGCGGATGTTTACCGCCGACACGACCGAATTGGTTAAAGACGGCGGCAAATATGTCTTTATTAATCCGGAGATTATCGACACTGCCGGTTCGGCGGTTTATGAAGAGGGCTGTCTGTCTTTTCCCGGCGTGTATTTTGATGTCCGTCGCCCCAAAAAGGCCGGTATAAGGTACTATGACCTTAACGGCAGCGAACATGAACTTGAAACCGACGGTGTGCTGGCCCGGATTATTCTGCATGAGTATGACCATCTAGATGGTCGGTTGTATATCGACACGTTAGATGATGCCGGGAAAGAGAAAGTCGAGGAGAGTCTGCGGGAGCGGGGTTTGTTCCCCGCCAGATCATGAAGATTGTATTTTTCGGTACTCCGGAGATTGCCGTAACCTCGCTGCAACGGATCATCGACAGCGAGAGGCATCCGGTCGTGGGTGTGGTTACCCAGCCCGACCGTCCGGCGGGCCGGGGCCGCAAGCTGACCGCCTCGCCGGTTAAAGGGTGCGCAATTGAACATAATTTGCCGTTATTACAACCGGTGAAACTGGCTGATGAGGCATTTATCGCCGAACTAAACGAATGGGGAGCCGATTGTTTTGCCATCATCGCGTACCGGATTTTACCCTGGAAAGTCTGGTCGCTCCCCGCACGAGGGACAATTAATGTGCACCCCTCTCTCCTTCCCGAATATCGCGGGGCCGCGCCGATTCGCTGGGCGCTATTTGACGGCAGAGATGAAACTGGTGTGACGACATTTCTGATCCAAAAAGAGATTGACGCCGGGCAGGTATTGCTCACCCGGCGGGTGTCCATCGGCCCGGAAGAAACCTACGGCGAGCTGGCAACCCGGCTGGCCGAGGTCGGGGCCGATTTACTTCTCGAAACGCTGGATAAATGGGAAAGAAAGGAGATAACGCCGCAACCGCAGGATTCAACAAAGCTCAATAAGGCACCAAAAATTACCGCGGAAGACCGAATTATCGATTGGCAACAATCGGCCAGACAGACCTTTAACCGGGTACGCGCCCTGGCGCCCAATCCCGGCGCACTCTGTCGTTTCCGTGGCAAGCAAGCCAAAATTTTGCAAACACGGTTGACCGACGCCGAACGGGGGGCATCCCACGTGCCGGTAGGAACAACGATCGTTGCCGATCCCAAAATGGGGATCACGGTGGCGGCCGGTACAGACGCGCTTGCGTTAACTGTGATTCAACCGGCCGGGAAACGGCCGATGACCGGGGCCGAATTTGTGCGCGGATATCGCGTGAGCCCCGGTGAACTGTGGAGTTAAGATGAGCGTATCGACAGCAGCAAGAG
>JAJRUJ010000042.1 GCA_024277855.1 Candidatus Zixiibacteriota bacterium
AATCACTCCCGGTTCGGGCCGTTGCCATGTGAAAAACTTAAAATCGCCCCGTAGTTGCTCGGCAACCAGAACCGAATCGTTTTCGGGATTGTTGACGAATTCGACCAATGAGGTGTCAAAGGCGAACCGCGCAGTGTAGGCGCCCAGCTTTTGGGAGTTGGCGATGTAGATTTCTATTGCCGATGTATCACCCGGAGCAAGGCGGAGATCGGCCAACCGCAAACTATCGGCTTGGCCGCCTGATGCGGCGCTTGGCAGAATGCTCCCTAGGAGCACCAGAACGGCCCCGATTAGCCAGCCCTGACACCACGTGTCTCTTAATCGCCTATCCATAATTGTATTATAACACTTTTTTCGAGAAATGCTCCAAGTCATCACTGATTAATACGGCCCTTTTGCCTGACCTGTAGGCACACAGCCGGGAATCGTTTGACCATCCGGGGCGTAATCACTATCATTATCGACCGGAAAAGCAAGTCGGCCAACAACAAACGGCGCAACGCGTACTAAAAAGCGATGTTAGGTCAAGGTAGGCCTTTTCTTGCGGGTTGATAAACCAATGGCAAGTGCCGCAAAAAGAAAAACAAAAACCGGGGCAAAAGTTGCGCTGGTAACCGGGGCGAACAGTGGGATCGGCAAGGCGGTCGCGCGGGCATTGGCCGCCGACGGGTATGCCGTGGTGGTCAACTACCGGAGTCGGGAAAAGTCGGCGAAAGCCACTGTTGAGGCCATCTGTAAAGACGGGGGCTTTGCCGAAGCGTTTCAGGCCGATGTTTCCCGACCCGCCGATACGGATCGCTTGTTCGCTCATATTGCCGAAACTTACGGTCGGCTCGATGTGCTGATCAACAATGTCGGCGACTATCTCCGCAAACAAATCGCCCGTCTAACCCCCGAGGATGTTCGCCGGATGACCGAATCGAATTATTATTCGGTGGTCGAGTGTTCACTCCGCGCGGCCAAACTGATGCGCAAGCAGAAATCCGGCCGGATTGTCAACATCGGGTATGTTTATGCCGAACGGTTGCAGGCCAACCCGGCGGTGGTGGCCTACTTTTGTGCCAAACAGGCGGTGATGTCGTTTTCACTTTCGCTGGCCAAGGACCTCGCCAAATATAAAGTAACGGTGAATATTGTTTCGCCCGGAATCAATATCAACTCGGTGGAAAAGCCCCGGAGACCGTCCGACCAAATCCCCTTCGGCCGGTTCGGCAAACACGCCGATATTGTCAACGCCGTTTTCTTTTTCCTTAAGCCCGAATCGGAATATGTCACCGGCACCCATATGAAAGTTTCCGGAGGGCACGGGCTTTGAGTGAGGATATTTTCAACGGCGAACTGGTGCATGCCGAAGCCGACGGGTCGATTGCTACGCTGGTTTTCAACCGTCCGGAAAAACTCAATGCGCTGACCACAACGATGCGCGGCGAATTGTTGGCCGCATTCGATCTCGTAGAAAACACCGCCGACATCCGAGTGGTGATCCTGACCGGTGCGGGCCGGGGGTTCTGCGCAGGGGGCGATATCGATTACCTAGCCGAACTCCGGGCGAATAATGACCGCGACGGTTTTTTGCGTATCCTCAACGAGGGGACAGAAGTTGTCCGGCGGTTTCGGGTCTCTGAGCTGCCGATTATTGCCGCGATTAACGGTGTTGCAGTCGGCGGTGGTTTGATCCTGGCGTTGGCCTGCGATCTGCGGATTGCCGTCGATTCGGCAAAGCTGGGGCTGCCGTTTGCCAAAATCGGCATGGGACCGGACTGGGGCGGCACCTCGATGTTGACTCATCTGGCCGGCGCCGGGATTGCGCTGGAATTGTTGCTCACCGCCCGGTTGTTTTCGGCACAGGAGGCGCTGGCCGCCGGGATGGTCAACCGGGTTTGCGGCGACGATGAATTGAAAGAGACAGTGTCGCAGACGGCCGGGGCAGTGGCCCGTTTTGAGCGAGATATCTCCGGTCGATACAAACGAGCGGTTTACGCCGCAGAGACCGGCGATCATCGGCTTGCACTGGAAACCGAGCGGATCTGCCAATTGGCGTTTTTTGACCATCCGGACTTCGCCGACCGCCTGGCCCGTTTTAAAAAGTAACTCCGGGCATTCCTCGGTTTTACCCGCGAGTGGAGATTTTAGCGTAATAGTCGATGTATCAAGAGGATATGACAGCGGGCGATTTTGACAAGATTAGCGGTTTTGTGGCGAAATGGGGCGATGATAACCCTTGCCATTCAGATGTAAGACGAGTATACTAATTAGCTTATGGCCGACGCACGTGTGCTCAAAATTTATGCGGGTAAAGTGATCGCCATTGATGGCCCCGCCGGTTCGGGCAAATCCACGATCGCGCGGCGCATTGCCGCGGCGTTGGGGTTTACTTATCTGGACACCGGGGCGATGTATCGGGCCACGGCTTGGATTGCGAATGAAAAAAAACTCGACTTGACCGACCAGGACAACCTCCATCAATTGCTGGTTGGCTGGGACGTGCGGCTGATCGTCGAGGAGGGCAAAAATAAAGTATACTTCGGCGAGGAGGAAATCACCGAGGCGATCCGCTCGGCGGCGGTCACGGCCCGTGTTTCGGAAGTTGCCGCTGAGCCGATAATCCGCGAATTCCTGGTCGCGGTGCAGCGAAAGTATCTCAAGTCGGGCAGTGTGGTGCTCGAAGGACGCGACACCGGTACGGTCGTCGCGCCGCGCGCCGATGTGAAAATTTACCTTGATGCCGAAATGAAAACCCGCGCCATGCGGCGGATGCTCGAATATATTCAGGACGGTAAAGATACGACCCTGGAAGAACAGACCAAAAAAATGTCGTATCGTGATCAACAGGACCTCAACCGTGCGGTTGGGCCGTTAAAAAAAGCGCCCGATGCGGTTGTAATTGACACGACGGAGTTGAATATCGAAGAAGTGACCGACAAAGTTTTACGGGTTTGCAAAGCGCGGATGAGTGGTGCCAAAGCCGGGAGCGGCAAATAGCCATGGGTTTTTTATATCGACTGGGCTGGCTGACCTACCGGGTATTTTACGGAGTATTCGGTGGGGTCCGCGCCAGCGGCCGGGAACATGTTCCTCCCGAGGGATCGTTTCTGATCTGCGCCAACCACCGCTCGTTGCTCGATCCGCCCGCAGTCGGTTGCACATTTGGTCGCGGTATCGGCTATATGGCCAAGAAAGAGTTGTTCAAAAAAGCGCTTTTTCGCTGGATTCTTCTGCGGGTGAACGCGATCCCGGTCGACCGGGAACGTTTCGGCCGCGATACGATGCGCGCCATCCTCAAATTGGTACAAAGGGGTATCCCGGTGTTAATTTTCCCGGAAGGGACCCGTTCGAAAACCGGCGTAATCGCCGATGCTAAACCGGGAATCGGTTTTCTGGCGCGTAATGCCGGCGTGAGTGTATTGCCGGCATTCATCGAAAACACCGACCGCTGGCCGAAGACTTTTGGCCGGCGGCGGCGAATGACCATCCACTACGGTGAACTGTTGCCGGCCGAATGGATCGCGTCGGCACCGGCTGGACGCGAGGGATACCAAAAAATCGCCGACGAGATTGTCGGCCGTATTCGTACCTTGCAACAGAGGGTCGTCGGTGCCGAACTTCCGGCCGGCACAGCGCACTCCGGAATGGCCGATGAATTTGGTGGTAAAATAAACTCGACTATCTGCCCTCACGGGCAAATCTGATAGAAAGGGAGGAACTAACTGGTGTCTGACTCAACCACAGAAAAAATGGCCCAAGAAGAGGCCGCCAAATCCACCAAGACTGGAGGTGATGCCGCTAAGGGTAAGAAAGCTTCCATGCGGACAAAGAAAGACGCCGCCGCGCCGGCCAAGCGCAAGAAAAAGACGCAAGAGGTCAAGACGACGGACTTAAGAAAGGACGTCGTGCGCAAGACCAAGTCGATCAAGCGCGCCGAACGCGGCGACAGCCCGAGCCCTGCCGTTGTCACACCCGTTGTTGAAGAAATCTATGCGCCGGATTTGGAGGACGAGGAATATACCTCCGAAGAATACGAAGCGTTGATGGCGATGTATGATGAGACATTGGGTGACATCAAAGAGGGCCAAATCGTCAGCGGAAAGGTCATGGGGGTCACCCGTGACAACGTAATCGTTGACGTCGGATTCAAGTCCGAGGGAGTTATTGCCCTGGATGAATTTCCCCAACCGATCAATATCTCGGTCGGCGACGAGGTGGAGGTTTTCCTGGATGCGGTAGAGGACCAGAACGGTCAGTTGCAGTTATCCAAACAGAAAGCCGATTTCCTCCGCGTCTGGGACAACATCCGCGAGGCCTATGACCAGGGGGCCGTCGTGGAGGGTAAATTGGTCAAGCGGATTAAAGGCGGGATGGTGGTTGACCTGATGGGGGTTGACGCATTCCTGCCGGGCTCGCAGATCGCCTTGCGCCAGGTACCCGATTTTGATTCTCTGATCGGGCAGAGTATGGCGATGAAAATCATCAAGCTCAACAAATCGCGCCGTAATATCGTGGTCTCCCGCCGGGTGGTCCTCGAAGAGGAGCGCGAAAAACTCCGCACCAAATTGCTCGCCGAGATTGAAGTCGGTCAGGAACGCGAAGGGGTCGTCAAGAATATTACCGACTTCGGCGTGTTCATTGACCTGGGTGGGGTGGATGGCCTGCTGCATATCACTGATATGTCGTGGGGCCGGATTCGTCACCCGTCGGAAATGGTCGCAATTGGGGACACGATCACGATCAAGATTCTCGACTATGACGAGAAGACGAGCCGCATTTCGCTCGGTCTCAAGCAGCTGACTCCGTACCCGTGGGATGACATCGAGGAGAAATACCCCGTCGAATCCCGGGTGAAGGGGAAAATTGTCTCGATCACCGATTACGGCGCATTCGTGGAGTTGGAAAAAGGTGTCGAGGGTCTGATTCATGTATCGGAGATGTCCTGGCGGCAACATGTCAGACACCCGTCGAAGTTTGTCCAAATCGGCGATAATGTCGAGGCAGTCGTCCTCAACGTCGATAAGGAACACCAGAAAATCTCGCTGGGGATCAAGCAGCTCGAACCCGATCCCTGGTCGACTATTGAAGAGAAATATGAACTGGGGTCGCGGCACGACGGGCGGGTACGCAACCTAACCGCCTTCGGCGCTTTTGTCGAACTTGAAGAGGGCATCGACGGCCTGGTCCATATTTCCGACCTTTCCTGGACGCGGCGCATCCAACACCCGTCCGAGGTCCTGAAGAAGAACGACAAAGTCGAAGTGGTCGTCCTGGCCATCGACAAGGAAAACCGCAAGATCTCCCTGGGTCACAAGCAATTGATCGCCGACCCCTGGCCGACATTCCACGAACGTTTCCGTGCCGGCAAGGAAATGGAAGGCAAGATCATGCGCCTGCTCGACCGCGGCGTGGTTGTGGAGCTGGAAGGTGAAGTCGAGGGGTTTGTCCCGCTTAATCAGTTGGGGAAACGTGATCTCGATAATCCCGAACTCGCATTTGGCACCGGTGATGTGCTCAATTTAAAGATTATTGAGTTCGACCCGACCAACAAGCGGATCGTGCTTTCAGTCGATGCTTTTTACCGTGACCGTGAGGCCGCGGAGTTGGAAGAGTTTTTGGCCAAACATCCGACTCGCACCATGAAGGTCGAAGAGACGGTAGCCGAAGTCGAAGTGAAACCGGAAACCGAGGCCAAGGCGGAAGCTGCGGCAGAAGCTAAAACGCCCACGACTGAAGTTGAAGAGCCGG
Organism: Candidatus Zixiibacteriota bacterium; assembly: GCA_024277855.1. Taxonomy (GTDB): domain Bacteria; phylum Zixibacteria; class MSB-5A5; order WJJR01; family JAJRUJ01; genus JAJRUJ01. The sequence goes on from JAJRUJ010000042.1 coordinate 5,734, forward strand.
CTCCGGCCGAAGAAGCCGCGCCGACAGAAGAGGCGGCAGTTGCTGAGGTCGAAGAAGTGGCTTCCACAGAGGAGGCCGCGACTGCCGAAGTCGAAAAGGCGGCTTCCGCAGAAGTAGCTGCGCCGGATACCGAGAACACCGAGAAAAAGGCCGAGTAATTACCGGTCGATCATTTTTGCAATACACCGACGGGGGAGTGAAAACTCCCCCGTTTTTACTTGGGTGATCGCACAAGTGAATAAACCGCGATCATAAATCGCGACTGCGCGGACATTCTCGAGTGGTGGATGAATCCGTACTTTACAAAATCCTCGTCAGGGTTACGTGTGAAATCATTAGGCAAACGGGGGATTGTGGCTATATTTTCATGTGGGGAAATTTGGGTGACCCGGGAGTGAATGTGAACCGTCGGTTTATGCTGTTGTTGATTTTTATACTTGCCTCGATTATTGGCGTCGAGGGGGCATCTGCCATTCCCTGGCCGGTTTTACCCGGCCTCCCCTTACACAGTATCGGGAACACCTACGGTGAATATCAATTTTACGGCGGCAGTCCCTACCTGCACCCCGGCCTTGATATTCTGGTGCCGAACGGGACACCGATTTATGCAGTACGCTCAGGCTATGTTAAAGCTGTCCTGACCACGTCGGCCGATCTGCACTGGCGAATTGCTATCGGTGATTTGCCCGGCACTGAAGAATGCGAGGGCTGGTTGTACGCCCACATCGACCAGAACACCATCCAGGTGGTCGAGGGGCAGTATGTCGAGGAAGGCGATTACCTCGGCAATATCGTCTATTGGACAGTGGCGGATTTTCACCATATCCATTTCGTAAAAATCAGGAACACCGGCCAGCCGTGGATGTCGGATTGGGAATTTGTCGGTAATCCGCTCGATGAACTGGACGGGATTCTCGACACCCACACGCCGGAAATTAGGCGTTGCGATCAGGAGCGGCTGTTCGCGTTTTGCGAAAACGGGACATCCAATTATTTCAGCGCGGGGGCGATCCTCTCCGGCGATGTCGATATTATCGCCCGCCTCAGCGACCGGATCAACAATTCTGATTGGGAACTGGCGCCCTACACGGTTGCCTACGAGATTTACAATGACACCATGTCGACCGGCATCATCCACTCCCTGACATTTACCGGTCAACTTTTCTGGACTGACAATGTTGATGTGATCTACCGGGAGGATGCGATTTTCGATACCGAGGGCGATTATAATGCTCGCGTGTTCTATCATGTCATCACCAATACCGACGGCGACAGCGTGATTGAGGTCAGCGATACATCAGGGTGCTGGCGCACGACCGAATTTGATAATGGCAGTTACTGGGTGCGCGTTTTTATCGCCGACCGGGATGGGTATACTACGGGTAATTATGATGTGGAAGATTCAATGCTTGTCGAGATCTTTAACACCCCCCCGTGTGATTGCGGGGTATTCGGCGACGTCGATGGCGACGGCGGATACCATCCGCTCGACGTGGTGTGTATGGTCAATTATGTTTACAAAGGAATCGATCACCGCGTGACGCCCCCCAATTGTCCCAAAGAAAACGGAGACTGGAATTGCGATGGGACAGTCAACCCGGTCGACGTAGTGCTGTATGTAAACTATATCTATAAGTCCGTCGGCGACGGGCCTTGCGATCCGTGTGAATGACTGACGGCATCTCATTCTGAAGGTCAGTCATGGGCCACCCGGCCTGCTGACTTCGCTCGCGTTTCGTTTGATATCAACAGCAAAATACCCTGGTCTCAAATTCAAGGACTTATGCTACAAACCCCCGCCGTGGGGTTTGGTCATCATCTTTGATCAATTCGGTGGATTTGAGGCAACCGGAAGCCACGCTTTCCGTAGATTATTGTTGAAAAGTAAATCGATTTTGGGGTAATTAGCGCCAGAGAGGATATCAAAGGAGGTATTGAAATGGAAAAACATCTGCCGGTAGTTGGCTGGCTCAATATCGTCTATAGCGGAATCGCAGTCCTGATCGGGCTTTTCGTCTGGTTTTTGCTGATGGGCGTTTCGACACTCCCGGATGTGCGTTATGAAGCGGGGGCGGTCTTGCACATTGTCGGATTCTTTTTTGCCGCGTTGATGACTTTGGTTTCCGCGCCCGGAATCATCGGCGGGATCGGTGTTCTCAAACGACAGGAATGGTCACGCATTTTATTGATCATTGTCGGCTTTTTAAACCTGCTTGCTTTCCCGATCGGGACGGCGATTGGGATCTATACTCTCTGGGTACTTCTGCGCGAGGAGACCGCACAACTATTTGCCCGTCCACGGCGAGTCGATTGAATCGGGCAATGGGAGCTGGAAAAATGGACAAACATTTCGATATTCTTGGTTATTTGTATATTGTTTTTGGTATTATCGGTTTATTGATCGGCATCGCGATATTTATCTTTTTCACCGGGCTGGCGACATTACCGGACGATATCGAGGGTTCCGCCGTCCTGTTAATTATTGGCTGGTTTATCGGCGGGCTGCTGATGATCACTTCGGTACCGGGGATTATCGGCGGGATCGGCCTGCTCAAACGGAAAAATTGGGCCCGGATTCTCGTAATTGTTCTGGGATTTTTTAATTTAATTGAATTCCCGTTCGGGACCATCTTAGGCATCTATACCCTCTGGGTCTTACTCAAAGAGGAATCGACAAAATATTTCACTCCAGCCGGAGCGTAGCAATTGATGAGGCCAGACGCGAACTCGATTGAAAAACATATCCCAGTGTTGGGGTATCTCTACATTGTCTTCAACATTGTCGGTTTGTTATTCGGTGTCCTGGTCTGGGTTGTGTTCGCCTTTGTGGCAACGTTACCGAGCGTATATCGGGAAGACGCCATGGTCATTCATCTGCTGGGGATGGCCGTAGTGATATTCTCGGTGGTCCTCTCCGCCCCGGGGATCATCGGCGGTTTCGGTTTGCTCAGACGAAAAAACTGGGCGCGTATAACGTTAATCATTCTCGGTTTTCTTAATCTAATCAATCTACCCTTTGGCACCGCCCTGGGGATTTATACTCTTTGGGTTCTCCTTCGCGAGGAATCCGCACAGTTTTTCACTTAACGGTATGAACTCACTATTAATGGCCTGTACCCTTTGGGTTCCGGGGTATCCAGTAAAAACCGTAGGGGTCGGGCTTGCCCGACCCCTACCATCAAGCCGGGCTAGCGTGGCCCGGAGCTTCGCTCCGGGTTTCAAGGTACGCTGAGCGAATTTGCAGGATGTTTCGGTGGCCCACCATTTATGCCTGCCCGCCTGTGGAGGGGTGGGATAGCAGAATATAACAATCGCGTCATTCCCGACGGGGAACGGGAATCCAATTTACTTTTCATGTTGGGTACCCCACACCTCAAAAGGCGCAGGCCGCTCTGCGGCGGCCCCAGTCGCGCGGAGCGCGAAGTCATCGCTTTGCCGGTGCCCCACCTAAGTGAAGTCCCGCAACTCGGGACGAAGCGCCAGGTGGGTTTACATTTCGGAGCTTCGACCGGCGAATTGGGTAGTGTACTCGGATCGTAATGTCGCAGATTTCGCACACGTTGGGTGCGGCACCGCCTACCGATTAAATCTCGAGGTTGCTTTATTTTGATTGACTTAGCCATGAAATCGCGATATAAATTAGAGGTGGAGCAAAGTAATAGTCCATTATGTTGTGTTATAGCGTGATAGCAGACACATGAAGGATGACTATTTATCTCAACCGAGCATTCATCCATTGAAAGGAACCCATGGAAACAGAAACATTAAAATCCATCGATAAGACGCTCAAGGCGATCTTATCCATCCTGGTTGCCGACCGCCCCGATAATCCTTTAAAACTAAGGGAACAAGTTCTTAGACTTCATACGCTCGGATTAAGGCCGAAGGAAATCAGTGAAATCGTCGGTCGTTCAAACACTTACGTCAGCAAAGAACTATCGCAGATGAGGAAATTGAAGAAAGAAAGGACATCGTCAGATGGCAAAAAGAAAAAATGAGTCACCGGTGCGGGTAGAGGAAATACTCCAAGATCTAATGATTGTCCAACTCGGCCTAGCAGGCGTGCCTCAACACACCATCCGACAGATCGTGAGAGTAGATATGAATCGCGTCGCCAGAATCGTTACCCATTTGAAAAAATACGGAGTGCAGGATGCCAAAGTCTAAGTCGATAAAGGTTGTTGATAAGGACAGTGAAATAGTAAACTTGCTCCAATACCTAGTTACACTCAAACTGAACGAACGAGGATTGCCACAGACAGAAATCGCCAAGCGGCTTCATGTCAAAACGGAGGCGGTAAATCAAATGCTGAAAGGACTTGGGAGAATTAAACATGATCGATAGAGGTCACCAAATTGATCCACAAGAGCAAATACAAAAAGATATCTCGGCAAAGCTTAACGCTTTAATCTCCATAATGCTCCGTCTTCTTCTGAATGACACTGAACTCCAATCGGGAAAGAGAAGAAAGGCTGGCGCGAGTGCGCAGGTCCATTTTCTTGCGTCATTTGGCCTCAACCCGAAGGATATTGCATCGATTCTTGGAATACCCATTCAGAGTGCGAGAACATTATTAACCCCAAAACGGCGACCAAAGTGAGATGTCAAATCAACGTCTAGATCAAAAACTATTGCAGAAGATCGGAGAGAAGCTTGATCGCCCGAAACCAGCTATCAATAAAATGGTCAGCGCAAGGGCGAAGAAGCACAGAATCTCATCGGAGTCGGCACTGGTGATAATTGCCAGTGAACTTGGAATCGGAACGGCCATATTTCAACGCAATCTTGATGCCGCCAAACAAGATGAGATACGCGACGTTATAGCCCAATCGGCGAAGTCAGTGCCCAGACTAACTCCAGTCAATGGCAAGGCACGAAAGGTAAAGTCTAACCGCAATTACAGTAAGTCTGAATTGAAGCGTGCCGTCGAATCAGTTATCCAAGATGGTCAACTGAGGAGTCGTTGCATCGATATTTTGCTAGGGAAGAAGTGGTCCCGGTTTGTTGGACAGTTTGGCGGCTGTATTAAGGTGGATTCGATTTGATTGATTATGCCGCCTTGGTCTCAA
>JAJRUJ010000043.1 GCA_024277855.1 Candidatus Zixiibacteriota bacterium
GTATTATAGCAAGTGGAACATGAAATGCAAAGGAAATTTCGCAGTTGGCCCTTGATGAAGCTTCAGGACGGCCACCTTCCATCCAGCAGAAGGCGCTGAAAACGTTGCTCAGATTCTCCGGCATACGCCCACGCTCCAACAACGCCTCCTGCCTGATACATACCGGAACCAAGCCCCGTCTGTAGAGGCTAGGACCGCCCGGGTGGAAACCCTCCAACCGGTCGATGGAGGGAAGGCGGATTTCGGGGTCGCCTGCCTGCCGAAGCCTCGGCGCAGGCAGGTCGAAGGTGTGAAGCTCCCCGCACACGGGGGCCACAGTCGCCCGCTGTGGCGCTTTCCGGGACCGGCTTGAGGATGGACGCCAAGTCCTCGGCAAAGCGCGCCTGTGCGTGTCCGCACACAGACAGGTGGCCGAGGCCAAAACCAGCTGGATGTAGGCCCGGACCTTGCCCGCGTGGAGTGTCCCTTCAAACCAGCGGAACTCGGGCGTCCTTCCGTGCCTGACGTTGTGGCGGACAGGGAACCGCGCGAGGTTACAGCTCGGCGAACGGCAGGGCCGTCACGCCCGGGCCAAGCGGCAGCATCATATCGCCTGGATGCACCACGTACCCCGGCAATGCCACGCCTCTCAAGTCCTTCCGGAACATCTTGATTGCGGAGGCCATGGCCGGGCGTGGAGTGGCCGACAGTTTCACCTCAATGGGCACCAGCTTCCCGCCGGTTTCCACCACGAAATCCACTTCTGTTCCCGCGATGGTCCGCCAGAAGTAGACTTGCGGGTCGATGCCGCGATGAGTATAGGTTTTCACAATTTCGGAGAGCACCGCGGTTTCCATGATCGCGCCTCCCAGAGGGCCGGAAGCCGCATGTTCGGGATCCTTCAGACCGGCGAGGTAACAGAGTGTGCCCACATCCGTAAAATAGATTTTCGGTGTCTTGACGAGCCGTTTACCGACGTTGGCAAAGTATGGACGAAGCACGATCACCTGGTATGTAGCTTCCAGCACGGATAGCCAAGCCTTGGTTGTGTTGACCGCTACGCCGAGGTCCCGGGCGACATCGGTCAAATTCAGGAGTTGGGCGCTTCTGGCTGCCAGGGTCCGGAGGAAATTCTGGAACTGGGACAGGTCCCCGACCTGCCTGAGCGTGCGCACGTCCCGTTCGAGGTATGTCTGGACGTAACTCGCATGCCACAGATTTGCGTCCCGCCGGGGATGTGCGGTAAGTTCCGGATACCCGCCTCTGAGGAATCCTTGCCAAAGTTTGCGATAGGTGAAGGGTTTTTCCGTGGACGACCGGCGCTTGGATTCCCATGGCAGGGAGAACCGCGGTCTTCCCTCAGACTCTCGCCTCGAAAGCGGCAAGAGGCGAAGCATCGCAGCGCGACCCGCCAATGACTCGGTCACCTTTTCCATGAGTAGAAGATTCTGTGAGCCGGTCAAGAGGAATTGCCCGCTCTTGTGCCGGTTAGCGTCGATCTTCTCTTTGATGTAGGGAAGCAGGTCGGGAGCGTATTGCACCTCATCGAATATCACGGGAGGCGGGTACATCTCGAGGAAGGTGCGTGGGTCTCCCTCAGCGGACATTCGAACATCCGGCGGCTCCAGGGACACGTAACGGTATCGCCTTCCGAAGAGATGCTTCAGGATCGTTGTTTTGCCGGATTGGCGCGGTCCGGTCAGTACGACGGCGGGAAATTCGGCGGCCGCCTTCTTGAGGACCGGCTCCAGCGATCTTTTGATATATGTCGGATTCATGCTCAATCTCCTTAGTGGAGATTATGCATTTGTAATGCATAATGTCAAGCAGAATTCAAACGAAGTCAGACGAGAACTCCCCCGAATCCATTCTCGCGGTCGCTTCCGCTGTCTGCCGACCCGCTTTTGACCGGACGCACTTGATCCGGCTTCCGGCGGATACCTGCCGGAGAGATTTCCGAAACGTTGAAAATGGGTGTCCTGGTACAACCGGGCCGTTAAATAAATTGCTAAAAAGGAGAAAGGGAGAATCTCATATCTATTCTGGTGTACCGGGTTTCTTCCCGCTTCCTGCCATCGCTTACTCAGACATCGCGTAATCCACGTGATGCGGGAGGTGAGATGAAGCTGAAGACGGCGATTGAACGATTTGACCGGCAGTTGGCGGCGAATGGGCGGAGCGGGCATACAAGAGCAGCTTATGGCCGGGACTTGCGGAAATTTGCAGAATGGTTTGGAAATTGCGGCGTTGACAGAGCAAAGCCGGATGATCTGGCCCGGTTCTTGACCTCAGATGATGTGTTGATGAAACCAGATTGTCAGCAACGGAAGCCGATCACAATAAACCGGACGAAGTCGGCTTTGCGGTCCTTCTTCGCGTTTTGCGTGGAATCGGGCTGGATCAAAGAGAATCCGGCGCGGTTGATTCGATCATCACCGGTCGCGGTGAAAGAGCCAACGACTTTGACCTCTAAGGAAGTTCGAAAGATCAGGGCCATATTCGATCGTAAGAACAGGCCGCTTGTCCAACGGGACCGCCTGATCTTCGAACTGTTCCTCGGTACCGGCATCCGACTCGGGTCGCTGGTTGGCCTGAACAGGGGAGATATCGACCTGCGGAACGAGGCATTGCACATTCGGCTGAAAGGCGGCACTGAAGGCCGCGTCTTCTTGAATCCAGGCCTTCGGCGACTCATACGCCAATTCCTCAAAGAAAACGCCACAGGGGGTCCGCCTGTGGCGGATGGGCCAAACACGCCGCTGTTCCGAGGCCAATAGGGCCGACGGTTGGGGCAGCGGCAAATCCAGTTGCGGTTTACTCAGTGGTTTGAAAAAGCCGAAATCGACCGACCTGTTTCGCTCCATTCCCTCCGCCACACTTTTGCCACAAACCTCTACGAGAAGACCGGCGACCTGCACTTGGTCCAGCGGGCATTGAACCACCGGCAGATCACCACGACCGAGATCTATGCCAGGGTGGATGATGAGGCCGTGAGGCAGGCGGTTGGGGCTGTGCATTGATCACGCGACAAACTTCCCGATGCGACTTCGTGGCTAATACGTCGCCCGATTATTCCCGATTAAGTAGAAGTATGAACACGAAAACACTCATCTGGATCGGAATGGCCGTCGGTTCGACACTGGGTGGATTCATTCCCAATCTCTGGGGAGCCAGCTTTCTTTCACTCGCAGGAGTCGTTTGTAGCGGCATTGGTGGGCTGTTCGGGATCTGGATTGCCTACAAGGCCGCCAATTCATACTGACATCTCCGTCAACAATACAACCCGCGAATTCCTCGACCTGCGCCTGGTCCAGCGGGCGCTGAACCACCGACAGATTACAACGACCGAGATTTATGCGAGGGTGGGAGAGAGGGCGTTGAGGCAAGCGGTTTGCCGCATTTGATTCGATCGGATTCACCTCGATTCAATCGGCAGAAGCGGTCGCGTCCGATACGACTGTTGACATTCGTGCAATCAGATTATTCCATTCACTTGGTGGTGTGTGATTGTCGATGACCCGAGGTAAAGACGTGGCTGATTCTAAACTGGAAAAACTATTCACCGGATTGTGCCGGCGCAACCCGCTGAAAAAAAGCAAGAAGGGTTTGGCGGATTGTCCCGACCATGAACAGGTCATCGATTTTCTGTGCCGAAAACTGGCGGCATTGATTGACCTGATCGACACCGACGGGGCGTGGGATAGGGCTTTGGAATGGGGAATGATACACGGGATGATTCTTCTTGGTGAATTCAAGGCAGAGTCCGCCGGTCCGCTGTTGGTGGAGATGCTGGACCGGGTGAAGGATGATCCCGATGCGGAGCTGCACAACTCGGCAATGCTGGCGTTGGAAAAGCTGGGTCCATCCGCACTGGAATCCGCCTGTCAGAAATACGAGCGGGACAAGGATCATCCAGAACGACGATTGACATGGTTGTGGGTGCTGGCACAACTCGGGGTTCACGATCAAAGGATACACGACGCATTATTGGAACATATGCGTTTTGATTCTGATGAGGCGGTGCTGTTGATGGGCGATTACGGCGATAGGGGATTCCTTCCCCTTGTCGAAGATTATGTCGTGAATCTTGCACATTATCTCAACGAGAACCGCATCGATCCTTTCGCCGGGGAAGCCCGATTTGATGATAGTCTCGTGGCTTCGTATATGGATAACCGGGAATCCCTTGTCATGCTCAAATACGGCATTCCACCGGGTGATCCGTCATTTGACGAGCGAGTTGAGGCACTCGACCGCACGCTTCTCAAGTTTGCTGATTTCAGTGTCTACAACGAGGATGACGAGCCGCCGATTCAACTGAAGAAGCGGGAGAAAATCGGGCGCAACGATCCTTGTCCCTGTGGGAGCGGGAAGAAGTACAAACATTGCTGCGGCGCATTATGAGTCCTTTGATTTGATGTGGAATAAAGCGTCACGCGGCCGGGAAATACGATTTAAACCCTCTTGAATGACCCGCCGGTATCCCCTGCGGTTGCCCGTGATCACCTACCCGCGGGGCACCGTGACCAGGCATATTCGGAGCCAGGGTGAGTTTCGCTGGCGTGGCCGGCAGATATACCTTTCCGAAACTCTGGCCGGCGAAGATATCGCCTTTTATCCAACCGCCGACTATCAATGGCAGATCAGCTGGGGAGAAATGAAACTGGCGATCTTTGATGAAAATAACGGGCGGATCATTTGCCCCACATCTCCCCAAAAAACAAAAAAACAATGAAACGAAAACCAAAAAAAGTGTTACCTATCTCCCCGGTTTAATCTGTTACCTATGTGGACGGTTGTACAGCGAAAGTTGGGGTTCAATTTTGCTCAACGAGCAGATGAATTAGCCGATGAATCCAGTTATGAATATGAATAGGGCAATGTGTCCCTGACCTCAGGGTCATCCTAAAATCCCCTATTAGCCCGTAGGGTGGGCATTGCCCACCATTTTTCTGATCAAATAACACTCTAATCCCCGCATTTCCGCTTGACCCAATGCACTCTATATCTGTATAATAATTAGAACGAACGTTCGATTTATTTTCGGGGAGAACGACGTGGTAAACACCCAGACAAAACCCGCCCCGACGCGGCGTAACCGGCAATACGAAAAACGGTTATCGGCAATCTTAAAAGCCGCGGCGAAGACGATCGCCCGCGAGGGCTACGAGGGTGCCTCGGTCCGCCGGGTTGCCGCCCGCGCCAAAATCGGCCTCTCCGGCATTTATTACTATTTCCACAACAAAGAGGAACTACTCTTTGCCCTGCAGGAACATACTTTCTCCACACTGGTGGAAACCCTGCAGGAAAGATTGGCTTCGGCGGAGACGCCCGAAGAAAAGCTGCGTGCGGTGATCGACAACCATTTTGAGTATTTTGTTAACAATTTAGACGAGTTAAAAGTCTGCGTACATGAAATCGAGTCGTTATCCGGACATTACTACAAGCAGGTGCTCAAGATCAGACAAGGATATTTCGCGTTAGTCAAGAAGGTGATCCGCGAGGTCCGCGGTCGCCGGACCGGGATCGACCCCAATCTGGCCGCACTTTTTCTTTTTGGCTCGCTCAACTGGGTCTACATGTGGTATGACCCCCGCAAGAATACCGAGATGAAAAAATTATCCAAACAACTCAGGCGAATTTATTTCAACGGAATGACGGCGCCGTAGGCGTCGATGGAGGCCTATGTTTACCCAATTTTTCAACTGGTATGAAAACAGGCATGATTATGCCCGCGACTGGCTGGCGAAGAATGGCGGGGAGGTGATGGGCTGTTTTTGCAGCTACGCCCCCGAAGAACTGATCTACGCCGCCGGGTTGCTGCCGGTGCGTATGCTCGGCGCGCACGAGCCACAGGACGTTACCGAACCACATCTTTTTGGGATGTTCTGCCCGTTTTGCCGTGACGTGCTCGCCCAGGGACTGAAGGGACGTTATGATTACATGAAAGGCATCATGATTTCCCAATCCTGCCTGCACCTGAGGCAGTCATACGCCTCCTGGCGAAATCATGTGCCCAACTCCTTCTCTTATTACCTGCCGATGCCGGCCAAGGTGCAGACCGAACATTCCCGCCCTTACCTGAAAGGCGAGTTCGAAAAATTCAAAAAAGCCCTGGAGGAGTGGACGCGCAAAACGATTACCGATGAGGCATTGCGGGAATCGGCCGAGTTGCATAATGAAAACCGCCGTCTGCTTCACGAGGTGTACGACCTGCGCAAAGGCCCGAACCCAAAGGTAACCGGGCTGGAGGCGATGGTGCTGGTCGCCTCGTCGTTCATGGTCGACAAACGAGACCACAACGCCGAGATCAAACGGATCCTGCCCGAATTACAATCGCGGACACTCGACGGTGAAACCGGGTCGCGGCTGATGATTATCGGCTCGGAAAATGACGATACCGCCTTTGTCAAGATGGTCGAATCGGTCGGGGCGACAATTGTCACCGACGATCACTGCACCGGCTCCCGGTATTTCTGGAACCTGACCGAGTTCAACGGCGACCTGATGCAGTCGATTGCCAACCGGTACATCGATCGCCCCCCTTGTCCTTCCAAGGACTGGGAAAAACGCACGCGGTTCCCGCATATTTTACAGATGGCGCGGGATTTCAAGGTTGACGGGGCCATTGTCATCCAGCAAAAATTCTGCGATCCGCATGAATGCGACATGCCCGTATTGATCAAGTACCTCAAAGAGAACGATATCCCCTGTCTGTTTTTGGAGTTTGACGTGACCGTACCGTTGGGACCGATGCGAATCAGGGTGGAGGCATTTTTGGAGATACTGGGCGAAGAAGACCTTTTTTGATTCTCAGGCAGGAAGCAAGGAGATACGATGGCTGAATATAAAACCGAACCGCTCAAATGCTGGAAGAAAGCAAAAGAGCTCCGGCTGAAATACTACAAGGACTACCAGGATGCGCATAAGACCGGCGGCATCCGCTGGACCGGCGGCGCCTGGGCTTTTGACGCCATTCCTGCCGGTCTGGGCCGCGATGTTTATAATATCACCGGCGAACCGTATGGCGCGTCGATTGCCTTCAACAAACCATTCTCGACCGAATGCCTGGAAGCGACCGAGGCCAGGGGCTGGGCGCGTGATTTGTGCAGCTATATGCGCAACTACTGGGGTTCGATGTATCTGGACAAATATGCGTTCGGCGGCGAATACCCCAAACCCGATTTCTGTTACCAGGACCATATCTGTTGCAGTCACGCCAAATGGTATCAACATGTCGCCGAATACAAAAACATCCCGTACTTCTGCATCGATGTGTCGGTTGGCCCTTACAATGAGTTAGACGAGAACCGCCTGATGTATGTGGTCAACCAGATGCACGAGGCGATCGAGTGGCTGGAGAAAACGACCGGACGGACGTACCAGGACGAGTTGCTGATCGAGGCAGTGGAAAATGAGCTTCGCTCGACGTCGGTCTGGGCCGAAATCAGTTGCCTGAACATGGCCAAACCGGCGCCGCTCGACGAAAAATCGATGTATTCCCTGTATGTCCACGGGACACTTTCGAAACATAGCAAGGAAGTGGCCGACTTTTACGAAGAACTGCGCGATGAACTGAAATACCGCGTCGACAACCAGATCGCGGCGCTTCCCAATGAACGCTGCCGATTAATGTCGGACACCCAGCCACCCTGGGGATTTTTGAAAGTATTTCGCTATCTGGAAAAATTCGGCGCGATATCGATCGGTTCGCTATACACTTTCGGTTTGATCGGACTCTGGGAAACCAAACCGGACGGCACCTGGGGACCCAAGACAACGCCCATGCAAAAGGGTGAAAAAATAACCACGCGCGACCAAGCGCTGCGCATCCTGGCCGATTGGAACCTGGCCAAGCCGGAGTGGCAGCATTTCTACGATCCCGACCTGAAGACGAAAATGATGTTGCAGATTGTCAAGCAATGGAAATTGGACGGCGTGATGCTCCATTTGAATCGCGGTTGCGAGGGACTTTCCTGCGGCATCATGGAAAACCGCCTGGGGATTGCCGAGGCCGGTGTCCCGGTGATGACTTTTGAAGGTAATATGGGCGACGAGCGGGAATTTGATGAAAAACGGGTGATGGGGCGAATCGATTCCTTTATGGAAACGCTGGATTTACAAATGCAAACAGCGTAGGACCGCTAAACCCCGAGATACGACGTGTTCGCACAAAAGGAGATATAATGATAACCGTTGGAATCGATATGGGCGCGAAAAACATCAAGGTCGTTGTCCTCAAAGACCGTGAGGTGCTGGCTCGGTCCCAGGAAATGGCCGGTTTTGAACCGCTGGAAGCCGCCGAGAGGGCATACAAACGCGCCGTCGAAAAAGCCGGATTGACCGAGGAGCAGGTCGAGGCTGTTTACGCAACCGGCGCGGGCCGCAAGAGCGCACCGCATACAAACGACTCGGTCACCGAAGTAAGCGCCGCCGCCAAAGGCATCGTGTTTTCCAACCCCTCGGTCCGGACAGTCATCGACATCGGGGCCGAAGAAGGCCGCGCGGTAAAATGCACTGAACAGGGCAAGGTCGAGGACTTTGCAATCAACGAAAAATGCGCCGCCGGTGCCGGTTCGTTTACCGAGGCAATGGCTCGCGCGTTGGATGTGCCGTTGGCGGAATTTGGCCAGTTGTCACTGCAATCATCGAAATCAATTCCGATGAACGCCCAGTGTGCGGTCTTTGCCGAGAGTGAAGTTGTTTCACTGGTACACGCTAAGACGCCCAAGGAAGATATTTCCCGGGCGGTCCACGATGCCATCGCCAGCCGCATTATTTCGATGATACGGCGAGTGGGGATCAACAACGACGTCGCTTTAGTCGGCGGTGTTTCCTACAATCCCGGTTTTGTCGACTCGCTGGGCCGCGGATTGGAAACGGCGGTAATCGTTCCCGACAATGCCGAATATGTCGGCGCCCTCGGGGCCGCAATTGTGGCGGCGGAAAGGAATTAATGATGGCCGAAAAGACAAAAGAATACTGGCGGTGGAAAGAATATAACTGGCATGATGAAAATGCCGACCCGAAAGATGCTGAAACCATTACGGCGGGCGTCGATGTCGGCTCGGTCAGTTCGCAGGCGGTGGTGATGCTCGACGGCAAGTTGTTCGCCTTTTCAAACATGCGTACCGGTTCGAATAGCCCGGATAGCGCGCGTAATGCGATGAACTGGGCGCTTGAAGGCACCGGCCTGACGATGGATGATTTGCACTATACCGTGGGCACCGGTTATGGCCGGGTCAATGTTCCGTTTGCCGATCGGGCGATTACGGAAATCGCCTGTCATGCGCGCGGGGGCAACACGATGTACGGTTCGACTGTCCGCACGATTCTGGATATGGGCGGTCAGGACTGTAAGGCCATCCGCTGTGACGAGCGCGGCAAGGTTACCAACTTCCTGATGAACGACAAGTGTGCCGCCGGGACCGGCCGGGGAATGGAAGTTTTCGCCGATCTGCTCTCGGTCCCCATTGAAGAAGTCGGTGACCTGTCGTTGGACATCGACGAAGAACCTCCGCCGGTATCATCGACCTGTGTGGTATTTGCCAAATCGGAGGCCTCCTCCCTGCTCCGCGAGGGGTGGTCGAAAAAACGCGTATTGGCGGCGTATTGCTCGGCAATGGCTCATCGTGTGGTGACTTTGCTTGAACGGGTCGGTGTCGAAAAAGACTTTGCGATAACCGGCGGCATCGCCAAAAACAGCGGGGTCATCACCCGCCTGGAAAAAGAACTTAATCTCAAGGCGTTAAAATCAAATTACGATACCCAGATTGCCGGGGCGCTGGGCGCCGCATTGTTTGGCAAGGCGCTGGTGGAAAAACAACGGAAGAAGAGTGCAGTATGAAAGCCAATTATGGATACTTAGACGGCAGCGGCGAGTATTTCATCACGATCGATACAGACCTCTGTATTGAGTGTGCGCCGCATAGCTGTGTTGCTGCCTGCCCGGCGAATCTCTTTGAAATCATTGTCGATGACTATGACGACGAGGTGGCGGCGATCAAAGAAGAGCAGCGCAAGAAGATAAAATACGCCTGCGGCCCCTGCAAGCCGGTCACCGACCGTCCGATGCTGCCCTGCATCGCGGCCTGCACTCCCGGCGCGGTGTCCCATTCATGGTAACTGCCGGAGACAAAAACGCCATGAGTAAACTGACTTTGACCATCGACGGACAAACTATCGAGTGTCCCCCGGGAAATACCATCCTCGAGGCGGCTGACGAGGCGGGGGTTTATATTCCCCGGCTATGCTATCATCCCGATCTCGCCCCCGCAAATACGGTGATCTGGGCGGAAACGGTCCACCAGGGCGACAGGATTATCGAGGGAGATAAACCCGGCGGGAAGGCGGGCGAGGAGGCACATTGCAATCTCTGTCTGGTTGAAATCGAAAGTCAACCCCAGCCGGTCAATTCCTGCCAGACACAAGCCACAGCGGGGATGGTTGTTCATACCGACACCCCCCAAGTCATTCAATTACGCCAAAAGGCCCTGAGCAAGATTCTGGCCGACCATCCCCATGCCTGCCTGACCTGTGCCCAGAAAGAGGGATGCAGCCGGACCGATTGCTCATCAAATGTACCGACCGACGAGCGGTGTTGTGTCTTGTTGGGTCGCTGCGAACTGGAGAAAGTCAGCGGATTTATTGGCATTCCGGGCGATACACCCAAGTATGTCCCCCGTCATCGTCCGGTAATCAAAGACGATCCCCTTTTCGACCGCGATTTCAATTTGTGCATCGGCTGTCTGCGTTGTGTGCGGGTTTGCACCGATGTGCGCGGCGCGGACGTTTTGGGCGCGGTCTGGAAGGACGGCCGGGCCTGGGTCGGCACGCGAACCGGTGAGGGGTTGCAGGAGGCACAGTGCCGGTTTTGCGGCGCATGTATTGAAGTCTGCTCAACCGGCGCCCTGCTCGACAAGGAAACCGCCGGGACTGTCCGGCGGGATGCGCCTCTCCCCTGTGTGGCCAACTGCCCGGCCGGGATCGATATTCCGCGTTATGTCCGGTTGATCGCCCTGGGGCGGGACCGCGAGGCAGTCGAACTTATCCGCTCCCGCGTGCCTTTTCCGGCAATCCTCGGTTATGTGTGTTTCCATCCTTGCGAGGACACCTGTCGCCGTAACGATCTCGATCAGCCGGTGGCAATTTGCGCCCTCAAACGTTTCGCCGCCGAGGCAGTTGCCGGGGAAGAATACCTCCTACCGGAGAAAGCGCCGGCTTCGGGTAAGAAAATTGCAATTATCGGTTCCGGACCGGCCGGCCTGACCGCCGCTTACTATCTGGCAATCGCCGGCCACCGGGTTGAGTTGTTTGAACAGTAGGAAAAACCCGGCGGGATGCTGCGGCAGGGCATTCCCGATTACCGACTGCCCCCCGAGGTCCTGGACCGGGAGTTAAAGAGTTTGATTAAACTGGGAATCCAATTCCGCCTCAATTATCCTTTCGGCAATCGAAATGATCTCGCTGAACTAAAGTCCCTGGGATTTGATGCCGTTCTCCTGTCGGTCGGGACCTCGGTCAGCAAAACTTTACCGATCGAGAACGCCGGCCTGGCGGGGATTCATGCGGGATTGGATTTTCTTAAATCGGCTAAACTCTCGAACGAACCGCGATTGACCGGTGAAGTGATCGTCATCGGCGGGGGGAATGTGGCAATCGATGCCGCGATGACCGCACTGCGGCTCGGCGCCGGTTCGGTCGCCCTGGCCTGTCTCGAATCACGAGATGAGATGCCTGCGCATGATTGGGAGATAAGACAGGCCGAGGAAGAGGGAGTGAAAATTCACCCATCATGGGGACCGGTGAGGTTCACCGGTGATGATAAGCAGGTGAGTGGCGTGGATTTTAACAGATGCACGGCGGTATTCGATAAACAGGGCCGGTTTGCTCCGCAGTTTGACGAAACTGAGACCCTTAATCTGCCCGCATCGACAGTTATTGTAACTATCGGCCAGCAGGTTGATCCTCACTTTCTTGACGCTATCGGCGGCCGAGATATCAATCCCCGGGGAGTCATCGAAGTCGATGAGCATACTCCCCCCGGTTTAGACGGGTTCTTTGCCGCCGGTGATGCAATTGCCGGACCGACATCGGTAATCAACGCGATCGCCGACGGCCGTCAAGCGGCCGATGTCATCGACCGATATCTCGGCGGACAGGGAATCGGTGATATCTTACCCGAATTTAATGGAGTGGATGATCCGGTATTGGACTCGGCAATTGAGGTATTTCAACTCCCGCGCCAGCCGGTCATTACCGGCAATCCAGATGTCCGAAAAACCAATTTTACACTCATTGAGGAAACTCTCACCGAGCAGGCGGCCCGGATGGAGGCCCGGCGTTGCCTGCAATGTCATCTGAGACAGTTGATCACGCCGGTGGTGTTGCCTCCGGAAGCATGGCTGCCCCTGGATGAAGAGGCCGTTGAAACCGTGCCCGATGTTGAGGGTGTATTCCAGCTTTTGGACGCAGAGAAAAAGACAATTCGAATTTCCGGCACAGTAAATTTACGGCAGGATCTCGCCGCGTGCCGGCAAAACCCCGGCGAGGCCCGATTCTTCATGTGGGAACAAGACCCCATGTTTACCAAACGGGAAAGCGAACTAATCCAGCAATACTTGCAGAAACACGGGGAGATGCCCGGCGGCGGGGGCGGCGACGACCTCGACGATCTGTTTTAGGTAACGACCCGGCCGGAAATGACTTGCCGGTGGATGCCGATGAGCGGTCAAGAAATTTTGCCGAGATATCCGAATTGCAATCTCCCGGTAAAATCGCTAAACTGTCTGCATTGATGACACACGAGAGGCGAGAATAATCATGGGCACCGATTCTGCAGAGAAATTAAAATTGGCAGGGTGGGTTCCCCGTTTCACGGCCTCCGGTTCCCGCCTGCAGGAAGCGATCGATAACTATACGGCATTGGGCTTTGAGACAAAGCTGTTGCCGGCAAAAGATCTTGGCGGGGATGGATGCACCGAATGTTTTTCCGCCGGCATTGACACCACGATGATGATTTATACCCGGCCGGCCGACCGGACACAGACAGGTGATCGCTTAGAGAAGTGACTACGGGGAGCCGGCGCTGTATCCGTGGGTGCCCGGCGATAAAATACTGATCGATAAAAACGGGATTGATACATGGATTTCTCACTATCTGAGGACCAACTGGCTGTCCAGGAAGTGGCCCGGACATTCGCCGAAAAAAAACTGAAGCCGAGAGCCGAAGAATTCGACACCGACGCGAAATTGGATCCGGCGTTAATTAAGGAGATGGGTGAACTCGGCCTGTTGGGTCTGACCCTCCCGGAAGAATACGGCGGGGGCGCGATGGATGCGGTCTCGTACGTCATTGCCGGAGAAGAATTGACCTGGGGTTGTCCGTCGCATGCGGCCATCCTGGGATTGCAGAATTCGCTTTATGGGTTCCCGCTGGTGGAATATGGCAGTGACGAGCAGAAAAAAAAGTATCTGCCGCCGGCTTGTGAAGGAAAACTGATCGGCGCGTTTGCCCTGACCGAGCCGGGGGCCGGCTCCGACGCCGCCTCACTTTCCACCACATTTACTGAAACCGACGACGGATACGTCCTCAACGGTACCAAGATTTTCATTACCATGGGCGCCTTGGCCGATAACGTGATTGTCTTCGCCATATCCCATAAGGGGGCCGGTCCACGGGGCATCAGCGCATTCTTAGTCGATAAAGGCACGCCGGGATTTACCATCGGGACGATTGAAAAAAAAATGGGACTGAAGGCATCGCCGACGACCGAGTTGATTTTTGACGATTGTCATATCCCCAAAGAAAATCTCCTGGGTAAAAAGGGGCAGGGATTTCGGATTGCCATGTCAACGCTTGACGGTGGACGAATCAGTTGTGGCGCGATGGCGGTGGGTATCGCCCGGGCAGCGTTTGAAACCGCCCTGCAATATTCCCGGGAACGAGTACAATTCGGCAAGCCGATTTCGACTTTCCAGGCAATCCAGTTTCATCTGGCCGATATGTCGGTGATGATCGAAAATGCGCGGAACATTGTCTATCATGCGGCGTGGCTGAAAGATCAGGGTGGGTCATACGCGTTGCAGGCCGCCCAGGCCAAGTTATACGCTTCCGAGATTTCCACAACGGTTGCCCACAAAGCCATTCAGATACTCGGCGGGTATGGATATATCCGAGAATACCAGGTTGAGCGGATGTATCGCGATGCGCGGGTCACCGAACTGTTCGAGGGAACCTCGGAAGTGCAACGGCTGGTCATCGCCCGACAATTATTGAAAGGGAACTAACCGGTTACGGGCTGTCGGAACTCAACGGGAAACGACGAGGACGCCGCCGCTAACGGATAAAGATAAGACAATGAACGAGATAACTTTTTTTGGCCGGGGCGGACAGGGCGCGGTAATCGCCTCGGAGATTTTGGCCGAGGCCTATTTCCGGGACGGGTACCATGTACAGTGTTTCCCTTCTTTCGGAGTCGAACGGCGCGGCGCGCCGGTGACGGCCTTTCTGCGTTACGATGATGAGTTTATTTACCTCCGCAGCCAGATATATCAAGCCGATTGCGGTCTTGTGCTGGCCGCCGGTATCGTACAAGCTTCAACTTTTCGACCATCGATAAAAAAAGACGCCGTGATTTTGGTCAATTCCTCACAGCAAATACCAAATCTTGACGGCCTGCGGGTATCCTACGTTGATGCCACCGCCATCGCGCTGGAATATGGGCTTGGCTCACAGGCACAGCCGGTAGTCAATACCGCCATCCTCGGGGCTTTCGCCAAAATCGATGACACGCTGAAATTGGATAACCTCCTGGGGGCGGTGGCAAGCAAAGTACCTCAAAAAACAGAAGAAAACCTGAAAGCAGTAGAGCAGGCCTACAAGTCGGTGAAAAGTAGTGAGTAAACTGGTCGTTTTCAAATCGATCGACGAGATGCCGGAGATGGCGGTAAGCCGGGCATCGATGAGCTGGAACAAGACCGGCTCGTGGCGCTCCTCGACTCCCCTGTACCGCGACAAACTGCCGCCGTGCAATTATAATTGTCCGGCAGGCGAAAATATCCGTGGCTATATCGACCTGGTCAAGCACGATAAAATTGAAGAGGCGTTTGCGTTGCTGACCGAGGCCAATCCCTTTCCGGCGGTCTGCGGCCGGGTCTGTTATCACCCTTGCGAGGCCAATTGCAGCCGGCATAGTTTCGACAGCGAAATCCGTGTTCGACTGCTGGAAAAATTCATCGGTGATTGGGCCATTGAACACGCCAAACCCGCGACTCTGCCCGAACTCTCGGCGCGAAATGTTGCCGTAATCGGCGGCGGGCCTGCCGGACTGGCCGCCGCGTATTATCTTCGCCGCCGGGGCATCGCGGTTACGATCTATGACCAGAATAACCTCCCTGGTGGAATCCTCCATTATGGGATTCCGGCCTATCGGCTGGGTAAGGATATTCTACAGACCGAGATCCAGCGAGTTACTCATGGATGTGAATTCAAAGCAAATATGAAATTCGGCGCCGATTTCACTGTCGGGGACTTACTCGATTATGACGCTGTTTTTCTGGCTACCGGCGCTCACCGGTCGAAAAACATGCGGATTGTCGGTGAGAATGTTTCCGGGGTGGAATCCGGACTTGATTTTCTGAAGCAAGTAAATTCAGGCGAAAAAATCGTCCTGGATGGTAAGGTTATTGTCATCGGCGGCGGGAATACGGCCTGCGATGTCGCCCGCACGGCATATCGTCTGGGCGGGAAAGTCACGCTGGTTTACCGGCGAACCGAGCAGGAGATGCCTGCTTTTGCCGAGGAAATCGAACAATTGAAGTCTGAGCCGATCAAGCTGGAGTTCCTGGCCGCGCCGGAACGAATCGAGCGTAACACCGACGGTGAACTGCGATGTGTTTTCGGGCGCATGGAACTTGGTCAGCCCGACGAAAGCGGCCGACGACGTCCGGTGCCGCTGGATGATGCCAAGTTTACCTTATCTGCTGATCGAATATTCGCAGCGGTCGGCGAGGATCCCGATCTCTCGTTTTTTCAAAACATCGAACAGTCCTCCGACGGCTCGTACGATTTTTCGGGGATCGATTCCCGTCTGGCCGCCAAGTTGGTAATCGGCGGCGATCTTTTGCCCAACCCCCGGACCGTGCCGCATGCGGTTGCGTCGGGACGGCTGGCTGCGCAAAAAATTGCCGCGATGCTTAACGGGGAAAAATTCGCGCCGCCGGAATTGTTGGTCGAAATCGCCGGTCCCGAGGATATCAATTACCAATATTTCACCCGCATTAACGCGGTCAAATGGACCACAGAGATCATTGAGAACGGGCACCTGACCGGTCGGGAGGCGGCCCTGGCCGAAGCCAACCGGTGTTTCTCCTGCGGGGTGTGCAACCGCTGTGACAATTGTTACAATTTCTGCCCTGACCTGGCGGTGATCAAGACGCCGACCGGCTATCAGACCAACCTTGATTATTGCAAAGGGTGCGGAATCTGTGCGGCAGAATGTCCCGGCGGTTCACTCCGCATGAAAGGAAATAGTCCGGCATGAGGCAGGTAATCTCGGGAAATGAAGCGACCTCGCTGGCGGTAAAGCTCGCGCGCGTGGCGGCAATCTCCGCCTATCCGATTACCCCCCAGACAACGATATCCGAAAAACTCTCCGAAATCTGCGGCTCTGGAGAACTGAACGCCAAATTCGTCAAAGTCGAATCGGAACATTCGGCGATGGCGACATTAATCGGCGCGGCCTCGACCGGCGTCCGTACGTTTACCGCCACCTCGGCGCAGGGACTGGCCCTGATGCACGAATTGCTTTTCTGGGCCTCCGGTGCTCGGTTGCCCATTGTTTTAGTGGATGTCAACCGGGCCATGGCCGCCCCATGGACAATTTGGTGCGATCAAACCGATTCACTGGCCCAGCGGGACACCGGTTGGTTGCAGTTTTATTGCTGGTCGAATCAGGAAATTTTCGACAGTATCATCTGTTCATTCAAAATTGCCGAGGAATTACTGGTCCCCTGCATGGTCTGTTACGACGGTTTTTTCAGCTCGCACACGTACGAAGCAGTCGATGTCGCCGGGCAGTCGGAGGTGGACCGTTTCCTGCCGCCGCGCAAAGCCGAATATTTCCTCGACACAAAAAACCCGCAGACATTTTCCGGGGGAACGCTGCCCGGTTATTTTATGGAATTCCGTTACAAATTACAGCAGGCATTCGACCGGGCGCACGGCGTCATCGACCGGACATATGGCGAATTTGCGGAACAATTCGGCCGCAAATACGATAATATTGAATCATATTTTACTGATGACGCCGAGGCGGTCCTGGTCGCCTCGGGCTCGGCGGCCTCGACGGCCTTACATACAGTCAGGAAACTGCGGCTCGACGGGAAGAAGGTCGGCTTATTGCGCATCCGTCAATTGCGGCCGTTCCCCGAACAGGCATTGATCGACGCGCTCAAACCGGGACAACAACTGGGGGTACTCGACCGCAACCTCTCCCCCGGCACCGGCGGTGTATTCACACAGGAAATTCGGGCCGCGTTGGGCCGACAGGGTAAGAATCAGCCGGTCTATGAATTCGTCGCCGGTCTCGGCGGGCGGGATATTACGGAAAACGATATCAAGACGATATTCGCTATGCTGGGAAACGGCCAGGGGGATCTCACCCAGATAAACTGGGTTGGCTTAAAAACATGATGCCGGGGGTACGACGTTGGACCAGGTGACCGATTACGAATTTTGCGCCGGCCATGACTTATACGGCCACATGGCTTGCCCGGGCTGTGGGGAAAAGATTTTGCTGCGGCATGTCCTGGACGTGCTTGGTCCGGAAACAATCATCGTCTGCCCGGCGGGGTGCGGCGCAGTCACCGACGGAATTTTCCCGCATTCGATTGCTCCCGTGCCGTTTTTGCATGTGCCGTTCGGCGCTACCGCCTCGGCGGCGGCAGGAATCCGCGCCGGGCTGGACATGTCCGGGCGCGAAGAGGTGACGGTGCTGGCCTGGGCGGGAGACGGCGCGACATTCGATATTGGGATGGGGCCGCTTTCCGCCATTGCTGAGCGAAACGAGAATATTCTTTACTGTTGTTACGATAACGAGGCATATATGAACACCGGCGTCCAACGGAGTTCGGCGACTCCTGTCGGTAGCTGGACCACCACCACGCCTCGGGGACATCTCAAGACCGAACCGAAGAAAAATATCGGCGCGATTATGGCCGCCCATCGTATCCCGTATTTCGCCACCTGCTCCCCCGCATTCCTTGATGATTTAAAAATGAAAGTCACCCGCGCCGGGAAGATGAAGGGAATGAGATTTCTTCACCTGTTCTCTCCCTGTCCCCCCGGCTGGAAATCAGACCCGCGAGACGGCATTACCTTGTCGCGATTGGCCGTGGAATGTAATATATTCCCTTTATATGAAATACTCGACGGGGAAAAATATCGGTTGACGCACCGGTCGCAGGGTTTGCCGGTTGCTGAATACCTGCACAAACAAGGCAGGTTTAGATACTTAAGCGACACTGAGAAAAAAATCATCCAGACTGACGCCGATCAATTTTATGGCCTCCTGGTTTCGCGGCAAGACCGCGAGAAAAACCGTTAACCGCGGGGGAACGATGAGCGATAAAATATTGGGCAAAGACCTGATATACGACTGGAATCAGCGTAAGAAATTTAAATTTCGGCATAAAAAAAACCTCGAACTTGATGATGAAACCCTGCGCGACGGTCTGCAATCGCCCTCGATAACCGATCCGACAATCAGCGAGAAGATCCGGCTGTTAGAGTTAATGGAACAACTGAAGATCGATTCTGCCGATCTCGGCTTGCCGGGCGCCGGCCCCCGGGCACGCGCGGATATTGTCGCGATGGCACAACATATCGAAAAAAACAAGATGAAGATCAGGCCCAATTGCGCGGTCCGTACTGTCCGAGCCGATATCACGCCGCTGATCGATATTTCGCAAAAAGTCGGCTATCCTATCGAGGCCTGTACATTTATCGGTTCATCGCCGATCCGGCAGTATGCCGAGGGTTGGACTCTCGACCAAATGGTCGAGTTCACCGAAGATTCGGTCAGTTATGCCACCGAAAACGGTTTGCCGGTGATGTATGTCACCGAAGACACCACTCGCGCCGATCCCGAAGTATTGACCAGACTGTTCAAAACCGCCATTGATGCCGGAGCCAAACGAATTTGTATCTGCGATACTGTCGGTCATGCCACGCCGATCGGAGTGTATTATTTAATGAAATTCGCGCGGAAGGTGATTCAGGAGATCGACCCGTCGGTCAAAATCGACTGGCACGGACACTCCGACCGCGGGCTGGCTATCCCCAATACGATGGCGGCGATCGCCCAGGGAGTCGACCGGGTGCATGCCACCGCCCTGGGGATCGGCGAACGAGTCGGCAACACACCGATGGACTTGCTCCTGGTCAATATGAGGTTGGAACGAATCTGCAAACGGGATTTGACAATGCTGGCGGAGTATTGCCGACTGGCGTCCGAGGCCTGCGATGCAGTCATTCCGCCGAACTATCCGGTGATGGGCCGCGACGCATTTCGCACCGGCACCGGCGTTCACGCCGCGGCGATTATCAAAGCTCAGAAAAAAGGCGATAATTGGCTGGCCGACCGGGTGTACTCCGGTGTGCCGGCAGGGATGTTTGGCTTGAAGCAGATTATCGAGATCGGCTTCATGTCCGGTGTGTCTAATATCGTCTACTATCTTAAAGTCAGAGGGATCGAACCCGACGAGAAATTGATCGACGAGGTTTTCCGGGCAGCCAAACAACACAATCGGATCCTTACCGATGAGGAAATCGCCGAATTGATCAAGTTCAAGTCTTATGAGACGACGGCAATGCCGCTCGATACATTCCGGGACTGGGACAAGGAAATTTCGGCCGATGACAACGGCAGGGAAAAGAAGAAAAAGAAAAAAGACAAATCCTCTCCTGAGGCCCGTTCAGAGAAAAAACGGGACAAAGCCGACCGGCGGAAAATCAAGACCAAAAAAGACTGAGCAGATTATGGGTCAGACAATTGCAGAGAAAATCATCGCTGTTCATGCCGGCCGACCGACGGTGCAGCCGGGACAGATTGTCAATGTCTCAGTGGATATCGCCATGGCCAATGAACTCTCGGCCGCGCTTTCGATTAAGGAACTGGGCGAATGGGGTATCGACCACCTGCATAATCCAGAGAAAATCTGTTTAATCCCCGATCATTTTACGCCGAATAAAGACCTAAACGCGGCCAAAATCACAAAAATCGTGCGGGAGTTTGCCCGGCGGCATAACGTAAAATGGTATTTCGAAGTCGGGCGGGCGGGGATCGAACATGCAGTTATCCCGCTGGAGGGTGTAATTCTCCCGGGCCAACTCATGGTCGGCGGCGATTCGCACACCTGTACCGCCGGGGCACTCAATTGCTTTGCCACCGGGATGGGCTCGACCGATATCGCCTGCGCCTGGGCCACCGGTGAAGTCTGGTTAAAAGTCCCCCATTCGGCCAGACTGACTTTCACCGGAAAACTCCGCCCACATGTCTATGGCAAGGACCTGATCCTGCACGCGCTGGGCGATCTCACTACTGCCGGCGCAACCTATATGTCGATCGAATACCATGGTGATGTATTTGAAAAACTCCCGTTATCCGATCGGTTCACCATGTCTAACATGGCCATTGAAGCGGGCGGTAAAGCGGGGTTGTTCGAATTCGATCAAAAAACCAAAGAAATAGTCGAATCGACGCCGCGATTTATCCAGGATAAACCAAAGTATACGCCGTATGCGCCCGACAGCGACGCGACATACGCGCTTGAGCGCACCTATGACGTGTCCACTATCGAGCCGCTGGTTGCCAGGCCATTCTCGCCGGACAACGTGGCCGTGGTCTCCTCCTGTACCGAAGTAAACATCGACGAAGTCGTCATCGGCGGCTGTACCAACGGCTGGCTGGAGGACCTGGTCCGGGCGGCGGAGGTGTTCAGGGGACGAAAAGTGCACCCGAATGTGCGGGTGGTAGTCATCCCCGGCTCGCAACGCATTATCCGTCAGGCCTGCGACCTGGGCTTACCGCAAATTTTCATCGACGCGGGATGCGTTTTTTCCACCTCTACCTGCGGGCCGTGCATCGGCGGTCACATGGGGGTACTGGGCGAGGGCGAGATTTGTGTCTCGACCACCAATCGCAATTTCAGGGGCCGGATGGGACATCTGAGTTCGGAAGTGTATCTGGCCAACCCCGCCGTGGCGGCGGCTTCGGCAATTCTGGGCCATATCGGTTCGCCCGACGATCTGTAAGTGAGGAATTATGATTTTAAAAGGCAAGGTCTACCGCGCCGGAGATAATATCAACACCGACGTCATCATGCCCGGCCGCTGGTGCCATCTGACCGACAATGACGAATTGGCTAAACATTGTATGGAAGACCATGATCGGGATTTTCTCAAGAAGATCAAGCCCGGGGATATTATCGTCGCCGATGACAATTTCGGCTGTGGCTCCTCGCGCGAGGTCGCGCCGCTTTCGATCAAGGCGGTCGGGATCGCCGGGATCGTGGCGCGGTCGTTCGCCCGGATATTCTATCGCAATTGCATCAATATCGGCCTGCCGATTTTCGAGTCCCCCGAATGTGCAGAGGTGACCGAGGCCGGCGATGAACTGGAAATCGACGTGTTCGGCGGACGGATTGTCAATGCCACCCGAGGCAAGGAAATGACGTTTGCGCCCTATCCCGATTTCATGCAGACCATCCTGCGCGATGGCGGCTTGCGGGCCTGGGTTTTGGACAAAGTGAATAAGAAATAGCAATCGGACACTTGTGAGACAGGTCGATCGAATATGGTGATGCAAAAAAGCAGATATGAGGGGAGAAAATAGATTGTATAAAATCGCGGTACTGGGTGGTGACGGAATCGGCCCGGAAGTCATGCGCGAAGCCCTGAAGGTTTTGCAGGAAGCGGCGCAATTGTATGGGTTTAAATATGAAACAACGGATTACCCGTTCTGCACCGAGCATTACCTGAAAACCGGCGAATTGATGCCGGATTCGGTCTATAGCGAATACCGGGCACATGACGCAATCCTGCTGGGGGCCATCGGCGACCCGCGTGCTGAAGTTGGGCTGGTTGAACGGGCGATTATTGCCGGCATCCGTTTTAACCTTGATCTGTACATTAACTTGCGGCCAATTAAACTGTATGCCGAATCACTTTGTCCGCTGAAGGATAAAACCTGCGCGGACATTGATTTCATCGTCGTTCGCGAGAACACCGAAGATGTCTATACCGGGATTGGCGGAATTATGAAAAAGGGCACGCCCGACGAGGTCGCCATCGCCAATATGGTATTCACCCGGAAAGGTTGCGAACAGGCCACCCGTTATGCGTTTGAAATAGCCGCCGCCCGCAATAAAGATAATAAGGTCACGCTGGTCGATAAGGCCAATGCCATCCGGGCACAGGATATCTGGACCCGGACTGTCGAGGAAGTCGGCCGGGAATTCCCCGGTATCGAACATGACCATGCCTATATCGATGCGGCCTGTATGTGGCTGGTTAAAAACCCGGAATGGTTCGATGTAGTCGTAACCACCAATATTTTTGGTGATATTTTCACCGACCTGGGAGCGATGATCCAGGGCGGCATGGGAATCGCCGCCTCGGGCAATATCCATCCCGGCCGGGTTTCGATGTTTGAGCCGATCCACGGGTCGGCCCCCAAATACAAAGACAAGAATGTTGCCTGCCCGATCGCCGCGATTATGGCAACCCAGATGATGCTCGATTTCCTGGGCGAAAAAGAGGCCGCGGCGGGGATCGAAAACGCAATCGTCTCACTGCTGTCATCGGGCCGCATCAAGTCCCTCGACGCCAGATCCGGCATTTCGAC
>JAJRUJ010000044.1 GCA_024277855.1 Candidatus Zixiibacteriota bacterium
ATTACGATAAAACAAAAACCGGCCGGGGAAACCGCGACGACCGCTGAACCGATGGGCGAGTTGAGTCTTGATGAATCGGTGGCGCAACTGGTGACCGAAGACCCCTTTTGTACCATCGCCGAACTGCGCGACCAGACCAATCAACGATGTTCGGCTCGTTATCATGCCCGCTGGTGGAATATCTTTGCCGCCCTGCGCCGGGGACATCTTTTAAGCCGTCGGGCGCGTTTTCGGCTGTTCCGGCAGCGGAATCAGGCCGCCCGCTGATGCCGGCCCGGTACGACTTGAGTTTAAAAACCGATAAAAAATCGACGGCCTTAATTGTGCGGCCTTCTTTTTAATTGCGTAATTAATTGCGATAAATCGTATTGAATTGGTGAGAATGCCGGTGTTTTTGCTTTACCAACCGGCCGTGGCATCGCATATTGCAACACACGTTTTGGCGGGGGCACGTGATGTCGAAACAAAACGTAACTCACTGATTGTGGTTGCGTTCCCCGAAAACGTCAATAACTCCCGACGCCCACGGCGGACGTCGACCGGTCTAACTGAAGGCCACGGAGGGCAGTCTGTATCGACCGACTTATGGCAAACCCGGCAGGAATTATTTACCGGACACGCGTGGCCGATAAAGACAAGGAAAAGGAGTTTGGCGTGAATTCCAGGATACTGGTGATGTTTTGCCGGAGTTGTGTGCTGACGATTTGTCTGTTGGTTACCCTGGGTGCAACCCTTGCTGCGGAAGAATATGTGATCGGTCCGGGTGATGTCCTGCAGGTCGATTATTGGCAGGAGCCGGATTTGAGCCAACAGGTCACTGTCCGGCAAAACGGCAAGATCAGTCTGTCGGTGATCGGCGAAGTCGAAGCGGCGGGGCTGACACTCAAACGACTCGAACAGTTCTTAGTCGAGCGGATTTCGCGGGTTAACCGGAAGATATCTCAGGTTGTGGTGACTGTTGTAGATTTTCGCAGTCGGAGTGTTTTTGTCGGCGGCCAGGTCTTTCATCCGGGAATGCAGTATTTTGAAGTTATTCCCAACCTATGGGAAACCATAAAACTGGCCGGGGGGCCTACCGAAATCGCCGACCTGTCCAATGTGGCCGTCCTGCGGTCGGCCGAAGCCGGTGGTGAGGTAATCAATGTCGATCTGGCCGAGATCCTAGCGACCGGCAACCTCGATTCGCTGCCTGTCCTTCATCCTGGATATACAGTTACCGTTGGCCGATTGCCCGAGGGGCTGACCTCCGAGCAGTTCAGCAAACCAAACCAGCGGAAAAAAGCTTTCTATATTTACGGTAACGTATTCAGCCCCGGTCGGCACCAGATGGACGCCCAAATTGATCTGTTGGAGGCGTTGGTTCTGGCCGGCGGGCCGGGTCCCCAGGCGGACTTGAGCAGGATTCGGGTGATTTCCAAAGGAACGAATAGTCCAACAGTGCGGATTATCGATCTTGAGGAATACAGTAACACCGGCGGGCCGCAACGTTATCTCCTGGCACGGGAGGATGCCGTGTTCGTGCCGACCAAAAGACAGGGAATCTTTTCGGGAACGTGGAGTGCGGTGCGTGATCTCCTGGCTGTCGCCGGAACCGTTTCCTCGTTTGTGTTGATTTTATCGCGATAGGTGTCTGATGACCAAAGCGACTGAGTCCACGGTAAATCTGCGCGAATATGCCTGCATTCTAAGGCGGCGCAAATGGTTATTGATCCTGGCCGTCCTGACCGTAACTTCGGTGGCGATTGCCGGGTCATATTTGTTGACCCCGCGTTATGAATCAACGGCGCTGATTCGCCTGGGCAAACAGAGTATTCTCGGCGCGGCAGTCCGCGGCCTGACGCCGGAAGGCCAGCGGGCCCCCTTCACCAGCCACAGCGAGAAAGTCGAATCTCTCCGCCGACGGATTCTCTCTTCGGTTTATATTGAGCAATTGATCGATAAAATGGGCTGGGTGGACAAAATTATTGCCGCGGGAGGTCCGGAAGCACAGGCAGCGCAAACGGCACCGGACAGCCGTCGCGCGATTATCTCACTGTTGGTTGACCGTTATCAACGGGCGATCCGAGTCGACCTGATCGGCAACGATTTTGTGGAAATTACGTTCCCGTCGTCGGATCCGGCCGAAGCCAAGCAGGCCGCGACCCTGCTCGCCGGTATTTTCCGTGACAATATGATCAAGGAAGAAGTGGCGGCAATCCGGGTGGCTGGTGAATTTTCCGAAGAACAATTGGAAATCTATCGGCAAAAATGGGAAGACGCTCAAAACCGGCTGGCCGAATTTGAAAGCGCCAAGGCCCGGAAGGGTGTGGACGACCAGTTGGAAAACGAGCGGAACCTGCAGGATGTCGTCAATGAAAAAGACGCGGTCGAACTTGAACTCAGTGCGGCCGAGGACAAAATCGCGCAACGAAAAGACGAACTCGGTTCTGATGGTGTGGCCCGCGCCGAATTTATTTATTCTGATCGCCTGACCGCCTTACGGACCGAGCAGCTTTCGCTGATCGAACGGCTCAGCGACATGCTGGGGAAATATTCATGGAAAGACCGGGTGGTCGTCGATTATAACTATCGAATCGGCACCGGCCTGAACAATATCCAGGCCGAGATCACGCGAATTGTCGACGAGACGCTGACTGACCTTTCCCCGGCCGAACATGAGGCGATTATCGAGCTGGCCTATCTCAACATTAAGCTGGATTTTCTTGAAGAAAAAGAACGGGCAATGAACCGGATCGTTAACCGCATCCGCGACCGGATGGCCACCGGGCCGGAGTATGCACAGCAATTGCGGCGGTTGGAGACCGAGGAAGCGGCCAGCCGCGATATTCATAGTCGGTTTGTCTCGCAATATACCGGCGCCCAGATTCGACAGGCCGAACAACGGGCCGCCGCCGAAACGATGTATACCCTGATCGAGCCGCCGGCAAAACCGCTTGTGCCGGTCTATCCCGACCGTAAAAAAATCG
Organism: Candidatus Zixiibacteriota bacterium; assembly: GCA_024277855.1. Taxonomy (GTDB): domain Bacteria; phylum Zixibacteria; class MSB-5A5; order WJJR01; family JAJRUJ01; genus JAJRUJ01. The sequence continues at coordinate 2,967 of JAJRUJ010000044.1, forward strand.
CTGTCGCGGCGGCCTTGATCGGGTTGGTTTTTGGGTTTGTATTGGTTTTTTTGGCCGAATATAGCGATCATTCATTCCGTGCTGTTGAGGACGTTGAGGAACATCTGGGCTGCAAAGTAGTGGCCGCTGTTCCGCGCATCGTGTCTCTGAAGGAGGCCCAATTTGCCGGCAAAAGATGAGTTGACGCCAGCATCTTCGGAATTGGCCGGGCAGGCCGATGCCGGGCGGATGGACCCGCCCGCCGAAACGGAGGATGTTGCCGAGCAGATATTACAGACCGCCCTGTCGGCGGAATCGTCACCGACCGCTGCCGAGCTGGAAACAACCGGCGAGACCCCGGCTCCACTGTTGCGCCTGAATACCCGGCTGCGTCACGCTGATCGAGAGTACCTGGTTCAAAGCACGGTCGATCCGGCCAGTCGACGGATGCGGTCCGATATTTTCGGCGAGGGCGTGCGACTGATGGCGGTAACCGGTCGGGATTTTGGCGATTTGCCGACCGAGCGAATTTTTCCCCAATTAAAAAAGATGCACGAACGGACCACCGAGGAACTCGACCGCATATTCAAGCTGTCACAATCGGCGGCCGAAACCCGTGAACCGTCATTGCTTAATTATATCGGAGAGCTGTTTTCGTCGCGGCGGATGTGGCTGGAAGCGCGCCGCGAATTCGACCGCGCCGTCCTGCTGAATCCGGAATACGACCGCGCGCTCTACAATCTCGGCCGTTGCTACCTGGAACTCAACCTTTACAGCGAAGCCGCCGAATACCTTGAACGCGCCGTCCGGCTCAAACCGGATTTCCCCGACTACCTCAATCGGCTGGGCGAGGCCTTTATGGAAATGTCTTCCTGTCGAAAAGCGGTCGATCAGTTCCGCCGGGCCGCGCAGGCCAACGCCTATTTCTGGGAACCTTATTACAACATGGGCCTGGTCTTTATTCTCAACGGCATCCGTCGCGAAGATTACCGGATGCATGTCGATTTGAAGCGCAAAGCTGTCGATATGTTTGAAAAGGCCGCGGTGATCGTACCGGCCATCCGTAACGGAAAATATTTTCTTGGGCAACGCTACCTGGAGGAAGACCGGCTTTCAGAATCGTATGCCGCCTATGCCGAGGCGCGCAAGGCGCTGAGCGCCCAACCCCAGCCGATCCCTGTTTCACCGCTGGACCTCTCGTTGTGCTCGGAGCGGTTCATGCCCACCGAGGCCGAATTATCTGCTGAGATTACCCGGTTGCGTGAAGCGGTAAAAATCCATCCGCATTATGCCGACTTGCGTTTTCGGCTGGCGCAATCGTATACTATTCTGGCGCAACTGGTCCACCGCCGGGCGATGGGAGAATATGACCGCGCCCTGGCAATTAACCCGGAATTTGGAGCCGCCCGGCGCAACCTCAAGCTGTCCCAAAACGAAGACAAAGGGATGTCGGTGCTGGTCAAGGCGACCTTGCGCGGCAGCCGTCCCGAAGTACGCGCGGCTTTGGACCGGGCGACCGAGGCCGGGAAAAAACGGAAAAACCACGAACAAGCGAAATCATGACTATCCAAAAGGAAATGGAGCCGGCGTCGGTGAACAAATCTCGGGAAAACAAGCCGGTGAGAACGGCGAAACCGGTTTCCCCCGGCAAGAAAAAAGGCCACCGTCCGGAGACGATTATCGATGTTTACCGGCAAGATGGCGGGTTGGGCACCGAGTTTCGACGCGTCTGCGACCGGATTGGCTGGACCACCGACACCTCCGGCAAACCCACCGGCCCCAAGCACGTGCTGGTAACCTCGGCGGTTACTGCCGAAGGGAAAAGCACCGTTGCCTCGATCATCGCCCTGACTGCGGCGATCTATCTCGATCAGCGAACATTGCTCATTGACGGCGATATGCGGAAGCCCTCACTTCATCGTCTTTTTGGCCATGCACTGCCCGGCGGGTTAGCCGACTGCCTTTCCGGACAGTCGACGTTTGATGCCTGTTTGCGGACTACCGATGTCGAAAAACTGAAATTAATGACGGCGGGCACATCGGTTTTCGACCCCACCGAACTACTATCTGACAATCGGTGGTCGGACCTGCTGGCCGAGGCGGCATTTTATTTCGATCGCATCGTGATCGATTGCGCGCCGGTAATCCCGGTCGACGATGCGATCGCGCTGGGCCGGGTGGTCGATGGAGTCTTGATGGTCGTCCGCGCCGGCAAAACCCAGCGTGAGGTCGCCGCACGCGCCGCGGACATCATCCGCGAAGGCCGGCTCAACCTGCTCGGGATTGTGGTCAACAACCTTGACCAGGCCCTGCCATACTATTATAACCAGAGCTACTACGGCTACCGCTACACTCGTCGGTCTCGTTAGGCGGCAACCGACCCGGCCGGCGCTGTGGGGGCGCGCACCAATATGCGAAATATCCTCTCTGTTGATGTCGAAGACTGGTTCCAGGTCGAGGCCCAGAACGAGACGATCAAGTTTTCCGAATGGCACAATTTCAAAATGCGAGTCATGCCGAATGTCCTCCGGTTGTTGGGTATGTTCGATCGGCATGGGGTGCATGCGACGTTTTTCATCCTGGGCTGGGTGGCCGAGAAAATCCCCGACCTGGTCGACCATATCGTTCAGCGCGGCCATGAAGTCGCCTCGCACGGGTACGGCCACCGGTTTGCCGCCAAGCAGACCTCCGAGGAGTTCCGCGCAGATCTCGAACAGTCGCTGACCGTGCTCGCGCAGTCGTATGACGGCCCGATTCATGGCTACCGGGCGCCGTCATTTTCGTTGGGAGAACAGACGCCGTGGGCCTGGGACATCCTGGCCGACCTCGGATTTGCCTATGACTCATCGATTTTTCCGATTCATCACGATACCTACGGCTCGCCACATCTTCCCCGCCATCCATTTCGTCTCGTACTGAACGACGGCCGGGAGATCGATGAAATCCCAATGACAACAATCCGATTGTTCGGACATAACCTCCCGGCGGCCGGGGGCGGGTATTTGCGGTTGTTCCCGCATTGGTATACCCGGCTGGCGATCCGACGGATCAACCGTGAGGGCATGCCCGCCGTAATTTATATCCATCCCTGGGAGATCGACCCCGGCCAACCGCGCACCCGGCTTTCCCCGATTCGACGTTTTCGGCACTACACCAATCTCGGGACTACTGAATACAAGCTTGAGCAGTTGTTGTCGGAATTTAATTTTGGCACGATATGGGATTATTTGCAATCGACCGACAGCGATCGCCGCCCGCGGATCAGCCTGACCGAGATCAGGCGCAAACCGTCGCTCCCACCGTCAAAAACGGTCAAACCACCGCCGGAGCGACCCACGCCGCAAGCCGAATGACCCTCTGACCCTGCCGATGACGGCCTTGCAGCCGTTGCCCGGAGGCAATAATCTGTGTACCATAATAAACGCCTGGTCCCGCCGGTGCGTATCATGGCGGATACTGTCGGGATCAGAATGTTTTCGGATGAAGTTTGTTGCCCGGGTCTGCCGAAATACGGACACGGCCCGGGATTAACCGCACAAGCTGGACGGACATAATGCGATCTCGCGTAGCTGCCGTAGTAACAAAACCGGAAACGGTAATCGAGGATTATCGACGGTTAATGGACTTGGTCGGCGCCGTCGATGGTCTTGACCGGCAAAACGACACCCTGATTAAACTCAACCTCTCCTGGACCAAATATTTCCCGGCCTGCTCTTCTCAACCCTGGCAGGTTGAGGGAGTAGTCAAGGCCCTGTTGGATTATGGCTTCGACCGGAAGAAACTTATCCCGATCGAAAACAAGACGGTCGTGACCAATCCACGCGAGGGCGCGCAGAACAATCTCTGGTACCCCATCCTGGAAAACTACGGACTGGACTTCGTGCCGCTGACTGAAGTGGAATGGATCGTCTATAATTTCAAAGAACCGTTGTTAAAATTGAATGACATCTTCCCCGAAGGAATCGAAATCCCCAAGATGTTTGTCGGCCGTCAGATTATTCATCTGCCGACAATAAAAACCCACGGACATTCGACCACGACCGGCGCAATCAAGAATGCTTTCGGCGGGCTGCTCAAGGAAGTCCGCCACTATGCCCACAAGTATATTCATGAAGTGTTGGTCGACCTGGTACTGATGCAAAAGGAGCTGCATCCGAAAGTGCTGGCGGTGATGGACGGCACAGTCTGCGGCGACGGAGCGGGGCCGCGCACGATGATCCCCCGGCCGGGAAATGTTATTCTGGCCTCATTCGACTCGGTCGCCATCGACGCGGTGGCTGCCGGGATCATGGGCTTCGATCCGCTGTCGATTCCCTACCTCGGCATGTGCCACGAACGCAAGCTCGGCGTGGCCGACCGGCGAGAGATCGACCTGGTCGGCGATGATATTGCCGGGATGAACCTCCACTTCCAGACCAAAAGATCACTGGTGATCTGGGGCGACCAGATGCTGCGCAAAGGCCCGTTGCAGTTTATGGAAAAGATCGCACTGCACTCGCCGCTGGTGGTCTGGGCCCCGCTGGCCTCGAATTTTTATCATGACATTCTCTGGTATCCGACTGTTGGCCGGAAGATCATCAATAAGTTTTTGAAAACCGACTGGGGTGAATTGTTCACGTCGTATCAAACGAAATACCCGGCGGCCGAAAAATAGCCGGTGGCCGTGTTTGAATTGGAGAGTACGATGACTGAAAAGCAAAAAACCGTGGCGATAATCGGGGCGTCGGCCGACCAGACAAAATACGGCAACAAATCCGTCCGCGCCCATATTAAACAGGGCTGGAAAGTTTTCCCGGTTAACCCGAAAGAAACCGAAATCGAAGGCCTGCCTGCGTTCAAATCGATTCTGGACATTCCCGAAAAGATCGACCGGATCAGTGTTTATCTGCCCCCAAAGGTGAGTATCAATCTGCTTGATGATTTCAAAAAAGTCGCGCCGTCGGAAGTATTTTTCAATCCGGGCGCCGATTCACCGGAGTTGATTGAAAAAGCCATCGCCAAGGGTCTCCCCGCCGCAGTGGCTTGCTCGATTATCGACCTGGGTGAGCGGGCGGACGATTACTAAATCGATTACGCTTCGTCATTTTATACTCCCTGACTGTGGGGAATTGGCAATCGACTCGTCGTCCCCATTATCTGTCAATTGTGCCGGCCTTGTATACCACTAACGGGTTGAACAAATCTTCCTGGAAGATGATACTTGCCTGTGAGTTACACTGTTGTGTTGATTTGGTTGACGCGTATCGGGATGGCTGATTTTAGGGGAGTAGCTATCTATATATTTCGTACATAGTTACAATTAACATTTAAAAGAGAATCTGACACTTTTGTATTGACAGCCACTTCACCGATGGTTATAGACTAATTGTCGTTCCGTGCGGGAACGGCGGAGATTGTAGAGGAAGTACCGGCGAGACAATATCCTGTGTCGCTCATGGATGATCGGCGGGAATGGCAGACAGCATTTCAACGATCAGGAGGACCGACAGAAGAATTTTCCGATTGATCCAGTAAACCAAACCGGTTCAAGCACGAATACCCGTGACTGTTTGCCGATTCAGATGTATGCGGGGGCATTTTACTGATCGTAACAACTGGGCGCTAAGCCCCTACTTTCACAAGACCTTAGACTACCGGCACAAATGGATTTTCCGGTAGTATGTATTTTTTATCACGACCGCCGTCTGGCGGGCATTGCTGTTGCATTACGCATGTCCGGGAATGGAAACCTCGGGGTCGTTGAAGGGATGCTGCATGCGCGTTTGTTTTGCATCGGTAAGTTGTCGTGTTGTATTTTATATTCTGATTATCACTCTGCTGGTTTCGGTTTCTCCAGTTGTCGCCGACGACGGTCCGGGCACAGCCATCGCTGATTTTTTAAATGTTCAGCCGGGCGCTCGGGCGGGGTCTCTCGCCGGGGCCTGCGCGGCGTTGTCCGGCGGTCTGGCAACATTCCAATACAACCCGGCGGCGGTTGGATTACTGGCCGGTCCGGCAGCGACTTTGCATCACACCAATTGGTACGAAAGCACCTATCATGAATATGTGGCCGCGGGAACGTCGATTGGATCATCGACCTCGCTGGCCGCGTCATTCGGTTATATCCACTATGGTGCTATCGCCGGGTATGACGCCGAAAACAATCCCACCGGTGAATTCAGTCCATCCGACGCAATCGTGACTCTGGCAATCGGTCAGCAGATAGGTGATCGATTTTCATTCGGCCTGGCGGCAAAATATTTTCAGGAACGGCTGGACAAAAGCTCGTTCTCCGGCTGGGCATTCGATCTGGGTGCGCAATACCGGACCGGGATGATGTCGTTCGGCGCCGCTGTTCTGAACCTGGGGCCGGAGATTTCCGCCGGTGATCACAATTATGCCCTGCCGCAACAATATCGCCTGGGTCTCGGTCTGCGACTCAGTCCGCGGTTGGTTACCAGCGCGGATTTGGAGCTGGACGCCGGTGGGGACGGAACCGTCGTGCAGGGGGTTGAATACGGCCTGATGCCCGGATTTGTGGTTCGGGGCGGCTACCGCCACCAGACGGAGGCCAACCGGGGCGATGCCACGGAAAATTGGACAATCGGCGGCGGGATGATTGTCTCCGGCGCGCAAATCGACTATAATTACCAGCCCGGCGGAATGCTGGGCGATATCCATCGATTCACCGTGAGCTTTTAATAGACTTGAGGGTAAAGAAAAGTGGCCTTCCACCGGACCGACGAGGAATCTTTCGTCGGTCCTTTCTCGTCCTGGGCTTTCCAGTCGAGGTTTTGTGAGGACGAATTAAAGCGGTTTGTCCTTTGCTCACCGGGGGGGTGAATGTAGTTTACACTTGGGAAAGGTGCCATCAAGGAGGAAACGATGCCGACGAAGAAGACGACTAAAAAGGAATCACGAGCTAAAGGGAAACCAAGGCCGACAACAAAAGCGGCGGGCGATATGCGGCGGATTGGCGTCCTGACCGGCGGCGGCGATGCTCCGGGCTTGAACGCGGTCTTACGGGCGTTGGTTAAAACCGCAATCATCCAGCACGGCTGGGAAGTGATTGGGATCGAGGAGGGCTTTGAGGGGCTGCTGAAAAAAGTGCGAACCCGCAAACTGGGGATGAAAGATGTGCGCGGCCTCCTCCCTCGCGGCGGAACGATCCTCGGCAGTACTAATCGAGGCAATCCGTTTGAACATAAGCAGAACAAACACGGCAAGACCGAAATCGTCGACATCTCCGACCTGGCGATGAAAAATTATAAAAAACTGGGACTTGACGCCCTGGTGGTTATTGGCGGCGACGGTTCGCTTAAAATCGCCCACCAGTTTTTTAACAAGGGAATGAACATCGTCGGCGTACCCAAAACGATCGACAACGATTTAATGGCCACCGATGCGACTTTCGGTTTCCGCACGGCGGTGCAGACGGCCACCGACGCGATCGACAAACTTCACACGACCGCCGAATCGCACCATCGGGCAATGATTCTCGAGGTCATGGGCCGCTACGTCGGCTGGATTGCGCTGGAATCGGGACTGGCCGGCGGCGCCGATATTATTCTCATTCCGGAAATCCCTTATGATATTAAGGAAGTCTGCGATAAGATCCACCGGCGGAATAAGAGCGGCTCAAAATTTTCCATTATCGTGGTTTCCGAAGGCGCCAAGCCGCTCGACGGCGAAGTAACGGTAACCGAAAAAGCCAAAACCCCGCACGGGATCGAACGACTCGGCGGAGTCGGGAACAAAATTGCCGCGCAGATTACCGAACTCACCGGCGTGGAGACCCGGGTGACGGTCCTCGGCCATCTTCAGCGGGGTGGATCACCCAGCCCGTTCGACCGGATTCTCTCGACCCGGTTTGGCGTCAAGGCGGTCGAACTGGTCGAACAGGAGCGATTTGGCCGGATGGTCTGCTACCGGGATTATCGGATCGATTCGGTCAAAATCGAAGATGCAGTCGGGTCATTCAAATCGGTCGATCCCTACGGCCAACTGGTGGGGGCCGCCGAGTCAATCGGCATCGAATTCGGCCGCCATACCGAACACGAGGCATAACCGAGGGCGGGATCGATGGTGGACGAAAGCCAGTTGGGAAGAGAAGCATCCCTGCTGGATAAGTCCACCATCGGATATCTCCGTTGCCCTGCTCGATATGCCACGGTTCGAGGATGGAACCCCTGATAAGACGCGTGACGGCCCAAAACAAAGGATCGACACGCGGGAGAACGGCCGATATATCGTCACCAAACCGTCACCGGCCGAAGCGGCAATTCCCGGCGCCTTGTTGAAAATCGCCCTTAGGCGGCGGTCTTACCGGCCGGGTGGAAAATACTCACCAACCGACAAGAATTGAATCCACTTTAATTTTCCGGATAGCAAGGGGTCACATTCGGCCCCTCTTTTTTGTGCGAAAGCGGCAATTCAATGGTCAGCAATCGCTTACAGTGCCAGGCGAATTCACTTACCTGAACTGACGGGAAATATTAAAATATAGCGATAACATTGAATACTGCCTCCTGATGCGGGTAAGTATGCTGGAGGCGCAGGCGATGGAAACCCTGGTGGTGGGTTTGGACAATCAGATGCCGGTCGCGGTTGCCGATGATGTGGACGAGAAGCAACTGCTGGCGTTCACACGGGGCAGGACAAAAGCATTCCGCGGCTTGGTGGAGAGATACAAACGGCGGGCCTATTATGTTGCACTGGGGCTGGTCGGCTCGTCCGATGACGCCTGGGACCTTTCGCAGGAGGCATTTATCCGTGTCTGGAAAAACCGTCGCAGTTTCGATCCGGGGCGTCCATTCTGGCCGTGGTTCTATTCGGTGTTGGCCAACCTGTGCAAAAACTGGATCCGCGACCGTGAAGTCCGCACCCGGCACACCGCTGAAATCCGCGCCATCGAGAATTCCCGCCGCGATAAATTCGGGAATCCCGAGGCGATTATGTGCGAATCCGAAACCCAGAGAGAGGTCTGGGACGGTATCCAGCGTCTACCGTTTAAATTCCGGGAAATCATTATCCTCCGGCATTTTCAGGACATGCCGTATGAACAGATCGCCCGCCAGTTGGGGATCCCGGAGGGCAGCGTGATGTCCCGGCTGTATTATGCGCGCAAAAAACTACGGGAAGTCCTGGAAAACCCCGAAATGAGGGGCGAGTGATGTCTGAACAAGATAAACTGGCTCGTGAGATGACTCGGTATATCGACGGGCTGATGAGTCCCGACGAACAAGCCAGGTTTCTCCACCGGGTGGAGGGGGACCCGGCATTGCAAGCTGAACTTGCCGCGCAGCAAGGCCTCAAGGAGGTGACCGACGAAATGAGCATGACCAAAATGCCTGACGAAATCTGGGATACGTACTGGCAAGGCGTCTACAAGCGGATTGAACGCGGCGCCGGCTGGTTGTTTTTCTCAGCGGGCATCATCATCGTAGCCGCATTTGCGGGCTATCATCTGTTTATCGATTTTTTCCTTAATGGCGAAGTGTCGCTGCTCGCCCGTATCGGTGTGGGAGTCGGGTCACTTGGCGCGATAATTCTTTTGGTTTCAATCGGTCGCGAGCGGTTATTCGCCTACGGACACGAACGCTACAAGGAGGTCGAACGATGATCGTAACTACCAGTGATGAAATTCCGGGCAAGAAAATCGTTCGCACCCTGGGAATGGTGAAAGGCAATACCGTGCGCTGTCGCCACATCGGTCGTGATATTCAGGCGAAGTTCCGCACATTGGTCGGCGGCGAGGTCGTTGAATATACCAAGATGCTTGCCGAATCCCGGGAACAAGCCCTGGATCGGATGACCACCCAGGCCCAGAAGATGGGCGCCAATGCGATCACGACGTTACGCTTTGCGACATCGTCGGTGATGTCCGGCGCGGCGGAGCTGCTGGCGTATGGGACCGCAGTAATTGTCGAAAACGAATAGGCATTAATCTGAAAAACAAATTGAGAGACGGTGGCCGGTTTCGGAAAACGAATAGCGCGAGAGAGTTAAGCTTCTCGGCGTTTTCGAGGGATCATATCCCGGCCCGGAGGGCGGCGCGGTGCTCGTTTGCTTGATCGGCTGCTTGCCGCGAAGAAGATCGACCGGACGGACGGCGGTGTTGCTGTTCAACACCGGCACCGGTTTTAAAGTATTAACCATCTGTTGTGAACTACCAGTGTATACCCACCGCAAGGAACTTATTGAAAAAAACCACTAAGAGACTTGAGAAATCTTCCCCACGGTGATTGTTTTTTGTCCTTTCTTTATTTGCGGCATTGATCTTTCTCAGTTTGTCCAACCAGGCATTGACAGGGCCGGCCGGGGGGTATTTCTTACTCGCCAAATGACCAAGGTGATGAGTACCGACAAAGGAATTGCTCCCGATGCCCAAACACCTGCTCGCCGTTGATAACATCGTCAAAGAATTCAGCGCGGTCCGAGCGGTCGATCGGCTCTCCTTCCAGGTAAAAAAGGGAGAGATATTTGCCCTGCTTGGACCGAACGGCGCCGGCAAGACGACGACAGTCCGCATGGTGATGGGCGTAATTCGGCCCGACCGGGGGCAGATCGATTATTTTATCGACAGCGAAACTCCAATCAAACCGAGTCCGGCGGATTTGGGGTATCTGCCGGAAGATCGCGGACTGTATCCCGAAATTCCAATTTTGAAAACGTTGGTTTATATGGGTGTATTGCGGGGAATGACTCGCGTGCAGGCAACAGTTGCGGCCAAACAGTGGCTGGAACGAGTGGAACTCGGTGATCGCACTGACGACAAACTGAACACCCTTTCCAACGGGAATCAAAAAAAGGTACAATTTATTGCCGCCGTGCTGCACCAACCGAAATTCGTCCTGCTCGACGAACCCTTTGCCGGGCTTGATCCGGTCAACCAGGATTTTTTCATCGAAATCATCCGCGACCTCCGCGATCGTGGGACCACAATCCTGTTAAGCGCCCACCAGATGAACCTCGTCGAACGCCTGGCTGATCGAGTCCTGCTGATGGACCGGGGCCGTGAGGTACTCCAGGGAACCATACCGGAAATTAAAAATAGTTTCCCGATTCCGGACAAAATCGTCCTCGGGTTTGCGGTTGGCCAGGACATTTCGGCGTTGAGCGGCCATCCGGTCGTGGAAAGTTTCGAGACCCTGGTGGATGGACAATACGCCTTCCTGATTAAGCAGGGTGAATCGGTGGGTAAATTTCTTGCCGCCGCGGCATCGTTGGACATTACGGCCATCCATTCCGAGTCGGTCAGTTTACACGAGATTTATGTCCGGGCGGTAGGACATGACCGTCGGCCGCAAGAGGCAGGGCGCGATGCGTAGCGGGCGGGCGGTGATTGAAATCGCCAAGTGGGAATTTTCCCGCTGGTTTAAATGGAAAGACCAGATTGTCACGGTCCTGATCTCGGTCGCTATTGCCATTGCCATGTCCGGTGGCAATCTGCTGGTGGACAAAAGCGACGGCAAAAAAGCACAGGTCGTCGTTCAGGGCTACGAGTTATTAACTGCCCCACCACCCGCCGACTCCCGCGTGCATCTAATGCCCGCCGAGGGCAAAACCGAGCAGGCCTTGCGCGCGGCGGTCGCCCGACGGGAAATCGACGGCTTACTGATTTTACATAGTTTCGACGATGCCGAACTGGTAGTCTACAAAGACCCGCTCTGGAAAGGCGACCTTGAGCAGTACCTCACGCAGGAACGTCAGCGACAAAAAATGCAGGCACTTAAATTACCCCCCGCGGAATTGGCCGATGCGCTGGCCGGAGTAACCCTCGCCGTTACTTTCGTCGAAAGAGGAAAACGCGGGACAAGCCTGGCCGAAAAAGTGACCGCCGGAATCCTGATCGGCCTGATGCTGGTAGGAGTGTTGTTCAGTTCAACCACACAGTTTATTGCAATCACCGGCGAGAAACAGCAGCGAATTACCGAGTTGATCGTCTCGGCGGTTACGCCGCAACAATGGATTGACGGGAAAATTCTCGGCATCTCTGCTTTCGCCTTCGTCCGGACAATCGGCTTTGTCCTGAGTGTACTGGCCTTTATCGGTGTCTCGCTCTATTTCGGGATGGGGCTGGAAATCCCGCTGGAGATCACTAATCCGCTGATGCTCTTGCTCCTGGTTATTCTGAGTATAGGGGGCTTCCTGTTCTGGAACACGTTTTTCGGCGCAATGGCCGCGGTGATCAATGATCCGAACACCTCATCACGTTCGGCCTTGATGTTTGTGCCCTTTATCGCGGCGATCGGTTTTTCGTTTAAGGCGCTGGTCAACCCCGATACGGTGTTAATGAAGATCCTCACGGTCATCCCGATCACCTCACCGGCCGTCCTGTCGGCCCGGCTGGTCCTGACCGAGGTGACCCCGCTGGAGATTATCCTGGCCCTCCTTCTGCTGGCGTTTTCGATCTGGCTCATGCGGTTAATCGCCGGCAAAGTATTTCAGTTGGGCATCCTGATGTACGGCAAAGAACCGTCCTTCCGCGAAATCCTGCATTGGGCGGGACGCGTGAGGATTCGCTCCTGATCGTCCGGACGATGCCGGCAAATTGCTCGCAAAATTGATACAATGTGATGGAGTTACCATTTCCGACAAACGTATTGTTGGCGCATGAGTTTGTACACCAGCCGCCAACATGACATAATGCTGATTCTCAAAGACGCAAAAACCCCCGGCATTTGCGCTTCGTACCTTTTTCTGTTATTGCGGGCGCAGTTGACGAATACACCCTTCGATAGATGAGAATACAACTCGCAGCCAGTAACGCTGTGGAACGCGCTTGTAAACTCTGACCGCCTGTGCCTTTCAGCGGCCGGTTTTCAAGAGTACCCTTTGGTCAGGGCCGCTCCAGCCAGAACACTGGTCCCCGAGGACATTGCATTTTACGCAATCGTTGGTCGCCAATGACAGATCATATTGGGAGGAATAAGATTGGCAATTTATGATGATAAAAACCACCGGATCATTCTTCCTGCCCCCCCCAAATCGAATACAATGAAACAGAAAACCCGAATCACGCTACCCGCGTCCCCGGTTTAATCTTGTAACCTATACTCCCGGTTATACAGGCCTCTACTTTTCAAGTGTCAACTTGCCAGGGGAGTTTACTCCTGTATCCTTATCATGATAGAAGCGTGTCATTTCTTCCTTAATTACTTTCAGGGAGATCACCGGAGGCGCAGACGCTTGGATTTTGATGTCATACAACTTGTACTTCTTTGTGTACATGGGATATATCTCAAAGACATTATCTCCAATGACAAAAGCATGATTAACATAACTGCCGATGATGAAAGGGCGTAACTCTGTTTGCCTCTCAAACAAGTTTCTCCCGTTACTGTAATCCCCGATGTCATTCGTACAACCGAAGAATTCCTGAAGTAGAGTCGGCACGATATCAATATGGGATGTCGCATATTCAATTTGTTGTGGTTCCTGACCAGGAGAATAGAGCACCAGTGGAACCATAGTTTGATATTTGCTGAAATTACTTCCATGACCCCAGTAGTTAGCCCGGTTATCGTTCAACTCCTCCGAATGATCAGTAGTGATTATAACAACTGTATTTGCCAAGTCTCCGAGTGAATCTAATTGTTGAATAATCTCACCTATAAGCCGATCTACATAATAAGTTGAATTCATATAATCATTTCGATAATACACAGGATCGGTATCATCACCAGTAGACATTAGATTGATATCTTTGGCCGGAAGAAAAACGGAGTCTTCTTTCGGATAGCTGTAAGGGAAGTGATTTGCCTTAAAAAAGGCAAAGGCAAAGTATGGATTACGATTGCGGTGTTGTTCGCGTATGAATGAGATGACTTGCCGGGTCATGTCACTGTCTTGATCTACTTTTGTTTGACCGGCGAAAGATTCGTGAACTTCAATACCGCGAAAAACTGCGTCTTTGATCTTGTGGCGTTTGAAATTTGACCTGGCGAAGATGCCAAAGTCATAGTGGTTCTCTTTGAGCACATCAATAAAAACAGGATTATCGATCAGAACGTTATTAGCTTTTACTGCTGTCCAATAAGTAGGATGAAGTCCATAGAATAAGCCAAAGGTTCCCGCTACGGTTGAATTACCAGAAGAGAAATGTCTGAGAAAAACAGACGATCTCTTAGAGAAAGCGAAGATGTTCGGCGTCACCTCTTCATTCATCATATCAAAACGCCAGCTTTCCAGGAAGACAATGACGATGTTAGGTAACTCTGTGTCGGGTGGAATATTGTACTTCATGGTGCTGAGGGGGTAATTCAGCGAGCTTTGGCATTCACTGGTTGTGCCACTGGACTCGTTTTCTCCGATAGGCAGGAGCCCTCCGTACTTTACAGCGTTCTTGTGAGAAGTAATGGGAATATAGGCTGGAAGGTTAGGAGTAAGACTTGTGATCCGTATATCATTCCTCTGGTAAGCAACTGCATAGGCGTACTGGTTAACGCCAAAGGTCAGTGCGGTGAACAGAGTAAAGCTCAATATCAGATACTTCGGTTTTTTGACTCTCCGCGCCACGATGAAGATACTTAATTCAACTATGATCATTCCGAGTAGGCCCAACAGCGCCATACGGAGTGTGGAAGACGGTAGGCCAATACCCTGATAGTCATTGATTATCCATTCGAGCCAAAAGAAATCGATGTGAATCTTAGTGATGTTATAAGTCAGGCTATCTATGAGGAGATAGTAGACGAACATCGTGATGATTGCTCCGATTGAAATGATTGCCAACTTTCTGACCGGGAGAAACAAAAAATATATAAGTGTGATGACCAGCAGAATCGGCAAAACGTAGTAGCCGGTAACGACGCATGAAAAATAAAGCCACGTCACAGCAGCAAAATCGACACGTCTCGTGTCGAACAGAAGAATTGCGTAGATTATTGGCACATTGAGTGCCACGACTGTAAGCAGACATCGATACTGCTTCGCTACTTTATTGCGCCATCCTGTCACGTTATAAACTTCTATCCGCGGTTTCTTCTGTTGTCATAGTCAAACTTGACCTGCCCCCGCTTCTTTCTATACGTTCAAGTCCAGCATTTTTTCTTTGGCCAAGTGCGCAATTTCGACAAAAATCGCATTGGCATTGTCCCGCAACGGTACTTGCCCGGGATGTGGCCCTTTTCCATGGTACTCCAACAACCAAGTATCGGCCAGCGTGGCCCTGTCGGGTCTGTAGAGGACTTTCACCTCCAAGTGGGTGCGCCCGGCAGGGCGCAAGATACAAAAACCCCCGAAGTGGTTGCTTCGGGGGTTGGGTGATGCCAAAAAATGTAATATCGGCTTACTCGTCTTCGGCGATAGTGCCGTTGAGGATCTCCTGCTTGAATTCACCCTGGGCTTCCATCGCGGCGTATGCGGCGAGGTGAACAATGTCACGCACCGCGTAGGAACCGACCTGCAAAATCTGGATCGGTTTTTCGACGCCGACTAAAAGCGGGCCGATAATCTCAGCGTCGCTCAGTTTCTGCAGGAGTTTATAGCCGATATTGCCCGACTGAAGATCGGGGAATATCAGGACATTGGCGTTGGCAGTCAACTCGGCGAACGGATAGGTCTTCTCGCGAAGATCGGCGTCGAGGGCTGTGTCGGCCTGCATTTCACCATCGACTTCAAGTTCCGGTGCCAGCTCATGAATTATCCGGACGGCTTCACGCATTTTGGCGCCAAGCTCACCGGGTACCGACCCGAAATTGCTAAAAGAAAGCACCGCTAATTTCGGCGTGACCCCAAACTTCCTGACCTGTTGCGCGCAACTGACGGCAATATGCGCCAATTCGTCGGCGGTCGGATTGATATTGACTGTCGTATCGGCAAAGAACAGTACCTTGTCTTTCAACAGGACCATGTTCATCCCGGCAACGCGGTCATTGGGGTTTTTGTTCGGAAAAACCTGTAAGACCGACCGGAGGACATCGGGGTAGTGCAGGGTTGCGCCGGCGACATAGGCATCGGCATCGCCTTGATGTACCATCATCAACCCGTAATACAACGAGTACTCGATGTTGCGTTGCGCATCCAGCAGGGTCACACCCCGGCGGTGACGCAATTTGTGTAATTCGCCCGCGTATTCGGCGGATTTTCCCGACTTGCGCGGGTCGATCAACTCGATGCCGTTGAGATTGATTTTGAGATCCGCGGCGCGTTTGTTGATGATATCCGGGTCACCCAGCAAAATCGGCTTGCCGATATCGTCTTTCTTGATCCGCGCGGCGGCGCGCATGATCCGCTTGTTTTCACCTTCGGGGAAGACAATCCGTTTCGGATGAAGACGGGCCGATGAGATCACCGAGCGCATCACCGACTGTGCCCGCCCGAGCCGCGCTTCGAGTTGCGCCGAGTATTCTTCGGGGTCGACCGTAAGTCGCGCGACACCGGATTCCATTGCCGCCAGCGCCACGGCCTTGGCTTCCCACAAGAGAACACGATAATCGAACGGCTTGGGGATGATATAATCGGGACCGAAATTAAACGGCTGGCCGCCATAGGCGGAGATCACCGATTCGGGGACCTCTTCCTTGGCCAGTTGCGCCAGTGCGTTGGTTGCGGCTACTTTCATCGCGTCGTTAATTCCGGTTGCGCGGACATCGAGCGCGCCACGGAAGATAAACGGGAAGCCGAGGACATTGTTCACCTGGTTGGGATAGTCCGAACGACCGGTGGCCATAATTACATCTTTGCGCGCGGCTTTGGCCTCAGGATAGGTGATTTCCGGATCGGGATTGGCCATCGCAAAAATCATGGGATGATCGGCCATCGAGCGCACCATATCCTGCGAAACAATGTTGGCGACCGAGACTCCGAGGAAAATATCGGTGCCTTTCATCGCCTCGCTGAGCGTGCGTGCTTTTGTATCGACGGCGAATTCGGCCTTATACTCGTTCATCCCCTCTTCGCGGCCCTTGTAAACAACGCCTTTGGAGTCGCAGAGGATGATATTTTCCCGCTTCACCCCCAACGCGCAATAATGGTCGGCACAGGCGATCCCGGCCGCCCCGGCGCCGTTGACAACAACGCGTACATCCTCAATGTTTTTCCCGGTGATCTCGCAGCCGTTGAGCAGGGCCGCGCCCGAGATAATCGCGGTACCGTGTTGGTCGTCGTGAAAAATCGGAATGTCGGTTATTTCTTTGAGCTTGCGCTCGATATAAAAACATTCCGGGGCCTTGATATCTTCGAGGTTCACGCCGCCGAAAGTCGGCTCCATTTTTTTGACGATGTTGATGATCTCATCAGGATCAAGCGTATCCAGCTCGATATCGAAGACATCGACATCGGCGAAGCGTTTAAACAGGACTGCTTTGCCCTCCATCACCGGCTTGCCGGCCAGCGGGCCGATATTGCCCATGCCAAGGACGGCGGTGCCGTTGGTGACAACTGCTACCAGATTAGCGCGAGCGGTATATTCAAACACTGCGTTTGGATCTTTTTCGATGACCCAGCAGGGTTCGGCTACGCCCGGTGTGTAGGCCAGCGACAGGTCAAGCTGAGTCACACATGGCTTGGTGGAGTTGACTTCAATTTTCCCTTTGCGCCCACGGCTGTGGTAGCGCAGCGCCTCTTCTTTGGTGATCATAGCTCCTCCGGATAGACCGGAATAGGTGAAACTGTTATCTCCGAGTTGCATTCAAAAAAAGCGGCGACCCGCCGGATATCCGGCCCGCCGATGTGCGCGATATTTGCTCTGTTGACTATGCTGTCATGGCCTGTGCCATACTCTTGTTTTTCCGTCAAACAAAAGCGGTATTTGGCGCATTGTACCGGCAATGTCAAGGATTGGTTTGCCCTAATTGACGGACGGGCTGTCAAAAGATCGGGGAATTGGATTTTAAGTCGTCGGGTTGGCTCGGCAGAAAGGAGCGTATTGCCGGTAAAACCATAGGCGACATGGGAGTACGGGTGTCGGCGCACAATTAAAAACAAACGGGATTCCGGTCCTGTGCCCTTCAGGGGCTTTCGCAAGAATAATAGTATCTCGATTATTCGTAAACCTGCAGTTCCACTCAGGCGATATGGGACTCCTTGAAAATCGTTTTCGCAACGCGCCGGCCATGCCGACGGTTCATTCCACCCCTGAGCGGGTTTGGCGTGGCCCCCGCCGGGTGCATGAGTGTAGTTTCTTTGAGTTGCGGTCATAATTCGATTGTCTGTGTCCCTACCGCACCCCGTGAGGTCAGGCTTGCCCGCCTCGCGGACGTCGCTCCGGACGGGCTACGGAAACTAACCGGCAAGTATCGGAGTCACACATTTTCCGACAAGATTCGTAACACAGACTTGAGAGCGGGTCGGGCGCAAAATCCGTCCAGGACAGAGACCGTTGACATCCGGAAGGGATTGGGATATTATCAGCGCACGATAGGAGGGAGTTTTTAATGGCAAAATCAGGAAAAATGGCCTTATGGTTTCGGGCCGCGCGGCCGTTTTCCTACACGGCATCGGTAATCCCTGTCGCCCTGGGCGGGTTGTGGGCTTTCAGTTCGGGGCCGGTCAACTGGCCTAATTTTGTGCTGGCGATACTCGCCGGAGTACTGTTTCACACCGGCACCAATTTGGTCAACGACTATTACGATTATAAAAAAGGGGTCGACCGCGAAGGAACCTATGGCTCATCCGGCGTCCTGGTCGCCAAGCTGCTGAAACCCAGCCAGGTATTTCGCGGGGGGATTGTCTCGTTTGTGCTGGGTATTGTGCTCGGCCTGTACCTGGTCACGCAGGCCGGCTGGCCGATTTTGGCGCTCGGTGTAGCCGGGTTTATCGGCGGATTTTTCTACACCGCCGGACCATTCAATTATAAATACCATGCAATCGGCGAGATCGGCGTGTTCATCATGATGGGTGTGCTGATGGTTCTGGGCGGGTATCTGGTTCAAAACCGGCCGTTTGACTGGAATGTTGTGTTGTTCTCGCTGCCGATTTCCTTTTTAGTCGCGGCAATCCTGCATGCTAACGATATTCGCGATATCACCGACGATCGCGCAGCAGATATCAAGACGATCGCCATTGCCCTGGGCAAAAAATCGGCGACATTACTCTATGACCTTATGATCCTGACCGCATTTGTGCTGGTGGTGGTGATGGCCCTCACCGATGTCCTCCCACCCTGGTCACTGTTGGTGTTTCTCGCCCTTCCGCTGGGCATCAAGAACATGAAAACGTTCCATCAATCAACCGATGGTAAGAGCGCTGCACTGGCGATGATGGACGTGGCCACCGCGCAGTTGCATATGGCGTTTGGATTGCTGTTGTGCATCAGTCTGCTGTTGGCCCGGTTTATTTGAGAGGCAAATGAGCGACGCGGCACCATCGTCTGCTACCGGCGGACAATCTCCGACTTCATTATGGCCGTTGCTGACGGCCGTCTTTTTGGCGGTCTGTTTCTGGGGCTGGATTTTCGGCATCGATTGGTGGAATTTCTGGTGGAAGATGACTATCGCCGGGGTCTGCCTTTCGGCGCTTTCTCTCTGGGTCAATCGAGGCGAACTTCGCCGAGAATTTCGCTTCTCAGCACATGACATCCTGCTTGGGTTGCTCAGCGCGGTTTTCTTGTACCTGATCTTCTATCTTGGCGGGATCGTCCTCCGGACAATTTCGCCGGTGTCGGGAGATTATATCGGCGCAGTCTACAACACCAAGGCCGCTTTACCGACCTGGGCGATTACTCTTCTATTAATTATCATCATTGCCCCGGCCGAGGAGATTTTCTGGCGGGGACTGGTGCAAAAATATTTTATTCGCGCAACCTGTCCGAATGTGGGATTGGTTTTCGGCGCGGCAATCTATGCGCTGGTTCATCTCTGGGCGGGTAATCCAGTATTGGTCCTGGCGGCTTTTGTCTGTGGACTGGTCTGGGGCTGGCAGTATCGTCAAAACGGTTCGCTGGTCGGAGTAATCCTCTCCCATGCAATCTGGGATGTCGCCGTTTTTATCGTCATCCCACTGGCCTGAATATCGGCTGCAAGTCCCAGCGAGAATATGACCGGAATCGCGTGGAAACCCCGCGAAGTCAGTCAACAAGCTGCTCAACCGGACCGATGACCTGCTCGAATTCATCACAACTGGA
>JAJRUJ010000045.1 GCA_024277855.1 Candidatus Zixiibacteriota bacterium
CGCGCCTGGAAAAAGACATCGGGGTTCTGTGCCGTCCCACGAATGAAGGGCCGGTCGGGGGAGAGGGCGCGAAGACGATGAGCGCGCACCAGCTCCTCATCGATCATTGCGCGGGCATCGTCCTGCGTAAGTTCCTCGACTTTCATCACTTCGTGCGAACTGCGGAATCCATCGAAGAAATGCAAAAACGGCACTCGCGATTCGAGGGTGGCCGCCTGGGCCAGCAGGGCAAAATCCATCACTTCCTGGATGCTGTTGGAAGCCAGCAGGGCGAATCCGGTCTGGCGGGTTGCCATCACGTCCGAGTGATCGCCAAAAATCGACAAGGCCTGCGCGGCGATTGACCGCGCGGCGACATGGATCACCGTCGAGGTCAGTTCACCGGCGATTTTGTACATATTGGGGATCATCAACAAAAGGCCCTGCGAGGCGGTAAATGTCGTCGTGAGCGCCCCCCCCTGCAACGAACCATGCAACGCGCCGGAGGCGCCGCCTTCGCTTTGCATCTCGACCACCGTGGGGACCGCGCCCCAGATGTTCTTATGACCCTGCGCTGCCCATTGGTCGGAAAATTCCCCCATCGGTGATGACGGGGTGATTGGGTAGATGGCGATTACTTCATTGGTCATAAAGGCCGAATGGGCAGCGGCCTCGTTGCCGTCTATCATTACCAAAGCTCGACTCATATCCTCTACTCCATTTGTGTGCGCGATCCGGTTGTGGCGTCTATCGCAGTTTCATAATCCCCGATTTCCGCGGCCATCGCCATACAAAACCACACCCGAGTGTTCCGCATGTTCCAGGTATTTTGCCGGTCGGGGTACGGACTTGATCACCGACCCGTACCGGTCATACCCTTGCCCCGAAACTATTACTATGTACGGCACCCAACCGACTGAAAGCAAGCCCCCAATGGCAAAGATATTGTCACCGGTCGACGGTTTTGCCGCCCGGATAACTGACTAACTAACAGGTGGTTTAAGAAAAAGTCGGTTTTGTGGCTACGGACATTTCGGTGCACAGGGGTGTAGCATCGGTTGATGCAAAACGAACTTGACCAACGCCGCGATATCGGCGGCATTGACCCGATCGTCACAATTGAAATCAGCCCGGCAGGGTCCGGAACAGAAATGATCTCCCAGAGGCTCCGGCCCTCCGTGGAAAACATAATCAAGCCAGTAGACGATATCCGCCAGGTCGATCGCGCCGTCGGCGTTGCAATCACCATGATTTTCCCCACCGGGGCCATCCGGCGGCGGAAGAATACAAATCTTGCCGTTCATGAACCTGACCGAGGGAATGATCGGCTGGCCGGTCTCCAGGCATTTCCCGTCGGGCAACATTGCATCGATATTATAAGCCACAAACAATGATTCCCCCTGCGGCGAGGAAAATGCATTGTTCCCGCAGTCGAACCAGCACCAGCGCAGGTCAAAACAGTCGCAGATATAGTCCAAATCTGCCGGTGTCCCAAAGATCAGTTTGACAATCGGGCCATTCGGAAGATATACCGCCGGGTCCGGATCCTTGCCATCCGGCATATCGGCAATCCCAATCAGGCGGATTTGTTCCCTGGGGCAGCCACCACCACAGGTGTCCTCTTCAGACATCCGAAAGGTGAAGTATTCCCAATCGGCTACGGCTCCGAGCGGCTCAGCAGCGAGAAATTGCATCGTGGGATCGAGGCACAAGACCAGGTCCATCCCGCCGACATGGGGCATACGTTCCACGGTCACGGTCACCGTTGCGTTCAATCCGGAGAGTACCGCCACCGAATCCAGCCGCACCACCGGAAAACACGCCGGCTCATTATCGGCATAGGTGACATTTGACGAGCCAAAACCCATGACGGCCAGAGAAGCCGCCAATATCGACAAGATTATCGACCGCTTAAACATATCTACCCCGCTGGATCGCTAAAATTAATGACCCCGTTGACCTTCCCGCAGTAATCTGGTTGGTACTAACAAACTTGATAAGAATATAACAAGTCAGAATAAAAAGGCAAGCACATCGGATGAGGAATCATCCAATTAAACGATTGCCAACAACTATTTTTGCGGCGGACGTGAGGAATTTCCCAGCGTTTCGCGGATATTGTTGCGTGTTTGGCGGTAACGGTAGATGCCCAGGGCAACCGTGATTAGCCCGGCGGGCAGGAATAGCCAGCCGATCAACCCGATGATAAAATTGTTGAAAAAGCGGATAAATGTCAGCCCGGCGACAAACAGGGTCAATGCTGTGCGTTGATAGGCGAGAAAAGTCCGGTCATTGGCCAAGCGGGTCCGCTCGGCGGCCAGCGTATCTCGCCCGGGATGATTGGTAAAGGCCTGTTGTATCTCAGTCCCAAATGACATCTTTCAACCTGACAGCCAAAATTCAATACCGGTTTAGTATCGTATTCCCGACCCACGTTTGTCAATGACCGAATTCGATTGTCTAAAGATTTGCCGGGGACTATAATAATCCTCCGGATGCAGGAGTATTATCGTGGCGGAGAATAGCGAACGACAATCCAATGGCGGCCACTCCCTGGTGACTGACAAACTGGTCAAAACCTACCGTCACCGCCGGGTTGTCGATCAGATTTCAATTGAGGTCAACGGCGGTGAGGTGGTCGGATTGCTTGGGCCTAATGGTGCGGGGAAGACCACCACATTTTATATGACTACCGGCTTTATCCGGCCCGATTCCGGCCGTGTTTACCTTGACGGCGCCGAAATCACCAAGCTGCCGATGTATCGCCGGGCGCAGCGGGGCATCGGCTATCTCCCGCAGGAGGCCTCGGTTTTCCGCCGGATGACCGTGGCGGATAATATCCTCTCGATCATCGAAATGCAAAAGAGTATTCCGCGCGCGCGCCGCCAGAACCGTCTCAATGAACTCCTTACCGATTTGAATATCGAACAGATTGCCGGATCCTATGGCTATCAACTTTCCGGTGGGGAGCGGCGGCGGGTCGAAATTTCTCGTGCCCTGGTCTCCGAGCCGAAATTCATGTTGCTCGATGAACCGTTTGCGGGTATCGATCCCATCGCCGTTGAGGATATCCAGGGAATCATCGCCCGCCTGCGGGAGAAAGGTCTGGGGATCCTGATTACCGATCATAACGTGCGCGAGACCCTGTCGATTACCGACCGGGCCTATATTATGTGTGACGGCCGGGTTCTCAAATCCGGGACATCTGAATACCTGGCCGACGATCCGGAGGCGCGACGAATTTACCTCGGCGAGAAGTTCCGGCTGTAAAAAAATCGAATAAATTAACAACTGAGTCATTACGATCACCGGCTAAACCTGAACGCTAAATTACCAAAATAGAGGAATACGTCAATGAATACCGCCACCGCCACCGACCCGACCTGGGACCTCGAACCGATTTTTCCCGGCGATTGTGCCTCACCGGAATTTGTCGCCTTCCGAGGACAACTCAAAGACGAACTGGCCGCCGCCGAAAAAGAGATCGCCGTTCTGCCCGAAAAGTTGACTGAATCGAACCGCGTGGCCTGGTCGGCTCTGATTAATCAATTACAACGAATCGGCGAGCACGTCCGTCATGCCTATTCTTTCGCCCACTGTCTGACCAGCGCCAATGTCGACGACCGTGACGCCCAGCAGGCCGAGGTCGACCTGGCTTCTGATTATGCCGTGTACGCCAATTTGATGACCGGCCTCGAATCACTCGCTGCCGCCCAACCTGATGATTGCTGGGAGTTACTTTTTGCCGACGACAAGATGCAGGCCATCCGCTTTTCACTGGATGAAATGCGCCTGGTCGCCCGGGAGAAACTACCGCTCGAACAGGAATCGTTGATCAACGATTTGGCGGTCGAGGGATATCATGGCTGGAACCGGCTCTATGAAAAAATGTCGGGTGGTTTACGGGCGGATTTTGTCAATGCCGACGGCAAAACCGAGCAATTATCGTTCGGCCAGATTTCCAACAAAATGAGTAGTCCCGACCGCACCGTTCGACAGCAGGCATTTGAGGCGATAAACACCATGTGGCAGCCGATGGCCGATCTGGCGGCGATGACGCTCAATTCGCAGGCAGGATTCCGGCTGGCATTATATAAACGCCGTGGCTGGGATTCAATCCTTAAAGAACCGCTCATTCTCTGCCGTACCAAACAGGAATCGCTCGAAGCGATGTGGGGGGCAGTCTCGCGGGAAGTCAATCGGCTTAAACCATATATCGAGGCCAAGAAAAAACTCCTCGGAGCCGACCGGTTTATGTGGTATGACCAGAATGCCCCGGTGGGTGAGAGCAAAGAAAAACTCACTTTCGAGTATGCCGGCGATTTTATTGTCGATAACCTGCGCACATTCTCCCCGGAGATGGCCGATTTCTCCCGCATGGCGCTGGACAAACGCTGGGTCGAGGCCGAAGACCGGCCGGGCAAGCGGGCGGGCGGGTATTGCACCAGCTTCGGTGATGTTCGCCAGACCCGGATTTTTATGACCTACTCGCCGAGTTACACGGGTCTCCGGACCCTGGCGCACGAGTTAGGACATTCATGGCATAGCTGGACGTTGCGCAACGAGGAATATTTCGCCACTCACTATGCGCTAAATATCGCCGAGGGTGCCTCGACATTCAATGAATTGCTCGTTGCCGATGCTGCACTCGAACAAAGCGACGATCACGATACCCGGCTGATGTTACTCGACCAGAAACTGACCAACGCGCTGGCTTTCATGTGTAACATCCATGCGCGGTATCTGTTCGACCTTGAGTTTTACGGGCGACGCAAAAACGGGATGGTGAGCCGGAGCGATCTCTCGGCGATTATGGTCGAGGCCCAGAAGAAGGCCTTTGGTGATTTGCTTGACCCCGATGGTTATCACGAACTGTTCTGGGCCACGAAGCTGCACTTTTTCCTGACCGCACAACCGTTCTATAATTTCCCGTACACCTACGGCTATCTTTTTTCTAATGGGATCTATGATCGCGCCAAGGCCGAAGGTCCCGCCTTCGCCGATGGGTATAAGGCCTTGCTCCGCGATACCGGCCGGATGGATTCCGAAGACCTGGCGCAGAAACATCTCGGTGTCGATCTGACCAAAGAGGATTTCTGGAAAAGTGCACTCGACCGCATTTTGGTCGATGTGGATAAATTCGTCAAACTGGCGGGATAAGATATATCGTGAATCGTGCTATTCCAGCACGAGGTGGTCGTTGCGCAGTACGACGTTGTATGCGGTATTGGTATCGGCGGTAAGAATCGGTGTGTGGACCGTTTTTGTCGAGGCCAGGGAGAGTCTGCTCGGCCAGCCGGAAAGCCGCCGGTAAATCGGCATTGAGCCGCGATGGATCGCAATTGAAAATGTCGCGGAGGTGTCGCCCCACTCACCAATATCCACAAACTCCACGCCGGTCAGTTTGAAATACCGCTCGGCGCCGAATTTCTTTAGCCATTCCGGCCAATCGATAATCTCACCGGTGACCCGCATCCGAGAATCGCGCATCGGAAACACCTCGACCAGTTCATTGCCATTTGCATTAAGCGTGGAATAAATCAAGCGGGGAAGGTGATCGGCCGGCGTGTAGATGTCGAGCGTGCATAACGGTGTCTTCGGTTGGATCGCGGTATAATTGCGTAATTGACTGGAAAACCAGAATGATAATTGTCCGGCGAAAATCAGGATAAGCGAAATCAACATTGCAACAAGCCGATACAAGCCAACGCGTTTACGTCGCGAGGGGAGTGTGCGCTCATCGGCGACATACAAACTCCACGCCAGGTGAAAGAGAAGGTAGAATAGAGTTAGGAGTCCCGTTGCAAACAGGGCGGTCCCAATGAGGGGCAAATGTAGATTCGTCACCTTATTCCGCCGACAGTCGTTGACAGATTTTTCCTCGAATATTGTCGAGGAATTGTGGATAACCGTTCAATGAGCGCGTTAACGATTTTATCTAACAAATTGGCGCTCAACTGATTACTGGATTTTCCACATCGTTGTTCATTTTTTCAACACGGGCGCACCAAGTGCAACAGAGTTTCGCCCTATTTCTTTTTGTCGGCTGATACTATCGCCGCTTTAGGTGCCGGAGTGATTGGAAGGGAAGATTGTGCAGATTCTTTTGTTCCCATATTACAATGGCCCTGGAAGACCGAGCCTTGTTCAATCGCCAGTGCTTTGGTGACAATATCACCGTAAATGACTGATTTTGCTTGAAGTTCAATCTTTTCGGTAGCGTGAATATTGCCGCGAATAGTTCCCGAGATTATTGCATTTTTAGTCTTGACCGTGGCCTCGACCGTTCCCGTGGCGCCTACCGAAACTGTATCGGAGACAGTGACTTCACCTTTGATCGTGCCGTCGATTCTGAGTGTGCCGGTCACTTCAAGTGTGCCGTTAAAAACCGAGTCTTTACCGATTACTGTGTTCAATTTGTCCCCCCGCGTTACCGGGACCTCTTCGCCCTCTGGGTGTTTTTCAAACAGCGCCATCAAATATCTCCCTTGTGCGCACAGTCCGGTGATTCAAGCCCCGTTTCGCACTGGTTGAATCTACGGATATCATCAATGTGCCACAACATTTTTTTACTTACGATTAATTCATCGACCGGGTTCCCAATTAAATTTATCATCAAATGCCCGGTCGACTAATTGTCAGAATCTTTATCACGCGCCCGCCGTTTTTTCCACCAGTCCAGGCGTTTCTGAATCTCCCGCTCAAATCCATACTGTTTCGGCGTATAGAACTCCGTGGTGTCCAACCCCTCGGGAAGATACTCTTGATTGACTGTCGCGTCGGGATGATTGTGCGGATATAAATATCCCTCACCGTATCCCTCGGCTTTCATCAGCCCGGTCGGCGCATTGCGCAGATGAAGCGGTACCGGCAACGACGGATGCCGGGCAATAGCCGCGCAGGTTTTTGCCTCGGCGGCATACAACGAATTACTTTTTGGCGCTGTGGCCAGATAGACCACCGCCTGGGCCAGGGCCAATTCACCCTCCGGCGCACCCAAAAAATGAAAGGCGTCCTTTGCCGCCAGCGATACGCCCAGCGCCTGGGGGTCGGCCAGCCCGATATCCTCCGTGGCAAACCGCACCAATCGGCGGGCGAGATAGAGCGGGTCCTCACCGCCGCGCAACATCCGGTAGAGCCAATACAGCGACGCGTCCGGGTCGGAGCCGCGCAGACTCTTGTGCAGTGCCGAGATTAAATTGAAATGTTCCTCGCCTGATTTATCATACAACTCGGTTTTTTGCTGAACAATATCTTCAATCAGCGCCCGGTCGATTTCGACTGTCTCACCGGCGTCGAGTCGTTCCCGATTGGCGGTCACCGCCGCTTCCAGGATGGCCAGGGCGCGACGGGCGTCGCCGTTGGCAAACATCGCTATAGTCCGGTCTAATTTTCCCGCGAGTTTAATTTTTTGCCCGCCGTAACCGTCATCTTTGTTACTTAATGTCTGCGCGATGATTGTTGATAACTGCTCGGTGGTCAACAGCCGCAGTGAGTAGACCCGACAACGCGACCGCAGCGCGGGGATGATTTCAAACGACGGGTTCTCTGTCGTGGCGCCGATTAAGATAATCGTCCCGGCCTCGATATGCGGCAGGAAAGCATCCTGCTGCGCCTTATTGAACCGATGGATTTCATCAACAAAGAGAATCGTCCGGCCGCCATCGAAAGCCAGCCGTTTCTTCGCCCGTTCAACTGCTTCCCGGACTTGTTTCACCCCGGAGAGAACCGCCGAGAAAAAGATGAAATCGGACTTGGTTTTTGCGGCGATGATATGGGCCAGTGTTGTCTTGCCCGACCCGGGCGGACCCCAGAAAATCATCGAGCCGACCCGGCCCTCGTCGATCGCCTGTCGCAGCGGTTTGCCCTCACCGACTAAATGTTCCTGCCCGACAAACTCATCCCAGTCAAGCGGTCGCATCCGGGCGGCCAGTGGCTCTGGTGATTCAAGCGGTGTCATGACGGCGGGTTCGTTTTGATAAACGCAATGGCCCGGTTGATGCGTTCCAGGCAAGTTTCCCGGCCAAGGATCTCGGTAATCTCGAACATTCCCGGACCTTTGGTTGTCCCCGAAAGCGCCAGGCGGAGCGGGTGGATAAATTTTGCGACTTTTAGCCCGCGTTCTTCAGCCAGTGATCGCAGAGCATGCTCAGACGATTCTTTATTGAACCGGTTTTCCGGTATTGCGGCGAAGGCCGTCTGGAGGGCTTCCAGATTCTCGACGGCGTCCTCACCATGAAAATGTTTTTTGACACCCTTCGGGTCATAGGTCAATTCGCCCCGGAAAAAGTAACCGCTGAGTTCGAGAAAGTCGGTGAGTAAGCGCATTCGCTCTTTGAGTGCGGCGACGATTTTGAGCATCCAGTGCCAGCGGCTTTCGATTTCCAGCCGGGTGGCCAGCCCGGATTCCATAATCAGCGGTTGCAGCAAGGTCAGCAGCTTGTTGTCATCCATCGCCCGGATATACTCGCCATTGAGCCAGGCCAGTTTATCCGGATCGAACACCGGGTTGGCCGAGGTGACTCGTTCAAGACTGAATGCCGAAATCAACTCCCGGCCCGGCATGAATTCCCGATCATCGCCGGGCGACCAGCCCAACAGCGCGAGGAAATTGACCATTGTCTCGGCAAGGTACCCCTCGGCCTTGAAATCGATCACCGAGACCGCACCCTTGCGCTTGGAAATTTTCTTTTTATCTTTTCCCAAAATTAATGGCAGGTGGGCGAAAGCCGGCGGTTCCAGGCCGAGCGCATCATAGACCAGGATTTGCTTGAATGTATTGGTGATATGATCGTTGCCCCGGATCACGTGGGATATCTTCATCTCGGCGTCATCGACTGCGCAGACAAAATTGTACGTCGGGGTGCGATCGCTGCGCAAAATCACAAAATCATCAAGTTCATCATTGCCCTTCTGTAATTTCCCCAGGACAAGGTCTTCATATGAGGTCACGCCCGTTTCGGGGATGGCAATCCGCAACACGCCGGCGCGTCCCTCGGCGGCAAGTTTTTCCCGTTGTTCGTCGGTCAGCCGGCGGCAGCGGCTGTCATACCGGGGATTGCGCCCGGCAGCCATCGCCTCGTTGCGCATCGTCTCCAGTTCTTCGGCGGTGCAAAAACAACGATACGCTTTGCCTGAATGGAGCAGTTTGTCGGCCGCTTCCTGATAAAGTTCCAGCCGTTGCGATTGGAAGATTGGCCCCTCATCCCAATCCAGGCCGAGCCATTTCATTGACTCGACAATAGAATCGACGAATTCATCCTTGGAGCGAACCCGGTCGGTATCTTCCAGGCGCAGGATGAATGTCCCGCCGGTTTGCCGGGCAAACAGCCAGTTAAATACACCGGTCCGCGCCGTGCCGACATGCAGGTGCCCGGTCGGCGAGGGAGCAAAACGCACGCGCACCGGTCGATCTGATTGGTTCAACGTCATCTATGGCCAACTCCGGTTTGTGGTCGATTCAACAGCCGATTTTGTCTTTTCGGCCTGGTGAGAATCTACGACAGGGAAGCATGATTGGCAAGTGGGGCATACTATGGTCTGACACTCACTTCTCGTCCGGGCTGTGCCAGGATATAGAAAGTAAGCGCATCTTCCGGGGTCAACTCGATCCGGCTTTGCCGACGGGGGAACGGTGAAAACACCGACTCCATCAAATCGAAACAAAAATTATCCAACCGTAAACGTCGATTGGGCGTGGCGTCGCTGACAATTTCGATTCTCCGTCCGTCAGCGAGGATGATTACCGCTTTGCCCGGGTATGTCCGTTGCAGGATTTCCGGAGCAATGCCGAGTTCTTCGCCGACCACGCTTATCTCGCGCTCACTGAACACCTCTTCCCCGGAGAAGAAATGCCGGTACGTGACTGTGTCGTTCCGGGTTTGCGCCCGGGCGTCCGACTCATACCGCTCGTGACGGACATCGGCTTGCCAGACAGTCAAGCCCTCGACAGCAAACCGTACAGTTTTTTCGGCCCGGTCAATAATGACCTTTCCCGGGGCCTGAGTTACGGCGGTTCCCATAATAAACACGGGTGTGCCGATCGCCACTGTGCGGTAGATCTGTTCGAGGGCCTCGTCCCCGACCCGGATGCACCCATGTGTCACATTCATTCCCAGTAGCCGGGTATACAAAGTCCCGTGAATATATAATCCATCTCCCAAATCGAGCGAATAATCACCCAGCTCATTTGCCGCCAGCCGGTCTTCCGGATTGGTCGGCGGCGTCAGCCCATTTTGCAGGAATGCCCAATCCGGCTTGCGCCAGATTGGATTTTCGGCCATTCTTTTGACTGAGAATAACCCGCTGGGTGTGGAAAAATTCCAAACCCGCCCGGTCGACGGATCACGATAACAGGCAGGTGGTCCGGCCGAACAGGGGGCTTCCAGCAATACACTATCCGCCGTACGCAGAATGATCGAACCGACCGGGGCATTGACCACGATATATGGCCCGGAAAAATCCTTGGTGCCCGATCCGGATTGGAGTGGTTCTGTTGACCGCGATGTCGACCGTGTCCCGGGGGCTTGATTCGGCAGACAAAACAGCGCAAACCAAACCGCGAGTATGAATATCAAACCGGATCGAATCATCCTGAACGCCCCGGGACGTAAATCGATAATCGATGACGAAACGTCACAAACCGTCTGGAATCAGCCCGCAGTTATTTCTTTTTCTCGATCGCCCTGGTAATTTGGATATTCAGCGAATCGGCTCGCATGATGATCGAACCGGAGATCTGCCGGGACTCCGCAAAATTACCACCGGAAAGCGCGGTGCTCGCATCGCCGAGTTCGGTGGCGAGTACGGAAAGATCATCACGCAGCATCTTGATGTCGGCGCGCGCGCCTTTGGCCGAGGGGGCGATATCCAGCAGGTTGGCGCAGGTGTCGACTTTCGCCGTCGCGGTCATCAATAATGCTGAGGCCTCGCCCGACTGTCGGTTCTTCTCGCCGTTGGCTAACTCGATCGATTTGTTTGCCAATTCGGTCGCCCGCAGAAACTGTTCCCGTACTGTACTATAACTGCGAAACAACTTGAACTTCTCATCCTGGCGTTCACGCTCTTTGACTGCGTTATCCAGCGTGTCCTGGGCGGCGGTGAATGCTTCCGGCGCGTAGATATCGGCTTTCGCCTGGCGCGCCAAATCCAGTGCGTCCAGCGCCTGTTTTTCTTCCCTGGCCGGAGGATTACTACAACCGGCGACAACCAGCAAAGTCAGGCCCAGCAAAATAACTGCGATTTTCCGCATCTTTCCTCCCTGCAGTACGATAGAATTTTCCAATCCATTTATGACGCGGACGTTGTCTCCGAATCGTGCCGGTTTTCAAACCGGCAGACATCCGAGTCATTCACCCCTCATCCCGATAGCAGGGTCACTGATCGCGGTCTGTCTGTCAACATAAAACAGTGATGTTTTTCACTTGCCGGCCCGGACTGTTCTCCCCGCCGAAATGATTTTTGGTCTTGTTCCAACCAAATTGTCAACAACCGGCAAAACCTTTCAATGCGGAGGGAAAATGTTGCGTATTTATCCTGACCGAAAGACGGGTAGAGGCAAAGAAGTTGATGGAATATCTAATCGTAATTACGATTTTCCTGGGTGCGATTTACCTGTTCATCCGCACCGTCAGACGTGAAAAACCGTGCGACAACGGCACTGGTTCCTGCAGTCGTTGTTCGCGTATCACTCAGCCCCCGGCAGAACGCCTGCACCAGATCAAAATGCCGCCGAAAAAATAATCGGCTCGATCTCGAATTCCCTACGATTTTAACCTGTCGACCGCGTCGGCGATGATCTCTGCCGCCCGGTCGATGTCGTTAGCAGTGGTCATTTTGCCTACGGACAGCCGCACCGTCCCCATCGCATATTCCTCGGGCACGCCCATTGCCGCCAGTACATGCGAGACATCGATAGAGTCGGCATGGCAGGCGGCCCCGGCCGAGGCCGCCACGTCGGGAATCGACGCCAGCAGCGCATTGGCCCTGATCCGCGGAAAACTCAATGAGGCCGTATTCGGTAATCGCCGTTCGGGATGGCCGTTTAGTCGAAGGTCGGCATGCCGGGCGGCAAGGCCGTCATGCAACCGATCCCGCATTGCCAGCATATGTTCCCGGTTTTTCTCCAGATCGCGACCGGCGATTTCGCAGGCCGCACCCAGGCCGACAATCTCCAACACATTCTCGGTTCCCGCGCGACGGTTTTGTTCGTGGTCGGCGCCATGGATCAACTTGTCCAGTGCAATCCCGTCCCGAACATACAACGCACCAATCCCTTTCGGTGCATACAACTTATGTCCGGCAATCGAGAGCAGATCGACACCGAGGTCTGCAATTCGCGTCGAGATTTTTCCCGCCGCCTGTGCCGCGTCGGTATGCATGATTATTCCCCGTTCATGCGCCAACCGGGCGATTTCGGCGATCGGCTGCAGGGTGCCGACTTCGTTGTTGGCCTGCATGATCGTAATCAAAATCGTCTGCGGAGTAATCGCCTGTTTTACATCTTCGATATTGACCAGGCCAAACTCATCCACCGGAAGCCGGGTCACTGAAAACCCCCGACCAACAAGATAATCGCAGACTTTCAGCACCGCGGGATGCTCGATTGCCGAGGTGATGATATGTTTCCCCGTGGCCTGATTAGCCCAGGCCACCCCACGGATGGCGTAATTATTCGCCTCCGTACCGCCGCTGGTGAAAACTACCTCGTCGGCGCCGCAACCCAACATCACGGCGATTTGTTCGCGCGCATGATCGACCGCCGTTCTCGTCTGCACACCGTACCAGTGCGAGCTGGAGGGATTACCAAAATGCTCTTCGAGGTACGGCCGCATTGCCGCGGCAACCTCGGGCGCGACCGGAGTCGTCGCATTATAGTCGAGATAAATCGGTTTCATGGTTTAATCCTCATCGGGGTTGTCGGCAAAAGATTCCCATCGGGGGTATAATGTCTCCAATTGCGCATAAAGGAGCTTTTTCTCATCGCCCAGTTCGGCCAGCCGCTGCCAGTCGCTTTGCACAACCTCGTCGGCGAGCAATTCATCAATCTTGTCGAGCCGCGCTTCGGTTTGTTGAATCTGGTTTTCCAGCCGTTGCCGTTCGCGATCGCGTTTTTGCCGGTCACGTCGTTTTTGCCGAAGTTCTTCCCATTCACTCTGCTTTTCCGCCGGTTCCTTCGCCGCCGGTTTGTCGGCCAATGCCGGTCCACGCCGCAGATATTCCGAATAGTTGCCCAGGTATTGACTGACCGTCTGCTTTCCAACCACCAGCAACTTATTGATAATCCGGTCGAGGAAATACCGATCATGTGTGACGACGATCAGGGTACCCTCAAACTCAGCCAATGCCTCTTCGAGCGCTTCGCGGGAGGGGATATCCAGATGATTGGTCGGTTCATCCAAAATCAGGAAATTCGCCTCCGAGAGCATCAATTTAGCCAGCGCCAACCGGCTTTTCTCGCCGCCGGAAAGCGTCTTGACCTGTTTGAATA
The DNA here is from genome assembly GCA_024277855.1 of Candidatus Zixiibacteriota bacterium. Classification (GTDB taxonomy): domain Bacteria; phylum Zixibacteria; class MSB-5A5; order WJJR01; family JAJRUJ01; genus JAJRUJ01. The sequence goes on from JAJRUJ010000045.1 coordinate 13,469, forward strand.
CATCCTCGCCCGAAAAAAGGAATTTCGCCAAAAACGACCGCAACTCGAATGCTGTCCAGGTCGGCTGTTCGTCCCAGATCTGGTCGATTACCGATCCCTGCTCGACAATCGATTCCAGATATTGATCGAAATACCCCGGCAAAACCCGGTTACCCAATTCGATTTTGCCGTCAAACTCGTTGTCGTGGCCGATAATTCCCCGCAGCAACGTCGTCTTACCCGACCCGTTGGGACCGATGATCCCCACCCGGTCGCCGCGTTCGATGACGAACGAGACATCGGCCAGTAACGTCCGCTCACCGATCGACCGGGTGTAATTTTGGATACGCAGGACCTCGCGATAACTGGAAATGCGCGAACCAAAGGCCAGTTTCATCCTGGCGCGGTCGGCCGCAGGATTTTTCAGCCGTTCCATTTTGCCCAGCATCCGCCGGCGCGATTGCGCTTGTTTGGTTTTCTGCCCGGCAATATTGCGGGCAATAAAATCTTCGATCCGCGAAATTTCGGTCTTCTGGCGTCGGTACAAAGTTTTTTGCTGTTCCCGCCGCCGGGCGCGTTCGGCGCGATATTTTTCATATCCCGGGCCGTAAAATTCGAGGCCGTGTGCGAACAATTCAATAATCGAGGTGGCAACCCGATCCAGAAAAACCCGGTCGTGAGTTACAAAAACGACAGCTTTGTTCGATTTGGTGATAAACTCTTCCAGCCATTCGATAGCGGTCAGGTCGAGATGGTTGGTCGGCTCGTCGAGCAGGATGACCTCATAATCAGCCAGTAACAACCGGGCCAGTTCCGCCCGCGTGCGTTCACCGCCGGAAAAATCAGTCAGCGGTTTGCCATACTCGTCATTTGCGAATCCGAGACCGGTCAATGTACGGTCGACCTCATGTTCGAGTTCAAAGCCCCCGAGGACCTCATACTCATGTTGTTGTTTTCCCAACACATCGATTAATCCCTCGTCCGCAGGCGCCTCGGCCAGTTGCGCCTGCGTCCGGGCAATCGCTTCCTTACGCCCAAGCAAGTCGCCGCGCCCTCCGGCCACATAGGCGAACAATGTTTCGGTCAGTCGACGGTCGGGGATTTGTCGCAGCCGTCCCACCCGCACCCCGCGCGCCCGGGTGAGTGTGCCGGAGTCTACCGGTAGCTCACCGGACATAATTCGTAGTAAGGTTGTTTTGCCGACGCCGTTTGTCCCGAGAAAACCGATTTTCTGGCCGGGTTGAATCTCCCAGTTGATATTCGAAAACAGCGGGCCCGACGGAAAACTCTTGGCAACATTATGTAAAGCAAGGGCGATCATGGCGGATTTTCGAAAGCGTCAAAACTCATTGGTACGTATGTCGGTTCCATTTGCCCAATCCGGCCGGCCTATCCCGACCCGGACAGCAATATATAGCGATCACTCCGCGGAAACGGTGACATTTTCCGGCAAAACCGCGTGGAAATCGGCGGTGATCGACTCGAGTGAAATTCGGTAAACCCCAAAAATGACTGCATCAAACAGCCGAAATCGGATCAAGGCCGTTGTCAAATTCCGGGTTTGACTTGGGCATCGGGAAGTTGGGTAACGGATACTACTCGAGCATATCCGGTGGGAGTTCGGATTTCCTCGTCCGCGCCAAAAGGGTCTCAATCAACAGCAGGCCAACCACCGCCCAGAGGAAATATTTCCAAATTTCACGGCCATAGCGGGCGGCGCGTACCGTTTCGGCCAGGTCATCGCCGTTGCGCAACACGGTAATCGACCGACCAGGGAGACGCCGCTCGATCTCTTCGTCACTGATCGGTTCAATATTGGTCTCCTCCGCGTCGATGTTGACCGCAAAGATATCGACCGGACGGTCGTTGTCGTAGACCAAATAACACCCCGGCACACCTAAGTTCGGCGTGGCGTACACATCGGGCTTCCCGGCAACCTCGGGGGCCAACTGGTCCCGGCGGCCGTCGGGATATTCCAAAACCAGCGGTCCGCGCCAGTAGGGCGGCCGCGCCCGGGTTACCGATTGTCCCACGCGATAATCAACATCCTGCTCACCGAGGTCGGCGGCAAGATATTCGGCCGACCGACCCATTAACGGTACAAACAGCGAGTGGTATGACAAATCGGTATAGTCAGCATTCAGTGGTGCGCACCAGAACAACAGCTTGCCCCGGCCGACTCCGGTTTCCAGCAAGGCCGGCTCACCGTTGGAAAACCGCATGATCGCCTTTACATCCCGACCGGCATCTACAGTAAACGACGAGAAAAATTTAATTTCCGGCATCCGGTCATCGGGAATATCGCGATAGATTGCGAGGATCGGGTGTTGCCAGTCGATTTCCGCCAGCGTAAAAAACTGATCGGTCGGGGGCAGCAGATCCGGCGTTTGCGTGATGCTCAGGCCGAAATACCGCCGGAGAATGGTCTGATTATAAATCGCCGTATCGATATCAACATCGGGGATAATCATGACACCGCCGCCCGCGCGCAGGTAACGGTCGATACTCTCGGACAACACCGGTTCGGGTTTGCGCGCCGAGACCAACACCAGCGCGTCATACTCCGCCAGGTTGGTGCGCAGCAATTCACGCGTATTACGCCCGGTCACCGATAACCGTCCGGTCCCGCCCGGCGCCAGCGCCCGGCGCACAAAGGCACGCTCCGAGGGGAAATCCGAGGCCAGCAGGATATTTGTCGATTCGGGCAGCCGCACGGCAAAATAAAACCGGTTGTCGACAATGTTGTCGTCATCAGCCAGTTCGATATAGCCGCGATGCAGGCCGGTAGTGTTGAGTTCGATGCGAAAACTTATCTCGGACGTTTCCGCCGGGCGAAGAGATAAATCGTCCTGGGCCACCCGCCGACCATCCACAAACACGCCGACCAGTAAGTGATCGAAGGTTTCCGTCGAGCGATTAGTTACCGTTGCGGTTATCTCGAATCCGACACCCGGTTCGATCAATTCGCCCGAAAACCGAAGATCGGTCACCGCAGCATTGATCGCGCGCGGGTCATGCACATTGATCAGATACAACCGTGCCGGATGTTCGGTATTGGGTGGCGGGAGGGTCCCTGTCGTTGTCATTCCGTTGCGGGCAAGGTCTGAAAACAGATATATCTCCCGATTCAGATTGCGTGATTCGGTGACGACCTGCTCACCGGCGGCGATAGCGGCCATGATATCGGTCTTGCCGGCACCCGCCGGGAGATCCCGGAACCGTTTGGTCAGTCCGGCGAAATCCGAGGTCGCCGGGCCGAATTCCGCCGTGGCCGAAAATGTTCCCGCGACTACCTGGTCGCCTTCCCGGAGCAGGCCGATCAACTCTCCGGCATCTCGGGCCGCCCGTTCCACCGCCGAACCGTCGGCTGTCCGCTCCTGCATACTCGCCGAATTGTCGACCAGGATCACAGCCGATGTCCGCGCCCGGGCGCCCAGCCCGGCGAAAGTGTCGCCGGTAATCGTCGGGCGGGCAAAGGCCAGCACCGCCGCGGCGACGATGAGCGTGCGCACCAAAAGCAACAGCACCTGCCGCAGTTTCAGACGCCGCATTTTCGTCTTTTGCAGGTTTCGCAAAAACATCAACGACGAAAACTCGACAGTCCGCACTTTTTGCCGATTCAACAGGTGAATCAACAAGGGCAACACGGCGGCGGCCAGTGCGGCAAGGATGGCGGAGTTGAGGAAATTCATTGTTGTTTGGGGGCCGAATTCGGCCCCTGGTCATATCTGTCAGGGTAATCAACGATTATCGATAAATTTCATTAATATATTTCTTGGCCTCATTCCGGGTCAGAAATCCCGGTCGATGATCGAACACCTGCTCATATTCGGCCACTGCCTCGCGGCGCCGGCCCGCGCGATCATGGGCCTTGCCCGCGCCGAGATGAATCCGCGCGAGGTAAAATGGACGTTCCTCAAAAAACTCCGCCGCCCGATAATAAATCAATGCGGAGTCCGGTTCGTTTATCTCCGTGAGGATGTCGCCCATCCGCAACAAGTACCGGGGATTGTCGGGGAACTGGTCCAGCAGCCGGGCGGTTGCATTTTTCGCGACGGTCATCAATGTTGCGCCGTCTTCGGATTGATGAGTCAGACGGTCGCGCCGGGCCAGATGCAGCGATATTTCAATATAGATCGGCACCGATTCGCCGCGTCCCAGCCCCGTACGCCAGAGGGTCTCCGCCGAATCGGCCCGGCCATAATAGTCCATGATTTCGCCCATGCTTAAAAATGGGGCGGAGTAGGACGTGTCGAGTTCAGTTGCCCGGGTGAATAGGCCCCACGCTTCATCCAGCCGGCCGAGCACCACGGCAATATTACCGCAATATTGATAGTATGTCGCGTCATCCGGATTGGCCTCAACCAGTTTCTTATACCAGGTGTATGCGTCGGCATAACGGCCCGCCGCATAATAGCCGCCCGCGAGTTCATGCCAGAGAGCAACGCTGACCGAATCGCCCAGATCGGCGGTCGCCAGTTCGAGGAATTTGATGTGTTCGTTTTCCCGGCGGATCGCCTGGGCGCGATGCGCATGAAAGATATATTCCGGGTAATGGAACTCACGTTTCCGCAGATAATCACGCCAGGTTCGTTCCCACTGCCGGAGAGTCCGACCGGTCACGGCCAGAAACGCCGGCTCCAGCGAAAGGTCGGTCGATCGCTGGTACAGGTCACGAAAATCATTGACCCCGATCGAATCGATCAACATATGCACAAACGACGATGCTTCGAAATAGGCCACCAGCGGATCGGCACGACGGAAATCACCTGAGCGCAGCAGGGACGTAAACGGCAGGAGCTTATTTTCTTTTAAGTACTCCTTGGCATAATAGTCCGAGAAATCCGTATACCCCGACACTCCCCAGGCCAGGAATCTCGGCGCAAATCCCCACCAGCGGTAAAATTTGAGCAGATTGGTGATCTGGGGGTCGATGCCGTTTTGTTCCTTGGTGTAGACGGCATATCCCGCCAACCGGCCCGGATCGATGGCGAAGCCCAATCCCGGCTCGAAATACTGGTTCTCGACCGCGCAGGGACAGGCGTAAAATTGAACCTTGCCCGGATAGTCGAAGTTGAATTTCTCATGGACGACTTTATATTCGCGTTCAAGGAAATCACGGAGGAGGTTCCAGTGCGCATCGGCAAGCGCATTCTTGACATAAGATAAATCGAAATAGGCGCTGGGGTCGTTGGGCCAGTTGGCCGGGTCGCCGACGGCATCGAGGCAAGCCCGTCCCACTTCGGCAAGTTGCGGCGTAACCAAGGCCCGGTAGTACGATTTGCCTTTGCCGGGAATCGAATCGATCACAATCGGCACACCCAACTCGACGGTGACCAACCCCGATTTTTGCTGCACATTGGTTCCCAGGGTGGCCAGGCGGTATTGAATTTGTGCCGTTGAGCTGTCGATTCCCAGCACCAGCAGGTTGATGCCGAAATTGCCCTGTATACTATACACTTCGACGCCGACCGGCAGGTCGACCGAGCTGGAGTCGACCCAGCCCTCTACCGGGGGGTTGGCCGCCAGAAACTCCTTGACCCGAATAGTGGCCCTGATTCCCACTTCGGCCCGCAGCGGTGTTACAAATGTCATCGACAACAAAAGACTGGCGACGCTCAGCAATGCCGTACTGAACCATCGTCGCTCAAAACTCGTCATAACGTTCATCAACAGTGTCTCCCTGGACGTCTGTATTCTTTTACCGAGAATCATCCCGGATAATACCAACCAGGCGGCCCGATCTCTCACTTTTTTTTCGTTGTTCCCGCCAATTTCCGCAATAGCCGCAAATTGACCGGATCCATTTCCCGTTCACCCTTGAATTTCGGTGTCTCCAGGATTTTCGGTACCCGGGTGAACCGGCGGTCGCGCATGATGAAACCGAATGCGTCCCGGCCGATATGGCCGCTGCCGATATGTTCATGGCGGTCCTTATGCGAGGCAAATTCACCTTTCGAGTCGTTAAAGTGCCAGACTTTCATCCGGTTAAGCCCGACAATTCGATCAAAATCAACCAGGACACTGCGATAACCCGACCGTGTCCGCATATCATACCCGGCGGCGAAGATATGACAGGTATCCAGGCAGACCCCGATTCGGTCACTATCGTCGACCAATTCAATGATCGCCGCCAATTCCTCAAACGTTCCGCCGATGATCGACCCTGCGCCGGCGGTGGCCTCCAGGCAAATTATCGTTTTTCCCCGGGGATATTTACCGAACACCCGGTTAATCGCTTTGCCGATCTTTTCGATTCCGGCCTCGGTCCCCGACCCGGTATGGGCGCCCGGATGCATCACCAGATAATCGATTTTGAGCGTGTCACAGCGTTGATATTCGATCCCGAGCGCGCTAACCGATTTTTTCCACAGTGCGGGATTGGGCGAACCACAGTTAATCAAATACGAGGTATGCGATACCAGGGGCGCAATCTTAGTCCGCGCCGCTTCGTCCTGAAACTGTTCGACCTCTTTATCGGTCAGCGTCTTGGCCGCCCACTGGTTACTGGACTTATTAAAAAGCTGCACCGTGCGGCAACCCGCTTCCTCGCCGGCGAGAATCGCGTTAAAGACTCCTCCGGCAATTGACATATGCGCGCCGATCAGCGGTCCGGTTGTCCTTTTACGGATTGGGGTGGCGGGCATAGCGTCAGGATGAATTAAAACAAACGTGAACGTTTGGCCAGATAGGCGACCAGGGCCAAATCATACGATTGGCTCGTATCCAGGACGACATAATCGATCAGCGATTGTCGGCACTCGCGGGCGTAACGCTCGATAAACCCGGCGACAGATTTCTGATACTCGGCTTTGATCTGCCAGGGAATAGTCGAAAGCTCCTCGCCGGTTTCCATATCTTTAAAAATAGACTCACTGGGAAAAGTGAAATGTCGTTCATACGGATCGAGAATATGAAAGACAATGACCTCATGGTTCCGATGGCGGAAATGCTTCAGCCCGGCCAGGACTTTGGTCGGATCGTCGAGCAAATCGGAAAGCACAATAATCAACCCGCGGCGTTTGATCCGTTCGGCCATCTCGTGCAGCGCGCGGGGCACATCGGTTTTTTCCGTCGTCTCCAATGTTTCCAGGGCGGTCAGGATCGCGTGCAGGTGTCCGGAGGTCGATTTCGGCGGGATATACCGACGGATTTGCTCATCAAAGGCCACCAGTCCGGCGGCGTCGCGTTGCTTGAGCATCATAAACGAGAGGGCGGCCGCCAGATATGAGGCGTAGTCGGCCTTACTGACCCCTCCCGAGGTGAATTTCATCGACGCCGAGGTGTCCAGCAGAAGATACCCTTTCAGATTGGTTTCCTCTTCAAACTGCTTGACATAATAGCGGTCGGACTTGGCAAAGACCTTCCAGTCGATATTACGAATTGGGTCGCCGGGCATATACTGGCGATGTTCGGCGAACTCCACCGAAAAGCCATGATAGGGCGATTTATGCATCCCGGTGATAAACCCTTCCACCACCAGCCGCGCACGCAGTTCCATCGTCTTGAGCCGGGAGATCACTTCCGGATCGAGATATTTGCGATACGTTTCAGTTGATTTCGCCATTATCACTGTCCTCGGCCCCGACCTTTACTCGTTACGAAACACGCCGAGGATTTCTCCATAATAAATGTCATGATAATCGCCGCTGGCATAATATGTTTGCCGAACGTTATGCGGCAATCCATCCGGCACGACCGCGTTTTTGTGCACGGTGCGACATTCGTAATAGATCGGGCACTCTTTGATATGGCCGACATCGATCTTTTTGCCCGGTTCGAGGGTAAACTTGCACTCGGCGAACTTGTCCATTTCGCGACCCGATTTCGTCCCACAAACCATGACTTCGGCCGCTTGTTCCACCGTGGGGATGTTTACCGTAAATTCGGCATGTTTTTCTAATAGCGAATGGGTGAACCGACTGGGCCGCACATAGATAACGCAAATCGGCATACCCCAGATGATCCCGATCGTGGCCCAGCCGATTGTCATCACATTGGGCCTTTGCACCCCGGCTACCAGTAATGCGCCCGGATCATTAAGCCGGGTCAGGGTCTCGGTGATTCCCTTAAACAAGTCAATATTTTCGATTTCCATTAATGTTCCCTTCCGGGACTGCCGCCCGGGTGTGATTCTCACTGCCCAGGGTCACAAAGGAGTTAATGCCATTGTGGCCTCAGTTAACTAAGCAGTGTACCGAAAGACCTTCGGACAGTCAAGCCGGGGAGTGACCCGGTAACACAATACGGACCAGGATTTTCCTGGCCCGTATTGATTTGCTGTCCGGCCGCCGCCGTCCTGCGGCCGATTATTGTTTGTTTCCAGAGCGGATGGATCAACCATCCCCCAGTTCTTTCTGTGTTTCCCTAAGTTCTTTTTTGACTTCGCGCAGGTCTTTGCGAAGCTCCTCAATCGCTTCGCGCAATTCCCGCTCGGCCCCTTCGCCAAGTTCTGCCGGGATATCCGTGTCATCCTTGTCAAACCAGGAATACCCACGGACGCGCGGTATGCGACGGCTTTCACGAATGATGATCCGCTCGTCATCCTCTGGAAAGGCCCAATCTTCATTGTCTTCAAGTGTCACGGTGACGTTTTTCTTTGTCCCCTTGCGTAGTACCGTCAACTCGACATTTTCGCCGCCATCCAGGTCACCGATTTCGTCGAAGATATCCTCGGTTTCGTATACCTCATCGCCGCCGATCCCAATGATTACATCGCCGGCCCGCAGATCGGCTTTTTCAGCAGGACTATCCTTTAGAACCTTCTCGATTAAAACCCCCTTGCCGTCCTCCACGCCGAAATAGTCGCCCAGTTGCTTATTGAGGTCACTCATTTGGATGCCGATCCGGCCGCGCAGGCCAAAGCGGTACACATCGACGCCGGGAATCGAAAAGCGCCCGTCCGGCGGGGGTGGGATACGGGGCATATCGATCCGTGGCAGATGCCCTCGGGGTGTACCGAAAAACATCATGTTTTCGTCGTCATTACCAAAGTCGGCATCATCTTCTCTCTTGCCGATCGTCACGGTTAATTCCTGCGACTTGCCGTCCCGCAGGATATCCAGCTTGACCTCAGTGTCCGGCTTGCTCCGCCGAGTCATCCGGGTCAGCCGGCCGGTCGAGGTGACCGTCTTCCCGTCATACTTGACGATAACATCGCCCTCTTCCAGTCCCGATTTCTCGGCCGGAGAATCTTTAACCACATCGCTGACAATCACGCCGTCATCGGTAGGCAGGTCCCAGGCCTCCTGTAAATCTTCGTCAATATTCTGGATGTAGATCCCCAGCCAGCCCTCTTCCGCAGATTCTTTCTTGTCCTTGTCCGCCATCGCGCTGCCGCCGAAGGCCAGCAAAAGGGCCATCATCCCGGCAAGTCCAATGACCCAGCAGCGATTCCATTTACCCGACATTATCCTTCCTCCTTTGCCGAACTTATTACTCTCAGATATATTCTTTTACGAAACAGGGACGGACGGAGTTCCTGAATTCTCTCGCCGAAGCGGCATAATTAACGGTTGTTAACATTCCGGCGACAGGTTGTTGCCTTGGCCGGCCTTGGTACCGGGCATACGGGGTTTTGCCTTGCTCGTCCGATAACAGAAAGCGTTATTGGTTTCAAAGACAGGAAAATTTCGGAGGAGGGTCCGCAATGAAATATGAAATGAAGCGTGTTGGTATCTTTTCGGTTATCAAGATTTCGTTCATCCTTGGCGGCGCCGGGGGATTTCTGGCCGGCTTGATTGTCGCGATGTTGATGGCCTTTTTTGCTTCAGTTATTTCGCAGATGGGTATGCCCGGGGGCATGGGCGAATTTGACGGCATGGCCTCGGGAATGGGTTTTGCAATGGTCATCATTCTCCCGTTGATGTACGGCTTCTTTGGCGCCGTCGGCGGAGCCATCTATGGGGCCATCGGGGGCGGCCTCTACAACCTGTCGGCTAAACTCATCGGCGGACTGGAATGGGAAATGGTCCCGGTCGGTGATGCTACGGTATCTCCATCGGTGCCCCCGGCCACGCCACCCGAGGCTCCTCCGGAACCACCGAAACGGATACCGCCTTCGATGTATGAATAGCACCGCGGCGGATCAGGTAACTTTTCAAGGGGCAGGAGCAGGAGCAGTAGAGGCAGAGTGATCAGGAGATGATCGCCACCGTCGCGGCCTCGATTTCGTTGAAATACCGTCGACGGTTGAAAACAAATGTTCCCTTGCACTCGAGGATTTCCTGACGCAGCGCCAGTTTGACCGAATCGCTCGTCTCCGATTCAGTCCGGCGCAGGAGCAGACAGACAATCTCAAACAATTGAGCGGTGGTCAACAGGCAGATGCCGGCGGCCTCGGCGGTCTCGATTGCCTCGGCGGCAAACCACTCTTCCCGCAATGCCGGAGCCATCATATAATCGGCATTGGCGACCAAAATCCCTTTTGGCCTTTCACGCATCCGGCAGGCGTTGATTTTTTCAATAAACTCCACACACGTTTCCGCCGGCAATGGCCCCGTCGCCGTTCCTGCAACCTGACCGACGATATGCTTGACTTGCTTATCACGCATATACCATCCGAATTTTGCCCGCGCAATCTTCGGTGGCGGTTCGACAAAATAAAAACTCAGTAATTCCATCACGCGTCGGACCGGCGGCACCAACTCCTCCGGTGGCCGGTACAACAGGCCGCAAAATTCCTGACTCTGTTCGAGCGATTTGGTATGCGAGGCCCTGGCCCGGGTCAGGCGGGCGATCTCTTCATCAATTTGCGCAATGGACCGGCTGTTGGGGTCGGAGACGGTTAATTGATCGGTATACTGATCAGCCCAACCCGGCCGGTTCACGACCACCGGGCGTCCGCTTGACAACTCTTCGAGTACGCCGACCAGTTTTCGCCCTTCGGCACGGTCGAGGAACCGGGGAATAAATACTATTTCACCGCCCTCGGCAAACGTCACCCGGGTAATAATCGGTACCCCGCTGTGTCCGCTGGCGTGGGCCAGTTCAGTAACCGTCCCGTGAGAAATATTCGTGATACTCTGCCAGCTGTTGATCCGGACATTGGCAAATGCCCGGGCAAATGGCCCCGCCTGATTGTGATATTCGATCGAGCGTTCGAGGATATAATTGACCGAATATTTTCCCAAAAATTCATTGAGCCAAAAAAACGGCTCGACGACCGAGTCGGTAAAATGGCTGGTCCCGGCGATACTTTTCTTGCGGACCTGGATTATCGAATTCGGAAAATTGGCCCGTAAGACCAGTGTCCCGCCCGCGGCCAGAAATGTGTGGAGTTGTTTGATGACCGGTTTGACCAGGCCCAGGTAGCGCCGCAGGTCGTTTTCCACGACGGGGATAAATTCTTTGATCCAGATTTCTTTGGTGTTGCGGCGCAACGAGTTTTTGACGGCGAAATTCAGCGGGTCCAAGAATACGTATTTGAAACCATGGAGGTCGGTCACCTCCGATAAATCAACGGCAGGAAAATCGCCCGAACCAGGTCCCCAATGACAAAACAACGCGTTGGACATGCACTCTCGCTCCCTGACGCGGCGATCAGAAAAACTGCGGATGACGCCATTCTCCAGGTGTCTGTTACTTTTATAGATCGGCAGATGACGACAAATGTATATCCAATCGGGTTAAAACAATTGCCGCAAATCGTTTTGCGGCCTTGCCAGCAGCCAACCGGGAGCATAAATTCCCCCGTACTGTGGTAGAAACGGGTTCGGTTGTTACACCGCCGACAGGCCGGACCCCGAACCTTTTAAAGATATGAGATAAGGCCCCTTTGCGGCCCGGACGATTATACGATGAATGACAAGCCGAAACCAGATAGTGAAGCCGCCGCTCCGCCGGCCGAAGCAGTCGATTTTGTGCGGGCGATTGTCGCCGAAGATTTGAAAAACAATAAATTTGTCGGCCGGGTCCACACCCGGTTTCCTCCTGAACCGAATGGGCATCTCCACATCGGGCATGCCAAGGCGATTTATCTGAATTATCTCATCGCCGTTGAAAATGATGGACTTTTCAATCTGCGTTTTGACGATACCAACCCGACTAAAGAGGAAACGCAGTTCGCCGACGCGATCCAGAAGGATATCCGTTGGCTGGGTGTCGATTGGGCAGACCGTCTCTTTTGGGCTTCGGACTATTTTGAGACGCTCTATGAATACGCCGTCAAATTGATCAAAGACGGCAAAGCATATGTCGACGACCTCTCGGCCGAAGAAATCCGCGAATATCGCGGCACACTCACCGAACCGGGAAAGAACAGCCCATACCGTGAGCGAAGCGTCGAGGAAAATCTCGACTTGTTTGCCCGGATGCGCAAGGGTGAGTTTCCCGACGGCAGTAAAGTTTTGCGCGCGAAGATCGACATGGCCTCGGGTAATCTGAATATGCGCGATCCGGTGATGTACCGGATTATGCACGCGAAACATCACCGGACCGGCGATGCCTGGTGTATCTACCCGATGTATGACTGGGCGCACGGGCAGTCCGATTCGATTGAGGGGATCACCCATTCAAATTGCAGTCTCGAATTTGAGGATCACCGTCCGCTCTACGACTGGTTTCTCGACCAACTCGGCATTCACCACCCGAGGCAGACCGAGTTCGCGCGGCTCAATCTCAATTATACGATCATGAGCAAGCGCAAACTGCGGCGGCTGGTCGAGGAGGGTTATGTCCGCGGTTGGGACGATCCCCGCCTGCCCACTCTTTCCGGTCTGCGGCGGCGCGGGTATTCACCGGAATCAATCCGTAATTTCTGTGAACGCGTCGGGGTGGCCAAACGCAACAGCGTCGTCGATATTGCACTTTTGGAGCACACTCTGCGCGAGGATTTGAATAAGCACTCCGCCCGCGTGATGGCCGTACTGCGTCCGCTCAAGGTCATTATCGACAACTATCCCGAGGGGCAGGTCGAACAGTTGGATGCCGTTAACAATCCGGAGGATCCGTCTGCCGGGACACGCAAAGTCCCTTTCTCGCGCGAGCTGTATATTGAACGGGATGATTTTCGCGAAGATCCCCCCAAGAAATTTTTCCGCCTCGCCCCGGGTCGGGAAGTTCGCTTGCGCTATGCCTATTTCATCACCTGCGAAGCTGTGGTCAAAGACGAGCAAACCGGTGAGATCACCGCACTGCACTGCAGCTATGACCCGGCGACAAAAGGCGGCGACTCGCCCGACGGCCGTAAAGTTAAGGCCACCCTCCATTGGGTTTCGGCCGAACATGCGCTGGACGCCGAAGTACGACTGTATGATAAACTGTTTATCAAAGAGGACCCCGACGACGTCCCGGAAGGTCAGGATTTTATCGCGAATCTCAATCCGGATTCGCTGAGTGTCCTCACTTCGGGTAAAATTGAGCCGAGTGTCAAAGGCGCCGCGCCCGGAAATCGTTACCAGTTTGAGCGGCAGGGATATTTTTGTGTCGATCCCGATTCGACCGAAAACGCGTTGGTTTTCAACCGTACCGTAGGATTGCGGGACACTTGGGCGAAGATCCAAAAACAACAGAAAAGGAAATAAGATACAACGCCGAAGTTATCCTTGCTCATCGGGTGATATCTTAGCCAAATTAGCGAATAGACCGTATTACATGGACGAGCGCATCTCGGGCATGATCTGCCGGACGGATGACCGGCCAGGGCATAAACAGCAAACGAAGGATTCAACCGGTAATGAAACAGAATGGCAAGCGAAAGACCAAACCGTTCCAAGTACGGAAATCGCGCATCCACGGGCGCGGTGTTTTTGCGGTCCGCCGTATCCGCAAAGAGCAGCGGATTGTCGAATATATCGGCAAACGGATCACGCAGGCAGACGCTGATCGGCTGTATGGAAACAACGGCAACAAACACCATCATACCCTGCTTTTTGCCGTCGACGATCATGTCGTTATTGACGCCGGTCAGGGTGGGGGACCGGCCCGGTTTATCAACCACTCGTGCGAGCCGAATTGCGAGGCGGTCAATGAAGACGGCCGGATTTTTATCGAGGCAATCCGCAATATCCAGCCGGGTGTCGAACTGACCTATGACTACCAGTTTGAAGCCGACGAGACGCCCGAGGAAGCACTCGAATTATATCCCTGTCGTTGCGGATCGCGAAACTGTCGGAAGACCATCGTCAAATTTTGAGCCATATCGGCCGATGGCTTCGGTTCTATTCGTCCGACTCACCGAAAATGACCGAGGAAAACCGGCCGGCCCGTATGCCGCGGGGAACAAGATTACCCCGATGGAGACCGGCGGAACCGGTGATCGAAACCTCCGGGATTACCGTCTGCGCATAATACGAACAGCGTTGTGCCGATTCCTTTATTCGAGAAAAGGTTGTTTTCCGGTATGAACCGTTTATCCTGCTCAGGGGGCAGGTGTTTCGGTAGTCACTTGCTATCTTGTTGATGCTTAATAACTAACGGTCTTGCAGGCAAGGCAGCCCGGGCAAAAAACATCCGATCCGGCCGGCTAATTCGCCGTTTGACGCTACACCGAGGAAAGATTCGCCGCAAAAATACGACAGAACCTTCAGATGGAGGTTTCGTAATAAACACTGTGAGGGGGTGTGCGGAATAAACCTTGGGCAATATCGGAAAAATTAAAAACGCTGCCGTCGGCCTGATACCTGCAATGAAAACTGAATATCCGCTAAATCCGGGTATCGGGTCGATCATCCCCGGAACCGCTTTTTTGCGGGAATAAGAGGCCCTATCTTGGCGTAATCTATAAGAAGAAATTTCAAACGAGCAGGGGGCGGTCATGAAACTCCAACGAATGATCATCCTGTTGTTGATGTGCTGCGTAATCTTGTCTATAGCTGGAGTGGCAAATGCTAAAAGCGCCAAAATCCCCATCACTACCTCATCGGAGAAAGCCCGGGAGTATTACCTGGCCGGCCGGGATCTTGCCGAGAAACTCCGTGGTACGGAAGCTCGCGGATATTTCCGCAAGGCCGTCGCCGAAGACCCCGAATTTGCCCTGGCTTATCTAAACCTCTCACTGGTTGCCGTAACCAACAAGGAATTTTTCGAGTATTTCGACAAGGCGGTTTCCCTGATGAGCAAGGTTTCCGATGGTGAGAAACTGATTATTATGGCGATCCAGGCCGGGGTTGAGTTAAACACCATAAAACAACGCGAGTTTTATAAAAAACTTGTTGCTGCCTATCCCGAAGACGAACGGGCGCACAATCTTCTTGGTAATAACTATTTCGGCACTCAGGATTATGCCGCCGCGATCGAACGCTACAACCGCGCTTTGCGCCTGAACCCCGATTTCTCCCAGCCATACAATCAACTGGGGTATTCCTATCGGTTTGTCGGCAATTACACCGACGCCGAAAAGGCGTTTAAAAAATATATTAAATTGATTCCCGATGATCCCAATCCTTACGACTCGTATGCCGAATTATTGATGCAAATCGGGAAATTCAATGAATCGATTAAGTATTACCGAAAGGCGCTCAACATCAATCCATTGTTTTTGCCTTCGCATATCGGCATCGCCACTGACTATGCCTTCCTGGGCCAACACACCAAGGCCCGGGAACAGTTGCAGACACTCTACGACCACGCGGTCGATGTCGGTCAGCGGCGCGGCGCATACTTCGCCACGGCGGTCTCCTATGTTGACGAGGGAAACTACGATGCCGCAATTGCAGTCCTGCAAAAATCCTACGGTCTGGCGGCTGAGCATGACGACCCGGCGGGGATGGCCGGTGATGTGAACAACATGGGGAACATTCTGGTCGAGGCGGGCAAATACGATCAGGCGTTGATTAAATATCAAAAAGCGGTCGATATCATCGAGGCCTCCGGGCTGGCCGAGGAGGTCAAAGAAAACGCCCGCCGGGCATATTTGTATAACAGCGCCAAAGTGGCAATGCATCAGGCCGATTATCTCGAGGCCAAAGCAAAGGCCGATGCATACCGCAAACAGGTTGGTGCTGTCGGCAGCCCGTTTTTGATCCGTTTCTCACATGAACTCGACGGGATGATTGCCCTCGCCGAGAAAGACTACGCGACCGCCCTGGCCGAACTGCCCTACGCCAACCAGCAAAACCCATATAACCTCTACCGGATGGCCCTGGCCTATCAAGCCAAAGGAAATACCGAAAAGGCCCGCGAATTCTGCGAACGTGCCGCCCATGCCAATTCGTTGAATAATTTAAACTATGCCTTCATTCGGGCAAAAGCGGAGAAAATGCTGGCCGGCATGTAGGCGAGGCGCGTGAACAAACATGAAAAAAACCGGAGTGGCCAGCCCGCTCCGGCTTTTTTGACTACCAGATATCTATCGTGGGTTAACGCTCCTCACACGATTTGCCGACCACGCTCTTCGTGGTTTTGGCCGGACTCGCCGCCTTTTCATTCTCACCTATCCCTGTGAGGCCTTCCGGATCCAGCGGTGACCATTCGCCGATATTCTCGGTATATACTTTGCATTTTCCCCGGGAAGTCCAGGTCTCGTCCGAGTTATAACTCCAGGTCAGGTATTTCGACCCGCCCCCTCCCCGTGTCGTGATCAAAAACCGATTGTCCAGATACCCGATATACCGCGCCTGCGCCGCGGGCGTATTCTGGTCGCCGCCGGACGGGTCGATCGGCACCCAGCCGAAATTGGGTAGAAAGACCTCCACCCAGCGATGGAAAACCTCATCGGTCGAGGCGTCGTCCCCGCGCACCGCCACCGACCCGGCCAAGCGCGCCGGCAGTCCCGCCGCCCGGGCCATGGCGATGTAGACAAAACTGTATTCCGAGCACGAGCCGCTGCCGCGTTCCAGCACCGTCGGGGCAAGGTTCCAGCCCCCGGCCAGTTCGTAGCGCATCCGCTCGATGATATAATCGAAAATTTTCCGCGCCACCCAATAGGCATTCTGTTCGTCCCCGATCGCCTCATCCACCGACTTGCGGATGAATTTATCGTCGATCTGATATTTGCTCCCGTCAACCAGGTACATTTTGCGGATGTCGCCGGGAACCTCGGCCAGCGTGCCGACTTCCTCGGGGAAAATAAAATACCGTGTCTTAAACAATTCCGCCTCGATGGTCATTATCGCGGTTTCCATTCCCCCGGCCGGGATATTTTCTGTCTTGTAATGAGCAACGCGCTGTCCCCACTGGTCCTCGACAAACTCGTCGGGTTGCGGTGAAAAAATAATATCGCTCAAAATATCCTGATTGGGCAGGTTATCCGGCACCGCAAAATAAACATCCAGCGAGGTGACCATACCGGGACCATAATTGCGGAATTGATGAGTATATTCCAACCGCCGACGTTTCCCGTCGGTGCGGACATACCGCTCGTCGTCTTTGCGCACCAGGCGGAAAACCTTGTCCGACTGGTAATCGGCATTCCACAGATACAAGCCGTCGAAAGCCAGCCCCCGGGCGAATTTACCCGGCGAGGGGAATGAGAGAATCACCTGGCCTTTATCCGGCGTGACCATATATATCATATCCGTCCGCCGGTCGGAAACCCAGAGATACCGGCCATCGAAGGTCAAGCCGCGCGGATCGCCCGACGGCGACTTAAATTCTTTAATTGTCGTACCGTCTTCGGTCGATATCTGATAGAGCATGTCTGCGCGAAAATCGGCCACCCAGAGGTATTTCCCGTCCCAGACCAGG
Source organism: Candidatus Zixiibacteriota bacterium (assembly GCA_024277855.1). Taxonomy (GTDB): domain Bacteria; phylum Zixibacteria; class MSB-5A5; order WJJR01; family JAJRUJ01; genus JAJRUJ01. The sequence continues at coordinate 31,073 of JAJRUJ010000045.1, forward strand.
CCCTGTGGGTTGTCGCAGGGCGCGTAGATCGTCCGGACCGCCTCCTGCGACTCCGGGTCCAGCCGCAAAATCATTTTCTCTTCAACATCGAGCACCCAGAGATACTCACCGTCCCACGTAAGCCCCTCAACCTGATACCCCGGCGCGGGGATTGTCTTTTCAATCGAGCCGTCTTTCAGCGAAATCCGGTACAGCGTGTCGGTTTTCCGGTCGGCCAGCCAGAGCGATTTGCCGTCGAAAGTCAACCCGGTCGGACAACCCCCCGGCGTGACAAACGACCGCTCGATATCGCCGCTTGCCGCGCCCGCTGTCCCGCGCAAACTGGTTACTAAGATCAGACCGATTACCAGTGCTGTCATTGTTCTGCGAAATTCCATCAGACCCCTCCCGAGCATGACGTGAAATATCAGGACATATCCCACCATAGCGCATTACACTCCGGCAGGCAATAGGCATGCTACCCTTGTTGTCGGCGCTTCAAACCGATGACAGATAGACTGAAACTTGAATAAACATCCACGCGTAGGTGTAATCATCCCGAATTGTGGGTGTAAAGGAAGGCAGAATATTAACATAGAACTGCCGGCGACTATCGGGGTCCCGCCCCAATAAATCCGGTTTTTTGTATTGTTGATGACTATATTGTCACAAGTTCGACGGCAGAAGACGACAGACCGTCACCAAATTCATGAGGTGGGTTTATGGAAGCTGCAATTTCGCTTAACAATCTATCCAAACATTTTGAGGACAAGAAACGGGGACTGGTCAAGGCGGTTGATGAGCTGACTTTTAATTGCCGCCCCGGGTCGATCTTCGGTTTGCTTGGGTTAAACGGGGCGGGGAAGACCACGACACTCCGGATATTGGCCACGATGCTGACGCCGACCTCAGGGACGGCCATCGTGGGCGGATACAATGTTCAGACCGAGCCGGACAAGGTGAAATCCAAGATCGGTTTTCTCACCGGCAACACCGGGTTATATCTCCGGTTGACCCCGCGCGAGATCATCACCTATTTCGGCCGCCTTTCGGGTATGGATACCTCCGCGGTCAAATCACGCGGTAATCAGTTGATCGAAGCCCTCGACATGGGCGAGTTCGCCGACCGGCGGATCGACAAACTCTCCACCGGGCAAAAACAGAAAACATCGATCGCCCGCACAATGATCCACAACCCGCCGATCCTGATCCTGGACGAACCGACCGCCGGCCTCGATGTCCTCACCAGTCGGGCGATCATCAAACTGGTCCGCTCGGCGAAAGACGACGGCAAGTGCGTGATTTTCTCCACCCACATCATGCATGAGGCGGCGGCCATTTGCGATGATATCGCCGTTATCCATCGCGGCCGATTACGGGCCATCGGTACGCTGGAAACGTTCCGCAAAAAATATCAGTTGGAGGACTTAGACGACATTTTCGTGGCGATTATCAAAAATGGAGGTGCCGCCTGATGTCTGCCCAAAAAATCAACCTGATCTTTTTCAAAGAGATGAAAGATATTCTCCGCGACCGGCGGACGCTCTATTCGATGATTTTAGTGCCGATTCTGATGTATCCGCTGCTCTCGATCGGCATGGGGATCCTCATTGGTTCGCAGATAGAAAAAACACAAGCGGCCAAACAGCGGATCGCTATCCTCGGCGCGGAGTACGCGCCCAAAATCGCTCAGGCCATCCGCAACACCGACAAATTCACCATCGTCCCGGTCGACAGTCTGGAGCGCGGATTACGCAAGCTGGCCGCCGCCGATTCGACAATCGACCGCAAGGTCGTCGACCGGATATTTTCTCCGGCCGGTCAGGACATTCCCGATTCGATCATTTACCCGATCTTCTCCAGGGCCATCGATGAAAAAATCATCCGGGCGGCAGTGAGATTTCCGAAAAACTTTGCCGCGCGAATCGAAACCGGAGATTCACTCAACCTGATTATCCTCTACGATCAATCCGAGACCAAGTCCGATGCCGCCGCCGATAAGCTGCGCGACTGGGCCATCGAATATCGCGA
>JAJRUJ010000046.1 GCA_024277855.1 Candidatus Zixiibacteriota bacterium
GAAGATCATGAGTAAGAAAAAATTCAAAGCCGACCGTGAGAAACAACACAAACTGGCGCTGGCCGCCGGCTTGATAATTCCCGATGAGAAGACCTGTATTACCTGCCATAACAAGAAGAGCCCGACATTCAAGTCCTTTGACTATGCGAAGATGAAGGCCAAAGGTGTCCATGCCCTGCCGTCGGCCAAACCCGACAGCACCAAGGGTTGATCCAGCTTACATTGAAGACAATACCCCCGGACCACGCGGTCCGGGGGTTTTTATCTGGCTTTTCACCGGTGGGGTACGCCACCATCATCAATTCATGAGTATACTCGAATCTACATAGTATTTTAGGGACGGGCATATACATTACCTATATGTATGATATAAAATGTTTTAAATATCGTTGGAGATAGCAAAATTTTACTTGATCTTTTCCTACCCTGCCAAGCATACTTACTAAAATGATCGGAGTATTTTGGTGCATTGTGAATACAATAACTTGAACTTGACCGATCAAGGAGCACGCGATGCGCCTCGGGAAACCATCAAGACTTAATGAGCAAACAAGGATGCGATGTTAATCTTTAATTGGCCAAAAACTAAACTCGCAAATCTGGGGGTAAACATGCAAAGCGCATGCGCCCTGGCAATCTCGGCAATTATGTTGATCTTGCCTTCCGCCCCCTTCGCGGGCGATGTCTTAATCGACAATGAGACCTGTCTGGAGTGTCATGAAGACCCCGCTGTGGCAATGCGGCACACGGTTCATCAACTTACCCCGCCGGATGGTTCGGGGGGAGCGATTGCGATTGGTTGCGTAAGCTGTCACGCCGGTGCCGATGCTCATCTTGACGACCCGGATGTGTCGACAATCGAAAACCCTGCCAATCTGTCGATGGAAGCTGAGGCGACAGTCTGTGCGGCCTGCCATCTGAACGACCACCAGGTGTCGATGGTTGAAACCAATCCCCACGAACTTGCCGGTTTGAATTGTTCTGCCTGTCATGCGATTCATGCCGCTGGAGAGCAACCTCGGCGATCGTCTGAAACTTGCCTGACCTGCCACGATGATCAGAAAGGGGAATTCGCGCTGAGTTCCAACCATCGTGTCCTGGAAGGGGTCGTTGAATGTATCGATTGCCACGATATTGCCCAGAAGCTCCAGGTTCCATTTGGAGATATTCTCACCCGGCGGTGTTTCAGTTGTCATGGTGAACTGGAAGGGCCATACCCCTTTGAGCACCAGGCAACCAATGCCTATAGCGTCGAGGGCGGGGGGTGCCTGGAGTGCCATCGGCCGCATGGGTCAATTTTCGACCGGCTGTTGCGTGAACCCGGCACCCAGTTGTGCCGACAATGTCATGCGGCGCCTATTCACCAGACAGCGCACAACGGGTTGTTCGCCAATGAAAATTGCCTTAACTGCCACGCGGATATCCACGGCTCGTTCGACGATGAACATTATTTCCCGCCCGGCGTGCCGCCGGCCACCTGCTCCCAAAGCGGGTGCCACCCGTTAGGAGGGAACTAACCATGAAGGTGTTACGCTTATTCGGCTTGGTTCTCTTGTTAACGATTTGCTGGTCGACGGGTTCGGCCCTTGCCGGCTGGGAAGGCGAAGGGTCTATCGACCTGGGGTATACATTCCTCGATCAGGTTGGCAACCGGTCCGCATCGCCGGAAACATATGATGTCTATGACGATTTAGGAATCTCCCTGCGCGGAATAAGACTGCGGTCAACCAACGGCTATCAACTTAATGCCGATTTCTCCAATATCAATCTTGAAAATCGCTCATTTAATGCCCGTCTCCGTCGGCCCGGCCGGATGAATTTGTCGGGATTTTTTCGCAAAACCCGGCGGGTGTATGATTTTGAAGGCACGACTCGGACCTATCGTACGCGGGGAGGGTTAGACCTGACCGTTATGCCTTACCGCACAGTAAAGCTTTCCGGAGGGTATTCGCGAGCCGGACTCGACGGCAATATCCTCCCGACTTTGGGTCTATTTAACGGTTTTCGTGAAGGCGTATCCGGTTCTCCGGAAGAAATCCAAACAGACTACTCGCTTGATGCATATTATTTCGGCGCGCAATTCCGCCTGCAAAAGACCGTTCTGGGGGTCCGTTATCGGGGTACGGCGCTGACCGACAATCTCGATGCAAAACAGGATCGTTCGGGACGGCATCTGCAAATCACGGTTTTCAGTCCGCTGCCGGGTTATGAGCGCCTGACGATGGATGGGTTGTTTTCCACCGGTTGGAATCGAGTTGACGACCGGGATAATAAGCGGAAAGAAACCCTGTTCCGTGGCGGGGGTGCCTGGTCGCTGACCGACGACTGGTCGCTGACATCCACGTTGCGCTTTTCCCGCACCGATAATGAAGCAACCGGCATCGAGACTGATAATGCCGTAGGCAATTTGTTTGCCCTGCGGCAATTTGCTCACCGGGCCGAAGCGGGCGTCGGGTATGAATTCCGTTCACAGGACGATCTCGTTAGTCGAACCGAAGCGAATGCGTTTATTCTGCGAGGAATGTATCGCCCGCTGGAGCGACTCCGATTGCGAGGTCAAGTGGCGTTCTATAATAAAGAGGATAACGACAAAACTACTCTGGTGGGCGACGAAGACGTAATCCGCCATCGTTTTGAAGTCCGCTACGACCATCCCGACGGCCATCGTCTTACCATCCGCTATCGTGATCGTCGACGGGATTTTGAAGATATCGGCGCCGAGGCGGATTATCAATCGGTCACGTCGGTGCTCAGCATCAAGGTTCCCCGGTTCGGCACCGGAACCGGTTCGTACGCTTACTCAAAAGGCGATTATCGAAACACGAGTTCGGAATTCGCCTTCGAACAACACGTGCTGACTGCGCAGATGTCGTCGGTGCGTTTCCATCATGCGCAATTGTCCGCCGGGCTGACTTATCTTCGAAGCCGGCTCTCTTCGGACCTCGAGAAAATTCTATTTACTGTCGGGGCGGATGTCGTCCTCCGCAGAGGGTATTCAGTCGGCTTGAAATATCAGGCACATACCTATGATGATTTTGTGGCGTTTAACCGGTATTACACGGCAAACGTGTTCACTGTAAACGTGCAAAAAACGGTTCAATTCTAATCGGGAGGACGGGCGATGAAAAGCCTCAAACTTATTTTTATCCTCTGCCTGGCAGTCATCACAATCGCCGTATTCACCTCGTGCGAGCGAAAAGTAACCAACGAAACGACCAAGATTGTCTCGCCGGGGGATGCAAAATATGTTGGTTCCGAGACGTGTCAGCCATGCCACGCAGATAACTACGCGGACTTTATGCAGTCAGGGCATCCATACAAACTCAATGATGCCGTCGACGCACAACAGCCCGGTTACTATCCGTTTGGTGACCTGGAGGGTCCGCCTCCGGGAATGAGCTGGGACCAGGTGAGGATGGTGATCGGCGGTTTCCGCTGGAAAGCGCGCTTCATTAATCAGGAAGGGTATATCATCACCGGCGACGATGCCAGCGCCACCACTCAATGGAACCTGCCGACAAATGACCACCCCGAATCCGAATGGGTGGGGTACCATGCTGGTCAGAAAAACGTGGAGTATAAATGCGGGCCGTGCCATATGACCGCCTACAGTCCCGAAGGGAACCAGCTTGGTTTACCCGGCCTGATCGGGACATGGGAGTTCAACGGTGTTCAATGTGAAGAATGTCACGGGCCGGGTGAATTCCACGCGGAAAAACCCGAATCGTTCGCGATGAAGATTGACCGCACGAATCAGCAGTGCGGCAAATGCCATATTCGTGGCGACAAGTCGGAAATCCCGGCCAGCGGCGGATTTATCAAACACCATGAACAATGGAATGAAATCTTCCGGAGTAAGCACCTTGCCCTGCAATGTGTCGATTGTCATGATCCGCATAAGGGTTTGCACGAGAAAAACCCGAACCGCGCCGCGGCGATTCGTTCAAAATGTGAGAGTTGCCACTTTGATGAGGCCGGCGCCTATGAGGAATCGGCCCTGCCGCATGAAGGTTTAAATATCGACTGTATCGCTTGTCATATGCCGAAAGCGGCAAAATCAGCTCGCAGCGTCGCCGAATATGTCGGCGATGTCCGTTCGCATCTGTTTGGAATAAACACCGACCCCGATGCAGAGATGTTTAATGCTGAGGGCAATCTGGCCAACGGGTACTTAACGCTCGAATACACCTGCCTCCAGTGTCATTCGACCAAGGACAAAGAATGGGCGGCGGCCGCGGCCTCTGCGATTCATCCGGTGTCCCATGCCGGTGCTTCGGAGTATGTCGGGTCAAGTACCTGCGCAACATGTCATGAGACCATCTACTCGGATTTTGTTAAGTCCGGCCATCCCTACAAATTGAACAAGGCCGCAGACGCGCAACAGCCGGGGTATTACCCCTTTGGCGACCTGGAAGGTCCGCCTGACGGGTATACCTGGGATCAGGTCAGTTATGTCATCGGCGGTTTCCGGTGGAAAGCGCGCTTCATCGATCTCAACGGATATATTATTACCGGCGAGGATGCTGAAGCCACCACACAGTGGAACCTGCCGACCAATGATGACCCTGAACCCGAATGGGTGGGCTATCACGCCGGCGAGAAAAACGTAGAGTATAACTGTGGGCCTTGTCACATGACCGCCTATAATCCGGTGGGCAATCAGGATGGTTTGCCGGGCATGGTCGGCACCTGGGAATTCGGCGGTATTCAGTGCGAAGAATGTCACGGCGCCGGAGAACAGCACACTCAGGATCCGCGCGGTGTTCAGATGGTTGTCGAACGCTCCAACCATGCGTGCGGGAAATGCCACATCCGTGGTGATGTCGGAGATATTCCGGCCAGCGGCGGGTTTGTCAAACACCACGAGCAATGGAATGAACTGTTTAGCAGCAAGCATGCCTCAATTGGCTGTGTCGACTGCCATGATCCGCACAAGGGCCTGCACGAAAAGAATCCCGACCGCGCTGCGGCGATTAAGTCAAAGTGTGAAAGCTGTCACTTCAAGGAAGCGGGCAATTTTGCCAAATCCGATCTGCCCATGTACGGCGAAGGTGTCACTTGCCTGGATTGTCATATGCCTAAGGCGGCAAAATCGGCGCGGTCGGTAGCGACCTATGTCGGGGATGTGCGTTCACATATGTTCGGCATCAACACCGACCCTGACGCGCCGATGTTCAGCGCTGACGGCAAGTCGGCCCTCGGCTACTTGACGTTGGATTTCACGTGTCTGAAATGTCACACGGACGAAGATAAATCCTGGGCTGCCGAGAACGCCCACAATGTTCATCCCGATGAAAATTCACCAATCGGACCGAATCCAGACGGGTTTACCTCGTACAGTCAGTAATCGGTAAAAGTGTGTCTCCTATTGAATACCCCCGGGCCGTGCCGGTCCGGGGGATTTTTTATTGCGGGAGGAGAACTGACTCATCTGCCATAAAAAAACCCGGCGGGGGGACCCGCCGGGCGAATGCAACACTTACCTGATTTGTTGGTTTTACATCCCCGTGATCGTCACACCTGCCCGAACGACGAAGAGGGAACCGGATTCGATGCCGTAAACATACCCTTCGTTGTCGGTCAGATCATAGTAGTTGATCCCGGCGTCAAAACTCATCCGCGGACTGATCTGGTATGAACCGCTCAAAGCGATATTGAGCTGCTTGTAGTCCAGATTCGAGTATTCGTAAATTCCGCTGTAGTCATAGTTGCCGGATTCGATTGATTCCAGGATTTCTGCGGAAACCTCGGGCATCTCCACCGGGTCGAATTCGGCGGTAGAGATGGTGAAATTACCGTTCAGATTCACCGTTAATGCTGACCGGGGATGGAAAGAGATACCGCCCGAAATGATTTGTGCGGTGTTGTTGTAGTCGGTCACGCCGAGGAGCGAACCATAATGCTTGACACCTCCGCCGGAGGTGTTTGCCGTGATGCCGCCCGCTCACCCATCCATGATCGCAACAGTTACCGGCCCATTCGACTCGTCGAAAAGATATGACGCAGAGCCGAAGAAATTCCACTCGGGACGCGGAGTATAGGTAAACGACACGGCCGGTTGATAGACGGTGCGTTCATAATCCAGACTGTCGAGATCATCATTGGTTTCTAATGTGACATTGGCGGTCACCTGCGCCGAAAACTGCGGTGAGGGCCGTAAATTGAGCCGGAAGTCGGCTTGGTGGGCCACTGTCGGCTGATTGGTGATTTCGCCGGTGCGCAGGGCGTCCCGTTGGTAATAGTACACCAGCCCGGGGACGTTCTGCCCGCTTCGTTCAAACAACCCTTTGTAATTGGTGAAAGGGTTATCGGTCAGCTCCAGACGGTATTTTAGCCGGGCATTCACCCGCACAGACGGCCGGTAACTGGCTTTCAGTTGCCCGATATACCGATTGGTCGTCTGCTTGACCCCGGCATACGGGTAATCATCACGTTGTTCGGCCTCATACCCGGCCAGAAACGCCAGAGTAGTCCGCCGGTCGGGCCGATAGGTTAACTCGGTTTCGGCGTTACCGCGCCGACCGGTCAGGATCGAATACCGCGTGTAATCGAAATCCTGTCCGCCGCCACTGCGCCCGTCGCGGTAATTCGGCAGATCGACAAAATACTCATCGGCATCGCGATGACTCCCCGACGCCTGCGCCCGGAGGGACGCCCTTGGCGAAAGTCGAACGGAGTATTTGGCCGAACCGGAAATGATGGTGGTTTTGAGATTGCTATGGTCATTTTTCGCGGTAGTCGCGGACACCCGAGCCAGCAGCGTCCCCTTACCCAGGGCATAGCGGCCCTTGAGTGCGTGGGACATCTTCTTGACTTCGGGAATCAAATTGACCAGCATGTCCTCGTCTTCAAAGATCAACCGTGAGGCGAACTCATCACCCTTTTGCGCGGTCGGCTCCTTGGTCGGATGGGCCGCGGAGTCGTAATAGATCTCCGGGGTGGCGGCGTTGGATTTGAAGATCCGATAGCCGAATTCGTACCCGATGGAGCCTTTTTCATTTTGGGCCGTCGCACCGAGTGAGAGTTCATGCGAGACCCGGTCGCGTTCGGCGGCAAATGACTCGATGTGGCAGGTGGCACAATGCATCAAGGCGAGCGTCTGGTCGTCGCCTTTTTCGAGGATTGTCCGGTGTGCCGCCGATAGTTTGAGCCAGCCGGCGTCCCGAGGGTTAAACTCTATCTCGGTCTTGATTTCGTGACGGGTGAAACCGTACTCGGAACCAGGGTCCAGATCCTCGTGGGTGATCATCTTGCCGCCCTTGGAAATACCTTCCCGGTCCAGCGATTCCCGGACTTCAAGGTTTGCCAGCAGGTCGGTTGGTTTGATATGCTCCAGCGACCGATAGGAAAGTTTGAACTTCCACTGGTCGGCAATGCGGGCAGTGCCGAAAAGATCGACATTGTCGTCATTGTAGAAATGCCCGCGCAGATCGAAAACATTGAAACCGTTGACACCGGAAAGGGCAAACCCGATCTCCGGCATCCCTTCGTCATCCCGACCGATATACTCCCCGACCTGGTCGGCAAAGTTGTTGGTACCGGTGTAGTTTCCACCGACATATAACGACCAGCGATAATCGGTCGGTTCCTGTGCCGACGCCGACGCAAACAAGGCGCCGACGACCAGCAGTGTTGCAAACAATAGCTTTCGCGTCATCTTTGCCTCCTTACCTGGTCAGCGCGCCGGGCGCGGTGATTGATTGTGAAGACAGGTCGGTGCCATGAATGGCGCCATGGCACTGGGTGCATTTGGTCAACATCGCGCTTTTGAACCCGTCAAGACTCGACACACCTTCGCGGCCGTCATACAACGGCGGCGCAAAAGTGCCGTCATACCCGGTGATTTGTGAATGGAAATGCGCCGGATGACAGGACAAACACAACGTCGGTTCATTTTTTACCAGCAGGTTGTCAGCCACGGTCCCGTGCGGGTCGTGACAGATCGAACAGTCTTCAACTGCCGGGGCATGCTCAAAGATGAACGGCCCCTGTTTGGCCGGATGACAGGAGAAACAGAGTTCCCGGTTGTCTCCGCCGGTCGCAAATTTCTGTTCCCGCCCGTGCGGCTCGTGGCAGTCGATACACCCCATCCGGCCCTCGATGATCGGATGATGAGAGGGCAGGCCCGCCTGCGCCCGTTTGTCGGTGTGACAATCAAAACACAACTGCGGCGATTGTTTTTTTAACGATCCCTCGGCGCTATGGACCACGTGGCAATCAGCGCATCCCCCGGAAACTTCATAGTGCGCCGTTGCAAACGTATTCCCCGCCGTCAGGTCGGTGTGACAGGTCACACACCTGCTTGAATTATCGGGATCGTCGAGATCACCCGGGTTGAAAATCAACGCCGGGTCTGTTTCTTCCACGTGCGCCGAACCGAGTCCGTGACAAGATTCACAAGCGATGTGATGGTCTTCCGTGTCGGCCGAATACGCTCGGCCGTGGACGGTTTCGCCGAACATCTGGCCGACCTCGTCATGGCAGTCCAGGCAAGTAGCCGTGCCGACCGCAATCGCATCGGCCGGCGGCTTACCCGCCAACGCCGATCCTGCGATCAGGCACAGGATAATACTGGCATAGACGGTGATCAGGCCCCGTCGTCCGCCGGTTTTCATGGGCATAGATACCCCCTTCCAGGTAAAGTGTTGCATTGTTTGTTTTGTTGTGTCCTCATCAGTGTCCCCTCGGTTATTTCCGCCGCAGGCCGGCTGCGAAGATCGGCACATTGTTGCGGACAATACGCTCGGGGTTATAGGCGTTTTTCTGAAACGTCTGCCAGAGGTGCAAACCCAGCGCACAGTCCATCACCATCCCCATGAAGCAACGGGCGGTGATTTCCGGGTGGATATTGCGAATTTTTTTGGCCCGTTTGAGCGAACGGAGCTTCTTCGTCAGGAAGACGACAAACAACCCGCGCAGGTCCTGAAAAGTCCGGTGGGCCTGTGGATGTCCCTCCAATGCCGAAAACAGCAAGAGCCGCGATAGCTCGGTGTTGGCGCTGTATGTCTTGACCACATACATTGCCAAACCATCAAGTACCTCCTCAATATCGTCGGATTTATCCAGATCGTCGAGGACTTGATGGATATTCAGCCGATCCTTGAGAGAGACAAGCACTTCACTATAGAGGTCCTGTTTGGAGGCAAAATGCCGGTAGAGTGCCGGCTCGGTGACCCGGCAGGACCGCGCGAGCATGCCCATTGTCACCTTCTTGAAACCGTCCCGCGCAAATAACCGCGTGGCTTTTTCGATGATTTGCGCCCGCCGTTCGGAACCGCTCAGTCGTCGTTGTGCCATAAGCGCCTCTTTCAGATTAGTGAACATTCACTAACTACTTTCGGTATTTAGTGAATTTATTCTCTAACTGTCAAGCCCAAAGTCCTTATTATCGTAAAATCGCAAATAGATTTGGACATGGTGCTTTTACCGGGGTTGGCCCTCGAGCCGGATCATGTCGGATTTCCCCTCATTGCGCCGCCGAAGAATGCCATGTCCGGCCGAGATGATCAACGCACAGCTTGACTTGGCCGCCCGACTGCGTTTCTTATGTCAGGACGGGGGTAAAGGAAGAAATTATGGATCAACCATCGCCAAGATCAGTGCCCGCCGGGGAAGTTTCGGTGTTTATGATCGAATTTAAAGGTTCGCGGAAAGAGTATTATCGTAATCCGTACAATCTGCCGCTGGATCCGGGCGACTGGGTGATGGTGCAGGTCGAACGGGGCGAAGATCTTGGGCGGACTGTTTCCGAGGCCGACCCGGAGCGAGTCAAACCGGAAGCAGTTAAACCCCTGCCGATTTTGCGCAGGGCCGGCGCGGACGAGTTGCGCGTCAAGACAGAAAACGCACAAAAAGAAAAAACCGCCTGTATCGAATGTGAAAAATTGATCGCCGGGCGCGGATTGAAGATGAAACTCGTCGATGCCGAATGGCAGTATGACAGCAATAAGATCACGTTTTATTTCACCGCCGAAAAACGTGTCGATTTCCGCGAGTTGGTCAAAGACCTGGCCTCGTTGTATCGCACTCGAATTGAACTGCGGCAGATCGGCGCCCGGGATGAGGCGCGGCGCGTCGGCGGATTCGGGGTATGTGGACTGCAACAGTGTTGCAACACATTTTTGCACGAATTCGAACCGATTACGACGCAGTTGGCGCGCGAGCAAAACCTTTCACTCAACCCGGCGAAGATTTCCGGAAACTGTGGACGATTGCTCTGTTGCCTGCGATATGAGAGTTCGTTCTATCGCGAAGCGGTCAAGGCCTATCCCAAGCCGGGCTCGTTGTATACCACCGAAAAGGGGACGGCAAAAGTAGAGCGGGTTTCGGTTTTGCGGGAGTTCATGCAGGTTCGGTACGAATCCGGCGATGTCGATAAAATCAGTCTGCTCGAGTTACGCCGCAACGCCCGCCAGCGGGAATGGGTCCAAAAAGAAAAAGCAGAGTCAGACACAAATCCGAGCCAGACAGGCATAACGCCCGCATAAATAGCGACATTACGGAGTAAATTTATGGCCACTTCTCCCGCCCAGACGGGGCGTGTGCTGATTACCACGCCGATTTATTACGTCAACGACCGGCCGCATCTCGGCCACGCCTATACCACCGTCGCCGCCGATTTCATGGCCCGCGCACACCGGTTGCTGGGCCGGGAGGTTTTCTTTCTGACCGGGACCGATGAGCACGGAGAGAAAGTCGCCGAAACCGCCTGGAGCCGGGGCCTCACGCCGATCGAGCATTGTGACGACGTCGTCGCCGGTTTTCAAGACGCCTGGCAGGCGCTGCACATCGATTATGACCGGTTTATCCGCACGACCGAAGAAGACCATGTCAACGGCGTGACCAAAATTCTCGAACGCTTACACGAGGCGAAGACTCCGGACGGTGAGTCGGTCATCTATGAAGGCGACTACAAGGGTCTGTATTGTACCGGGTGCGAGAAGTTTTTGAACAGCCGCGAACTTGAAGACGGCCGCTGTCCGATCCATCCCAACCGCGAAGTCCGGGAGATCACCGAGCGTAATTATTTTTTCCGGCTCTCGTCCTATCTGGACACACTCAAGTCAATGATCGAGACCGACGAGATTCTGATTCGGCCGGAAATTCGCAAACGCGAAGTGCTCGGTCTGTTTGGTCAGGGTCTCGATGATTTCTCGATCTCCCGGGAAAAAGTCGAATGGGGCATCCCGCTGCCGTTCGACCGGTCACAGACCGCCTATGTTTGGGTCGATGCGCTGTCGAATTATATCACCGGTATCGGCTATGGTAACCACCCCGACAATTACCGGAAATGGTGGAACGACGCATCGGTGTTGCATTTATTGGCTAAGGATATTTTGAAATTCCACACCATTTTTTGGCCGGCGATGTTACTGGCGATCGGTGAAAAACCCCCGGATGAATTGTTTATCCACGGTTATCTGACCCTGGTCGGCCAGAAGATGAGTAAATCGCTGGCTAATGTAATTAAGCCCGATGCCTGGGTGCCCGAGTACGGTGTTGACGGCGCGCGATATCTGATTTTGACCCTCTTCCGGTTTGGTCAGGACGGCGAGATCAAAGAGGAAATGATCCGCGAGAAGTATAATGCCGACCTGGCAAACGATTTTGGCAATTTAGTTTCACGCGCCTCGAAAATGGTCCTGGGAAACTTTGGCGGAATAATTCCGGAAGCCGATTTTTCCGGCCCGGAAGAAAAGGCGTTGGGCGAAATCATCGAACAGGCCGAAAAGACTTTCGCGGAGGCCGTCGACCGGGTCGATCCGAATCAGGCAATCGCGGCGGCGCTTTCGATCGCCCGGGAAACCAACCGGTATTTCGATCACGCCAAGCCCTGGGCACGGGCCAAAGAGAAAGACCTCGACGGCCTCGGTGTAATTCTCGGGGTGACGCTGGAGGCCATCGCCAAAGCGGCAATCTACCTCTTTCCCGCATTGCCGACGAAAGTCCCCGAACTGTTGCGGTCTCTCGGTTTACTGGACGACGAGATCGCCGATCGCACGGGCAAAGGGAAAGTTGTTGCCGCGCTGGTCGGGCGGGAAATCCAGAAAGGTCCGGCGTTGTTCCCCCGTGTGGAGAAACAAAAGCCAAAACCCGAGGCGCCGAAAAAAGAGACAAAACCGACCGACGGTGTGATTTCAATCGATGACGTTTTTGCGGTAAAATTGAAAATTGCGGAAGTAATCGAGGCCGAAAAAGTCGAGAAAACCGACAAATTATTGCAATTGCAAATTAAAATCGGCGAGGAAACCCGCCAGATTGTCGCCGGCATTGCCGAGTACTATCGGCCGGAAGATCTGGTCGGCCGGATGATCGTGGTCGTCGCCAATTTGAAACCGGCAAAAATTCGCGGGATTGAATCGAACGGCATGCTGTTAGCTGCCAAGAAAGGGAAAGAGCTTCGCCTGCTGACCCCGGACGGCGAAATTCGCTCGGGCGCATCGGTCGGGTAAGCGGCTATAATACAGTATCTTATTTGATGTGCCGGGGCTGGGTTCTGACAATCCGGCCCTGTTTTTTGGGGGGGTGTCAATGCGCTGTCAAAATCGGCCGATGATGTCAAGAAGCGGCCGACACTCCCATCGCCGCACAAATTCGACCGATATATTGTCGTAGGGTATGAAGCACAGACCTTTGTGAAAATATTTTCAAGGCGGAACCGATGTCCAGGAATTTGTATGTCACGATCAATGAGGCCAAATCGGGCAAGAGCGCGATTTCATTAGGCCTGATGGAAATATTGGAGGGGACAATTCAGCGGGTTGGTTTTTTCCGTCCAATTGCCCGCATGAATAAGAGCGGGGAGTATCTCGATCCGAATATCCATCTGATCCGGACGCATTTTCGCCTCGACGATGATCCGGAGACAATGTACGGTACCACCACCGAGATGGCCGAGAAATATGTCGCCCGCGGCCGGTTTGATGATCTGATGGAAATCATCATCGACCGTTACAAAGCGTATGAAGAAAATTGTGATTTTGTTTTAATCGAGGGGACCAATTATGAAGGGGTCACCTCCTGGTTCGAGTTCGATACCAATGCTGATATCGCCCGCAACCTCGGTGCGCCGGTGTTGACAATTTTCAAGGGTAAGGACCGTACACCCGAAGAAATTGTGCCGCTGGCGGTGATGAACAAAGAACAATTTGACGAACGTGGATGCGAGTTGGCCGGCGTGATGGTTAACATGGTCAACAAAGACCGGCTGGCCGAAACCCGGAAATCACTCGAAACGGCATTAGCCAAAGAACAGATCAAACTGCTCGGAGTTATTCCTGATGAAGAGATGCTCTCGCGGCCTTCGGCGAATGAAATCGTCGCCGAATTGGGGGCAAAAGTCATCTACGGCGAAAAGCATCTGGACAATCTGGCCTCCGGCTGTGCCATTGCGGCAATGAAACTGGACAATTGTCTTGAACGCATCCCCTCCGGCACGTTGGTTATTACTCCCGGTGATCGACAGGATGTGATTGCCGGTTTGATGGCGGCGCAAATCTCGACGACGATGCCCAATATTGCCGGAATTGTCCTGAGTGGCGGGTTTCTCCCCACCCCGCCGATCGACCGCCTGATCAAAGGCCTGCGGTCGGTGCGCCTGCCGATTCTTTCGGTCGAGACAAACACCTTTGAAACCGCCATGGCGATCAACAACATCAAGTCGGTTATGCGGCCGGACAACCATCGCAAGATCGACACGGCGTTGTCGTTGTTCGAACGGCATGTCGATGCGAATCTGTTGCAGGCGATTACTGCAATCGAAGTGCCGGACGTCCTCACCCCGAAGCTGTTCCTGCACTCGATTGTGCGGATGGCCGCCCTGGACAAAAAACGGATCGTCCTGCCCGAGGGCGAGGAAGAACGCATCCTCAAGGCCGCCGATTCGCTGTTGCGGCGGGGGGTGGTCGATATCATCCTGTTGGGACAGGAAGAGAAAATCCGTGATCGCGCAGCGGCCCTGAAACTTAATCTGGACAAGGCCCAAATCATCGACCCGAACACCCAGGAAAACTTTGACGACTACGCCGCCACCTACTTAAAATTGCGTGCGCATAAAAATATCACGCTCGATCGGGCGCGCGACCAGATGCACGACCCGATTTTTTACGGGACGATGATGGTCTACAAAGGCGACGCCGACGGGATGGTCGGTGGTTCGGCCGCCACCACCGCGCATACCATCCGACCGGCGTTTGAGTTTATCAAAACTAAGCCGGGGATTTCGCTGGTTTCGAGTATCTTCTTTATGTGCCTGGAAGATCGGGTGTTGGTCTACGGCGATTGTGCGGTCAATCCAAATCCCACTGCCGAACAGTTGGCCGAGATCGCTGTGGCCAGTGCCGACACCGCCCGAGCTTTCGGGATTGAGCCGGTGGTGGCAATGCTTTCGTATGCGACCGGAACCTCCGGTACGGGCAGTGACGTGGAAAAAGTGGATAAGGCCACCCAACTGGCTCATAAACTCCGACCTGACCTCGCAATCGAAGGTCCCCTGCAGTATGATGCGGCAATCGATCTGGGGGTGGCCAGGGCAAAGCTCCCCGACAGTAAAGTGGCTGGACATGCCACGGTATTTATCTTCCCCGACCTCAATACCGGCAACAATACTTACAAGGCGGTTCAACGCTCGGCCCATGCGCTGGCTGTCGGTCCGGTGTTGCAGGGATTGAATAAACCGGTCAACGACCTGAGCCGTGGTTGCCTGGTGGCGGATATCATTAACACCGTGGCGATTACCGCGATCCAGGCGCAACAAAACGGCCATCACCATCCGGGAGGCCGCCAGTGAAAATTCTGGTTATCAACTCCGGCAGTTCCTCAATTAAGTATAAGTTCTTTGCCCTGCCGGGGCGGAAGGTGCTGGCCTCCGGGGTCTGCGAAAAAATCGGCGAACCGGAAGGGAAACTGACCCAGCAAGTCGGAGACAAAAAAACGACGATCGAAAAACCGTTTGCCGATCATGGTAAGGCATTGCACGAGGTGCTCGAGCTCCTGACCGGCGATGGCGGTGTGCTGGCCGATAGGTCCGAGATCGACGGCGTCGGTCATCGACTGGTCCATGGCGGCGAGTCGTTTTCCGCCCCGGTCTTGATCGACGAGGAAGTCATCGCGGCTGTGCGCGAGAATATCTCGCTGGCTCCGCTGCATAATCCGCCAAACCTGCTCGGAATGGAAGTCGCCCGCGATCTTCTGCCTGGTATACCGCAGGTTGGAGGGTTCGATACGGCGTTTCACCAAACGATGGAGCCGGCGGCGTATTTATATGCCCTGCCTTACGAGTTCTATGAGAATAACAAAATCCGCCGCTATGGGTTTCATGGGACCTCGCATGCCTATGTCTCGCGCAAGGCCGCGGAGATGCTCGGCCGGCCGGCGTCTGAGGTGAATGTGATCACCTGCCATCTCGGTAACGGGGCCAGCATGGCCGCGATCCGGGGCGGCCGAGTGGTGGACACGACAATGGGGTTAACCCCGCTTGAAGGGCTGGTTATGGGCACCCGATCCGGTGATTTCGATCCGGCGATTATTTTCCATTTGCTCGATCAGACCGATAAAACCCCCGAGGCAATTAATAACATGCTCAACAAGAAAAGCGGTCTGCTGGGCCTTTCGGGCAAGACTAACGATATGCGCGAAATCGAAATGTTGATCGAACAGGGCAATGAGCGGGCGCGATTGGCTTTTGCGGTCTATTGCCGTCGCATTCGCAAATATATCGGCGCAATGACCGCGGTATTGGAGCATGTCGACGCACTGGTTTTTACTGCCGGCGTCGGAGAAAATTCACCGGCAGTCCGGGCCGAAAGTCTCCGGGGGCTGACGGAAATGGGTTACGATCTCGACGATGAGGCGAATGCCGGAACGTGCGCCGAGGCAGGCGATATCGCAACGCCCAAATCCCGCGTACGCATTTTGGTCATACCGACAGACGAGGAAGTTGAGATCGCCGAGCAAACGGTTCAGGTGATTTTGGGATAACGTGGCAGAAAAAAACGGCCGCCTTGCAGGGCGGCCGCCGATGAAACTCAATTCGATGTCAACTCACCGCTCGGGATTACATATGCTTGGTGAGTACTTCCTGTAATTCATTCATTTTAAATGGCTTACTCAGAAATCCGTCGGCGCGGTTTGAGACTGTCTCGTCATCGGCGGATTCAATCGTATATCCGGAGATCAAGACAACCGGCATCGTTGGGTATTTTTCTTTAACCGCCAGCAGCAATTCGGCGCCCCCCATTTTGGGCATGCGCAGATCGGTGATTACCATACCGAAGTCTCTGTCGTTGATAATGTTAAGCGCCTCAACTCCGTCTGATGCCGAGACGGATTCAACGTCGAACACCTCGAGCATATCTGCCAGTAACCCCGACATATTCGGATTATCCTCGACGACGAGGACTTTTTTTTTGGATTTGCGCGCCATTGGCTCCCTTCCTTTTGCCTGCGCCTGGTGTCGGCGGGCAGAATATCCCCTGGAGGTATTTTTGGCCCTCAATCTAATAATCGACCCGGAAAAGCAAAAAATTAGGCATTGGAGCGAGATGTTGACGATTTGTGAAGATTGTCCTGCCAGCGATGATAATATTGACGCATGCGGCCGGTCAGCGAGTCGATGCCCACGCCGTCCCGGGCTGAGATAGCGACCAGGTCCAGACCATCCCAGGACAGGATAGTCAGCGGAGGCGGACCACCGTTGAGCACATCTATTTTGTTGACGGCAACGAGTTGGTTAATATCGGCTGAGCCGATCCGGACGAGCGTTTTTTCGACTTCCTCCCACACGTGGCGGATATTTGGCGCAGCGCAATCGACGACATGGAGCAGAAGATCGGCGTCGGTGATTTCCGCCAGTGTCGCGCGAAATGAGGCCACCAATGAGGGCGGGAGCTTCCGGATAAATCCGATAGTGTCGGTCAACAGGACCCGACCGGCATCCGCCAAATAAAGAATACGTGTCGTCGAATCGAGCGTCGCAAACAGGCGGTCGTCGACGAAGACGTCGGCCCTGGTCAACAGGTTGAACAGAGTCGACTTGCCGGCATTGGTATAACCGACCAGGGCGACTTTAAAAAGATCACGCCGGCCCTTGCGTTGTTCGTTTCGTTCACGGTCGATCCGGTTCAGTTTGGCACTCAGCCGTTTGATCCGTTTGCCGACCAGACGGCGGTCGACTTCGAGCTGAGTCTCTCCGGGTCCCCGCGTGCCGATACCGCCCTCCTGCTTGGACAGGTGCGACCACCGGCGGGTGAGTCGGGGATAGAGATATTTCATCTGGGCCAGTTCGACCTGAGTCCTGGCCTCGACCGTCCGTGCCCGCCGGGCAAAGACATCCAGAATGAGGATAGAGCGATCGATAACTTTGGTCTGCAGCGCGCTTTCCAGATTGCGGACTTGCGCCGGTGAAAGGTCGTCATCGAAGATGACCAGGTTACCGCCGGTCTGGCCGATTATCTGCGAGGTTTCTTCCAGTTTGCCTTTGCCGATCAGGTGTGAGGGACGGGGCCGACCGGATTTTTGCGTCACCTCGCCGACAACCTCGGCCCCGGCCGATTCGGCCAGAAAGCGCAACTCGGCCATCGATTCGGCAAGATCAATTTGCGCATTGCCACGCCGCAGGCCGACGAGGACGGCTTTTTCAATGAGTTTTGCTTTGAATATTTCGTGCTTCATCGCACTCCAGATAAATTCAAAAACGCCTGCCAACTAATATACGGGAGTTTTGTCGCACAACCTACAATGCCGAAGAGAATAATTGCAGGGGAAAGCGGACTAATATTTTTTAATTTCGAGATAGATATCCCCGCGAATTTGGGCGATCCAGTCGGAGACGACACGGTTGGTTTTATCCCGCCGGGCCATTTGCTTGATTGTATCCCAATCCTCATCCAGGGAGTATGCCCGGCTTTCCCGCTTGTCGAGAACCCGCAGGATATGGACGCCGAATTGGGAGATTGCCGGCCCGGCAAATCCATTTTCATCGACATCCTGCAAGGCCTGCTGAAATTCGGGATACATCTGAGTAACCGGATACCAACCCAGTTCGCCGCAATTTTTGCGGGATTCGTTGTCGGTCGTATATTCACGGACCAACTTACAAAAATCGGCTCCCGCCCGGATTTCGGCCAACAGCGAATCGGCCAGCGCCAATACCGCGGCCGTATCGGCCCGGTCGGCAGTCAGGCGCAGGAGAATATGTCTGGTGCGAAACCGTGGCCCTTTTTTCTCCTCAACTTCGATCAGGTGGAAACCGTACGGTGAGCGCACGACGCCGGAAAGTTGCCCGGGACTTAACCGCTGAGCCGCTTCTTCAAACTCCGGCACCAAATCGCCCGGTCCAAACCAGCCCAACTCTCCCCCTACTTCACCGGTCGGATCATCGGAGTACAATTCGGCCATTTGGGCAAAGTCGGCCCCATTTTCAATCTCGGCCCGGATCTGAGTCAGCTTTTCCCGCGTCGCAAGTATCCGATTGGTGTCGATTTTGATTTCTAAAAGCAAATGTCCCAGTTTGGTCGACGCCGGCATATTGGGCAGTGAATCGATATATTGAGCGTAGAATTCTTTCACTTCACCGTTGGTCACCGAGACGTTGCCCAGTTTGCTGTTGATCAATCGCTGTTTGAGCAATTGGTTGGCGGCATCCTTGCGGAACCGTCGCCGCAATTCGCCGAGGGTCAGCCCCTCCTTGAGCAACTGGGCCTCAAACGCATCATCGCCGGCGAATTGCGCTCGCAGACTTTCGATATGTTCATTCAATGCCTGATCGATTTCCTCGGGTGAAACGGCAATCGTTGTGTCTTTTTCCGCCTCGGACAGGATCAGCCGATCATCGATCATCTGGCGCAGAATATCGGCGCGCAGTTCGGCGCGGCGGGCAGGGTTGGTCAGGTCTATTTTGTTTTGCAGGGCAATCAACTGCATCTGTGCCTGCAATTCCGATTCGAGGATGATTTTGTTGCCGACGATCGCCGCCGGCCGGTCGAAGGTCTCTGCCGTAGCCAGGCTCACAGCCGCCAGCAGGAGCATGCCGCTCAGGGTCAGAATATAACGCCAGGTCATTGCTTTCACCATCCATTGGTTTTTCATCTTACCGCGCGGGTTACTGCTTTTGTTGGTATTTCTCTTTGTCAACAGTCTTGGTCAACAGATCGTCGAAAACCGTGACTGTCGTGGTCGATTTGAGTGAATCGACATAGGCGGTATAGGTCGAATCAATCCGGAAATCGCGCATGTTGGTATACAGGTCATCGCGAATATCGTCGTAAGTCCGTAATTCCGGCAATTCACGTTCGGTCACCCGGATAATCGACCAGTCCTCGTCGGCGACAAACGGTTGGGATATTTTGCCGACATCGAGGGTTTCGGCAACCGCCCAGATCTCCGGCCAGCGGTAGTCCTTGATATATCCCAAGTCGCCTTTTTTCCGTTTATATCCCTTACGGATGGTATGCTTGGCGGCCAGATTTGCAAAATTGTCCGGCCGTAGTTTAGGCCGCAGGTCCATTGCATCTTTTTTGGTGGCAAACTGAATTTCAGAAATTCGCATCCGCAAATCGCTGTAAAATTGATCGGGGTGTGCGGCATAATAGGTTCGCATTTCCGAATCGCTGACCGATACCTGACGATGGAGAATTGAATTTCTCAATTTTTCGGCCATTACCGATTCGGTAAACTGTTTCATCCGCCGGGTGTAAAGCTCGGCCTCCTCCAGGCCCAAACTCTTCGCCTGGTCGATCAACAACTCCAACAACACCTGGTCGAAGATATGATCTTCAACAGCGGCCGGTGAGTCCAGGGACGGTTTCATTTCCGGCGGCATCTGATTGACCGAGGTCAAATACTGACCGAGGGTGATTACCTGGTCATTGAGATAACGGGCAAACGGCTTTTCCGCGTCGAGGTCGGAGAGGTAGTCGAGGGGAACATCCCGCCGCAGTGAATCGGCCAGCACCAATGTGTCGAACTGGGCATACTCTTCGACTTTTCCCTTCAGATATTCCAGCGTAGCGAGATCCAACTCGATAGGATATTTCTGTTTTAACTCCTGCCGATGCTCCAGTTGCCGTTCTTTTTGTTTTTCGGATTTGAGTTTTGCTTCGATTCGCTCGCGAACCTGGTCAAATGGCTGGCTGGTTATATCCTTTTTTTCGAGCAATTCGATGATATGCCAGCCATATTCAGTTTTCACCGGTTTGGATAATTCCCCGACATTCATCCCAAAGACGACACTCTGGAATGGTTCGACCAGGTCGCCCCAGGCATATTGCCGGCCCAAATCGCCCCCGCGGCGGGCCGATAGCGGGTCTTGCGAAACATCACGCGCCAGCTTGGCAAAATCGGCGCCGTTGGTCAATTCGGCGTAAACCGAATCGGCCTGCGCTTTGGTCGGGACCAGAATATGACGGGCGCGAATGCGGGTAAACCAGTGTTCATAGTTTTTGCGCAGTTCTTTTTCCGAAATGTTCACTTTATCGATAATTTCCACCCGGAACAACTCATCGAGCAGGAATTTGTCTCGCTCACGCTCGACCAGTTCGAGGACCTCCAGATCGGTATCAAACCCGTGAGCATACGCTGCTTTGATCAGCAACTGTTCTTCGATTTGCTCCTGGAGGTATTTCTCTTTGGCCGCGAGTTCTTCCTCGGCGGTAACGAATTCCGGCATGCCAACCTGTTCGAAGTTTTCTGAAATTCGATAGAGTGGAATTTCACGATCACCGACAACCGCTACTACCGGCAGTTCCGACTTTTTCTCACCACACCCGGTGAGGACGATAACATAAATGACCAACCAAACGAGTTTCTTCATCGACATACTCTCCAAAGTCTTTGTTGTCTCCAGTTATACACAGATTTTGAATGTAGGTCTAATCACAGTCGCAACAAAGTGTTTTTGAGTCGTTCAGCCCTCAGGCGGCCGGTCGGTGGGCCTTTTTGACCACGCGGCGGACCGATCTGGAGCGAAAACGGCGGGCCGGGTGAGAATGAAAGGTGTTCGGGGAAGGATTTTCGCCACCGTTCAATCTCTGTCCGCCCGATCGGCCGGTCGGGGTTAAACTCGACAACCAGCCGCCGCCCATCTGCATCTATCTGCGCCCGCGCAACTTGCAGGCCCGTCCCCAGTACCCGCGCATACGCCAGGTCGCACAATACGAGGACCGGATCCGGCGGAGAGCCGAACCGGTCGGTCAACTCCAGTTTGAGATCATCGAGTTCGTGCGTGGCTGTCGCATCGGCCAGACGTTTGTAAATTTCAAATCGTTGTTGGTTGTCTGTGATATATTCGTCGGGTATGAAGGTCTCACCGACAAATTCGATCCGGGTGGCCGCCCGGATGGTCTCCTCGGAACCGCCGCGAATCTCAGCGACCGCCTCGTCTAATAATTTGCAATAGAGGTCAAACCCGATTTCTTCAATGAATCCATGCTGCTGCGGCCCCAGTAGATTACCCGCCCCCCGGATTTCCAGGTCGCGCATCGCCAGATGAAACCCTGAACCAAGCGCCGTATGTTCTTCGAGCGCTTTGAGCCGTTTACGCGCGAGTGGGGACAGGGCGCTGAAGGCCGGAGTCAGCAGATAGGCATAGGCGCGCAGGGGCGAGCGACCGACCCGGCCGCGCAACTGATACAGTTGCGAGAGACCAAAACGATCTGCCCGGTTGATCACAATCGTATTGACCGAGGGGATATCCAGCCCGGATTCAATGATTGCCGTCGAGAGCAGGCAGTCGAATTCGTGATGCATGAACCGGAGCATGATGCTCTCCAGTTCACGCTCATTCATCTGGCCGTGCGCCACACCGATGCGTAATTCGGGTAGAATCCGCTGCAGGAATTTTTCCATCGCCCGGATCGAACGGACCCGGTTGTGGACAAAAAATACCTGTCCTTCGCGTTCCAGTTCGCGCCGGACCGCCTCGACAATCACCTCGGGTGAAAATTCCCGGATCTCCGTATGGATCGGCAACCGGTCCCTGGGCGAGGTGTTGATCAGCGACATATCTCGCGCGCCCAACAACGACATTTGCAGTGTCCGCGGAATCGGCGTTGCGGTCAGGGTAATTGTATCGACCGCAGTCTTCAGTTGGCGGATTTTTTCTTTGTGGGCCACCCCAAAATGCTGCTCTTCGTCGACAACCAGCAGGCCCAGGTCGGCATAGGCGACATCTTTGGAAAGCAGGCGGTGCGTGCCGATAATGATATCTACTTTGCCTTCACCGAGCCGCGCGATTATCTCCTTTTGCTCCTTCGGTCGTCTGAATCGCGAGAGCATTTCGACCTGGATCGGGAAATCGGCCAGCCGTTCGCGGAAAGTATTGAGATGCTGTTCGGCGAGAATCGTGGTCGGTACCAGCACCGCCACCTGTTTGTGGTCGGTGACGGCTTTGAAGGCGGCACGAATTGCGACTTCGGTCTTGCCATACCCGACATCGCCGCAAACCAGCCGGTCGGCCGGTGAGGGTTCGCACATGTCGTTTTTGATGTCGGCAATCGCTTTGAGCTGGTCGGGTGTTTCCTCAAAAGCGAACGAGGCCTCCAGTTGTTTCTGCCATTCCGAGTCGGGTGAGAAAGCAATCCCCGGCCGCGTCTTGCGCTCGGCATACAGCCGGACGAGATCGGCGGCCATCTCGAGCAGGATTTTTTTGGTCTTACGCTTGGTTTTCTCCCAGACGGTGCCGCCCAGCTTCGAGAGCTGGGGATTGCCCTCCTTACCGGAGAATTTCTGAACACGGTTGAATTCCTCGATCGGCACGAAAAGTTTGTCGTCTTTTTGATAGTGGATCAACAGGCAATCGCGCTGTTGCCCCTCGACGGTAATGCGCTGCAGACCGCGAAATCGCCCGATCCCGTAATCGATGTGGACGACATAATCGCCTTTGGAAAGTTGGTTGTAACTGGAGAGCGCAATCCCCTCTCTAAACCGGCGGCGGCGGTATTGTTTGTAACGGCGGTTAAACACCTGATGGTCGGTCAGCACACAATCGCCGTCCTCGAAACAAAAACCGCCGTGTACTCCCGGAGTCGAAAGATACGTTGTTCGCGGGATGTCCCCTTCGGTTTCAAAAATCTCAATCAGCCGCTTTTGATGCGCCTCGGAATCGCAGAGCAGCCACACCCGCTGTTCGCGCGCGGCCTGCTCCTGCAGAAATTCGACCACCCGGCCGATATGTGACATGAAAATCGGCGGAGCGGCGGTGGCAAAATCGATAATTCCCGCCGACTTGAGTTCATGATCTTCAATGGTGGAAAGTTTTTCAATCTTTCCGGTTATTGCCGCGAATGTCGCCGCCACCCGTTCAGGCGCAGGCAATGGTAAATATTCGCGGTCAATCCGCGCCTGAAATTTGGCCTCGCGTTCCGTTGCGTTTTCCACCCGTTGAGTCATCAGCGACGGGTTGTCGAACCAGACCAGGGCCTCGGACGGCAGGTGGTCGAAAACCGTGCCGCGGGGATAGCCGAGGATTCCGGCCAGCCACTCCAGTCCGGGGAAGTCCGGATCGCCTTCCACGCGCTCACGCAGGGTATCGGAGGCATCCACCGCGGCCAGGCGTGAAATCAATTCACTCCGGTCGGTCAGGATTTCCCGGGAGGGCAGGATCAGACACTCGGTAAATTGGTCGAGCGAACGTTGACTGGAAACCGAGAATGTGCGGATCGAATCGATCATGTCGCCAAAAAACTCGATGCGCAGCGGGTTTTCGGCCGAATAGGTGAAGACATCGACGATCCCGCCCCGGTGGGCGAATCCGCCGGCTTCCTCGACCAACGGCGAGCGTTCATATCCGAGATCGACCAATTGCCGCAGGACATCCTCAATATCGATTTCCTGTCCGACACGCAGGGCCAGCGTTTTTTTGCGTAATTGCTGCGGGGTGATCGTCGGCTCAAGCGCCGCCCGCAGATGGGTGACGCCAATCACCGGTTGCCCGCCCTGCAGATGCCAAAGACATTCCAGTCGCTGCCCCACCGGCTCGGCGGAGGGGCGGCGAAATTCATATGGGGCCATTTCCCAGGTGGGAAAACGGAATACACGGCGTGGACCCACGATCGAAGAAAGGTCGTCAAACCATTTCGCGGCATCGTTTCCCTCGCCGCAAAAGACCATCATCGGCCGAGGTGCGCGCAAAAAAAGCGATCCGAGCACGAACGCTCCGGACGAACCGGCGAGGCCGCCGACTCGGACAGTCGAAGTCTCGCGCGCGGCCAGGGCCGTGGTCATCTCGTTAAAGACCGCCAGTTCGCGTACTTTGCGGATAATCGGCGAGCCGCGCGCGGCCAGGCGTTCATCCTCGGTCAGGACTGCTTGACTCTCGCTGGACGACTGCTTCATCAAGTGCAATCTTTCTCGGGCAACTTATCCCCCCAGTGCATCGACCAAACACAAAAACCCCAGCCCCGCACCGGCGCGGGGTGGGTGTCTCGGATCGACAATATATTTTATTGACGGGCCGACGGCAAGTTCCACCAAGCCAAACGCGCAATAATTCGATGGAGTTATTCAGTTTGGATGATACAAAACGCCGCCAACTTGTCAATCCCTCTTGCCGTCGCTGGTATCCGGGCTGAGATCGCCGTATTATTCTAACGAATAGTCGACAATGTTTCGGCCTTTTATGAAGATCAGGAGGATAGCACCGGATGAAGACACTCAAATCCAGATGGACCGGGGGGATGCAGTTTACTGCAAATACCGATACCGGTCATACAATTATCACTGATTCCCCGGTCGATAAAGGCGGGCAGGACAGCGGGCCGCGACCCAGTGAACTCCCGTTGGTCGGGCTGGCCGGCTGTACGGGGGTCGACATTGTGATGATCCTGGAAAAGATGAAGGTAAAATTCGATTCGCTGGAAATCTCGATCGAGGCCGATCCAGCCGAGGAACATCCCAAAATCTGGCAGGAAATCAGGGTCAAATTTACCTTTACCGGGAATCCCGATCCAAAGAAAGTCGAGCGGGCGATCAAACTTTCCCATGAGAAATACTGTTCGGTCGGGGCAATGCTTGGCGCCGCGGCAAAAATAAGCTATGAATATGAAATCCTGCCCGCGTAGGTTGCGGAAGGACGGCAGGTGAAATCGAAACAAAGTGATGCCGATCACCTGAAAAATTGATATATCTTACCCGTGCTCGGCGGTGAGGGGATGTTCGTATCAATGGGTGAGGGTTTTCACCTGGATCAAAGGCCATCGTGATGTATAAACAATCTGATCGTAAAAAAATCCGTCAGGCGCATGTGGCCGGGCAGTTCTATCCGGGCGATCCGGTCGAACTGACCAAGACAATCGCGGGCTATTTCGCCCGGGTTGACAAAGCTGAAATTGTGGGAACGCCGCTGGCGCTCATCACGCCGCATGCCGGGTATCACTATTCGGGACAGGTCGCCGCCCATGCCTACAAATCGGTCGAAGCCCGGTCGTATGAAACCGTGGTGGTGATTGCACCATCGCATACGGCCTTTTTCAAAGGCGCAGCGGTTTACGACGGCGGGACATACCGCACGCCGTTAGGCGATATTCCCTTGGATCTCTACTTTGTCGGCAAACTGACCGGGATCGACCCGAAGATCATGCTCTCGGATACCGGGCATGAAGGTCGCGGCGGACGATATGAACATTCGCTGGAAGTGCAATTGCCGTTTTTACAGGTTGTGCTGGGGAAATTCATGCTGGTGCCGATCGTAATGGGTGACCAGGAGCATGACACCTGCCGGGCCCTCGGCGACGCTCTCGGCGAATTCAGCCGTCCGGGGCGGACGTTGATTGTGGCTTCCTCCGACCTGTCCCATTTTCACCCGTCGGCCGAAGCGCAGAAACTGGACCGGCGGGCGGCGGAGGTAATCGAAGCATTCGCGCCGTATGATTTGCTCAAGCGGCTCGACACCGGCGAGTGTGAAGCATGCGGCGGCGGGCCGATTGCCGCGGCGATGATTGCCGCACACAGGATGGGCGGCAACCGGGTGACCATCCTCAAGATGGCGAATTCCGGTGACGTAGAACCGGATATGGATGATCGCGTCGTCGGGTATCTGGCCGCTGTGATTGATGACGGTAAACAAACCGAGGATACCGGCAAAGTCCACGACCTTGATCGATCAGTCGTCGCGGCAAAAGACACCAAAGTGTTGGCCTACAGCGAAGAGGAACAACGTTTTCTCAAACGCGTAGCATTCAAATCGATCGAAAACACCGTTAAAGGTTCGCATTTCCCGGACCTTTCGCCACCGACCAGGCGTCTCTCCGAAAAACACGGAGTGTTTGTTACCTTGCACAAAGACGGATACCTGCGGGGCCGGATGGGCTTTGTCGAGGGATTAAAGTCTCTGGTCGACGTCGTGCGCGATGCCGCACGGGCGGCGGCAATCGACGACCGTCGATTTCAACCACTGCAACCCAAGGAAATCGAACAACTCACAATAACGATTACGGTTCTCTCTCCGCCGCTCCCTGTTGATGATATTGATTCTATTCTGATCGGCCGTGACGGGTTGTTGGTACAGCGGGGCTTTCAGACGGGGTTTCTGCTGCCGGCGGCTGCCGTTGAAGGGAAATGGGACCGGGAGACATTCCTCGACGAGACGTGTCTTGCCGCGGGCCTGCCGCGTGAATCATGGCGGGAAGAGGAAACAAAGGTCTACGCGTTCAATACTGCGGTATTTTAATGTCAACTGAATCGGCAACATTGTGGTGGCTCCACGCCGCGCACCGACTCGGGATGCGGTGGTTTGGCGGGTATATCCCGGCTCCTGACAGCTGGCCGCCGCCACGCGATTATGACCGCTTGGGGCAACCGGAAGGAATCCCGGTGGCCCTGGGCTCGACCCCGGCAACGGTACTGGATTATTACCGACATGGCCGGCGCCGGATCCCGGTTGGTGCGGAGATGAACCGTTTTAAATATCGCGGCGATCTCGACGCGGGTTGGCGATTGGTGACCGCGGCGGACAAGCTGTTGCGCGGACAACGGATCGCCGAGACGTTGGATGTCATTGTTCCGGTTCCACCGCTTCCGGTATTTCGCGATTTCCAACCGTCACTGTGGCTGGCCCGGCAATTAGGAGCGCTGCTCGGGCGGCCGGTCATCACCGGCATATTTCGGCGGACCCGACCGGGTGCCGCACAAAAAAATGTTCCCCACGGGAAGCGCAAACGGGCAAATGTCGCCGGGTTATGGAAACTCGACGACGACAACCGATTTGTTATTGTCGGTCGCCGGATATTGCTGATCGATGATATCGCCGACTCCGGCCAGACATTGTTGGAGATGAAGCGGGTATTACGCGAGGCCGGTGCTGAGGTCTCAATTTTCGCTTTCGCCAAGACCGCATATCAACCGTAAGGACAGACTGGTTATGGATAATCGGGCGATAATTTTCAACCTCAAAGAAGCCGGCCGGATCGGGCCGCGAACGATGCTCGCCCTGCTGGACTACTTCGGTTCTCCGGAAGGTATCTGGGAGGCCTCGCCCGAAGAGCTATTGGCCATCCCTAAAATCGGTGAGAAAACGGTCACCCGGCTGGTGGAGGCACGACAACTGCGGGATCAGACCCAGATGGAATTGGAGGCGTTGGAAGAACAGGGTTTGCAGATTGTCACCATCCTCGATCCGGAATACCCGGCGCGGCTGCGCGACCTGGGCGATGCGCCCTCACTTCTATACGTGCGCGGCAGTTTGGATATCTTTGCCGGACCGGTGATTGCCGTCGTCGGGACACATGAGGCCGACCCCGCCGGTATCTTAAATGCGGAAAACTGGAGCGCGCGACTGGCCAAACGCGGTGCGGTGGTCGTTTCGGGGTTGGCGCGGGGGATCGATGCGGCCGCGCATGTCGGCACCCTGCAGGTCGGCGGAACAACCGTCGGCGTTCTGGGCAGCGGATTCGCCAGGATGTATCCGGCCGAACACGGCGAATTGTCCTCGCAGGTAGCTGAATCCGGTGCGGTTTTTTCCGAATACAGCCCGCAGACGCCGGTGATTGTCGGGAGACTGATGGCCCGTAATCGGATTGTTGTTGGGCTGGCCGATGCCGTCCTGATTATTCAGGTGCACGAATCGTCGGCGGGTACAATGGATGCGGCTACCCGAGCGATGGAGCAGGGCAAGCCGCTGTTTGTCGTCGAACAGGAACAGATACCGCAATTGGGTCAGATCAAGGCCTGCGGCGGGCTGGTGGTTGACGAGGAGACCGGCCTTGATCTGATTTTAAACTACCTGTGATCGGCAACCGCTTTTCTCATCATCAGCTTTGAATCGTATCAGGTATATCATGAGCCACGACGACGAACTCCGTGCCGAGGACGAAAAACTCGAAAAACTCCGCAGGCTGGTCGATCGGACCGCGTTCCTGCTGACCAATATCCCAATGACCGATGAGGTTCGCGACGAATTATTGATCGCCACCCGCCGGAAAGCCGAGAGGTTGATACCCGACCAGATGGACACGTATACATTGATTTATGAATCGCGGTTTTATCGGTTGATTGAGCAATTCGGCGGTCGACACAATCAGGCAGAATAATCCTGTCTCCTCCCTGAATTCCCTGACATTTACCACAGAAAACAGCTTATCCCCGTCGTCAAAATTTTCATTTTGACGCCAAGACCTTGCTCTGGACTGATCGGATAGATATCATGTAAGGGTTTATGGGGATTTGTGCCGGGTGTCTCACCGGCCGGTATTTCCTGGAGTGCGATGTTCGCATCACCGACGGCGAGGGAAGACTGATGATCGAGCGACTGATCCTGGCAGCGTTAATCGTGGCAGCGACCGTACTTTTCTGGCTGCCCGTCCAGAAACGGCTTAATTTCCTCAAACCCGCCAAAGGAACTCTCGACTTCAATGATTTCGGGCGGCGGTTTGGCCGCTGGATCCGGGAAGTCCTGTTCCAGAACCGGGTTATCAGCCAGCGGCCGCTGGCCGGGTTGATGCACGCTTTTGTTTTCTGGGGTTTTGTCTTTTTTATCCCGGAGACTCTACATCATTTCGCGGAGGGGTTTGGTTTCTCTCTGCTGGGGCACGGCGGGTTTCATGCCTCGGTGTCGGCAATCGTCTCAGTCTGGGCGGTGCTGGTAATCATCGGTATCCTCTATCTGACATTCCGGCGCTTTATCCTCAGGCCGGAAGGACTGGGCAAAAAGCTCTCGGCCTCCTCGGGGTTGGTGGCCGTGTTTATCGTTGTGTTGATGGTGACTTATCTTCTCCGCCTGTATTCTCTGGAACAAGGAACATTGGCCTATACAATCAACTGGTGGATTCATGCGCTGACGATTCTGGCTTTTGCCGTGCTCGTCCCCCACAGTAAACACCTGCACCTGGTCTTGTCGCCGCTGACCACGTTTACCAAGCCATTCCACCTGGCCGAGGTAAAGCCGCTCGATTTTGAAAAGGAAGAATTCGGCGCGGTTGAGTTGGCCGATCTGGATGCCCACACCGCCCTCGGCGCATTTACCTGTGTCGAATGCGGACGCTGCCAGGATAACTGCCCGGCCTATCAAACCGGGAAGGTGCTAAATCCCAAGCAAATCATGCTCGATCTGCGCCAGGGATACCTGAGCAAAGGCAATGCGCCGGTGGTGGCCGATGAAATCCTGCCGCTGGAGGCCTTATGGCAGTGCACGACCTGCGGCGCGTGCACATTCCAGTGTCCGGTGGGAATCGACCAGGTTATTCCGATCCTGGAGTTGCGCCGGGGTCTGGGCGCCGAGGGTGAGTTCCCCGAGCCGATGACCGCATTGATGAAAAACCTCGAACGCAACGGCAATCCCTGGGGCTACACCCAGAACCAGGCCGAGGAATTCCTCGACGAGCACGGTTACCCTGCCTATGAAAATCAGGATGTCCTGTATTGGATGGGTTGTTTGGCGCGTTATGACGTGCAATACCGCCAGGTCTCACTCGCTTTCACCAGAATCCTCAATGCGGCCGGAGTCGATTGGGGTGTCTTGCGTGAAGAAAAATGCACCGGCGATGCCGCCCGGCGGGCGGGAAATGAATACCAGTTCCAGGAACTGGCGATGGAAAATGTGGAATTGCTCAATGCCAGCGGCGCCAAAAAAATCGTCACCACCTGCCCGCATTGCCTGCGGACACTCGAAGAATATAAAGAGTTGGAGTTAAACGCCGACATCGAGATTCTCCACCATTCGACTTTTATCGACACCTTGCTGGCCGAGGGTAAACTCAAACTCACCGGGGACAAAACCGTAAAAGCGGTCTATCACGATCCGTGCTATCTTTCGCGCTATGAAGGGGAAAAAGGCCGGCAGACTCCGCGAGCGGTCCTGCGCTCAGCCGGGGTGGAGCTTGTTGAGCCGGAACGTACCCGCGAAAAGTCGTTCTGCTGTGGGGCGGGGGGCGCACAAATGTTTAATGAAGAAACTGCCGGTGAGCGGATCCCCCATGTGCGCACCGAGGAACTACTGCGTACCGGCGCCAAAGAGATCGCCGCCGCCTGTCCGTTCTGCCCGATTATGCTGCGTGATGCGCTGGCGGTCAAAGATGTCACCGATGTCCCGGTCAAAGACATCGCCGAATATGTCGCCGATCAGTTATAGGATTGGTGCAATCGCTACGTATAGGTTCGTGGTTAAATCAAATCTTCCCGGCAGAGGCACTGAACCGGACAACTTACCAATCGCCGAAGGCCGAGTTAACGGTGCCCGTATTGATTGGTTTGGTGGTTTTTGTCTCTCGATCGTAAATATACAGCGCATTGACCCCGGTGCGGTTTGAATGGAACAGGAGCCGTTGCCCATCGGGTGAAAAACGCGGCCAGCGGTCCATGGCCGGCTCGGTGGTTATCTGCTCCGCCTTGTTTTCCACCAGGTCAAAAATCACGATATCAAAATTCGATCCGTTTTCGGTCCGGCGAATTTTGGTGTAGGCCAAAAACCGGTTGTCCGGTGAGATCGCCGGTTCGATGTCTGCCGAAAGTGTGTCCAGCGGGATAACCATCCGGGTGATCCCTTTGGCGAAATCGCGCACCCAAATCCGTGGCCGACCGGTCTGATCAGAATTAAAAATCAACCGGGTCCCCTGGGACGCGAAAATGGGGTGCCATTCGTTGGACGGCTCGGTGATTACCGGCGTCAATTCAGAACCGTCAATTTTCATCGAATAGATATCGAGATTGCCGTTCCGATTGGTCGAGAAGACGATACTCTGCCCGTCCGGATGAAACGAGGCGATGTTGAAATTATCGGCCGTGTCGGCGGTCAGATAGCGCAGGTTGCTGCCGTCGACGTTGGCAATGGCCAGATCGTAATGGCCGTTTCGTTCATGGGCAAAGACAAACTGTGATCGATCGGGGGAAAATATCGGTTGAACGACGTCGAGCGGATATACCGCCACCGAATCCGGGTATTTGCCGATGGTCGTCAGACGATAAATGTCGTAGACGTTTTTAAGTTTCACCTGAAAGAGAATGTCCAGCTCTGAGTTGGCGGTCTCGGCCGGTTCGGTTTTACCGCTCTCGGCCAAATCGGTTTTGCCGCTCTCATCGGATTGCCCGGTACACGCAGTTACCAGCATTAATAATGTCAGCGCGGCCAATGCCGAGCGCTTCCCATGTCCCAATAGATTTTTCATAAGCATAATATGGTATCGGATGGTTGAGAGGTCAAGTCCGGCGCGAAAGGGGGCGACTATTTATCGAAAGCCACGGTAATCAGCGAATCGAGCCCACTGGCGGTTTGGTCACCGGTGACCTGGCGGCGCAAGCGGAGTCGTTCGACAGCCATCGAGGCCTGATTGATAAAGCTCTCGACCGAACGGACTTTGCGATCCTCCACGGGTTGATCATCGCCGTTTTCCACAAAGACGACATATTCGACATCATCGGTAATCGGCATCGGCAACAAACAGAAGGCCTTTGCGCCAAAGGCCGCCAGTTCCGCCTCGTCAAGCATCGAGGCATATAACTCGGCGCCGGTGTCGAGGATATTGATCGGTTTGTTATCTGCAACCACAGAGACGATCGCGCCGATACCCGGGGTAAGCGGGATGTTGAGCTCCTGGACATCCTGCTGCGAAGTTACGCCAAAGCCAAGTAATCCTGACGCTTTATTGGTGTTGTGGTCGATACGCAACAACAATGCCCGGCGAAATTCCACCGCCCGATAAATACCTTCCAGCAAAGTTTGCAGCACCTGCTCCTCACTGGCCCCCTCGCGAAGCGCCAGGGCCATTTCACGCATAATGGCCAATTCGCGCTCGACTTCCGACAATCGCCGGGTGGTTTTGACCAGTTCTTCGCTGGAAGTATCGGCGTCGGTTCTCACGGCCGCCGATTCGCTTGAGGGCGTCAGATTGGTGATTTGGATGTCCAACTCTACCGCAATATCCCGGGTCTGTTCCGCGGCCGATTCGATCACTTCGAGCAAATCGATTCGTTTAATCCCCAACAGTTGCAGCATTTCACTTTCGAGATCGTCGGCGATGTCCTCGGGGGTGCTGATGCCGGTGGTCATCTTGTTGACGATCAGATCGGCGGCGTAGACAATATCGACCAACGGTTCCGGGCTTCGCTCCCGGCGTTTACGGCCGACCCGGTGATGCAGACGAATCGGATTGAGCAATATCGGCGGCAGGTTCCATTTTTTCCCCAGCCAGACTCCGACCTCTTGATGATCGATGCCCAGTTTGTCCCGCTCACGGCGGACAGGATCATCCGTCCGTAAGAGTAAGCGGCCGATTTTGGGCACGTCTCCGGCAAATATCATACAGGTCACCGGCTGACCGATATCATGCAAAAAACCGGCAATAAAGGCCTCTTCGGAGGATTTATGTCCCGACCGATGGGCCAGTTTCTTGGCCACGACACCACAACCCAATGACCGGGTCCAAAACATGGTTAAGTCAAATCCGGCTTTCTTTTCCAGACGGGAGAAGGTGTCGTAGACGGCGATCCCCATCACGATGCTGCGTACCGCGTTGAAACCGACCAAAACAATGGCCTGGGTAATTGTCGATACTTTGCCGGAGTACTGCCCGTAATAAGCGGAATTGGCGACGCGGAGGATTTTGGCGGTCAGGGAATGGTCGGAGAGGACGATATTGGCCAGATCAGCGGCAGATGAACGGGGATCCTCGGAAATCTGGCGGACCCGTTCGATAATCTGCGGCATCGAGGGTAGATTGTCGAAATTCTCCATCTTCTGGAGAGCCCGACGCCGCAAAGAACTGATCGTCGCGGTCGACATTATCCCTCAAAGAGGTGCTTCTCTTCATTGAAGCGCGTTTCGATCTCTTCCTGGATTGACGCGATCATCGCCGCGTCCAGGTCCATGGCCAACGCCTGAGGCAATGCGGTAAGGTCTTTTTGATAGTCCTCAATGAACCCGGTACCCAGGTTCTTCGCCAGTTCATTGGCAAACGAGACAATTGCCACCAGCGAAACATTGCCGTCTTCGGAAACAAATGCCTCGTTCGAGTGATGATTGGCCACGGTATCAACCAGCGCCGGCGGGAAATTCCACAGAGAGAGGATCACCGCCCCCAGCGCGCTGTGGGTGAAGCCAAGCTTTTGTTCTTCGAGCAAATTGAAATCCAAATGGTCGGCCTTGACTTGCTTAACAATCTCCTGATAGGGCGTAGGCATTTTTTGCAGCAAAATGAGTTTGCCGATATCATGCAGTAAGCCAACGATGAAACACTCTTCGATCTGTTTGTGTCTGATTCGCTGGGCGATAATACGCGCGGCCATTGCGGTCGCCAGCGAATGGTCCCAGAGAATTCCGGCCGTCTCATTGCCGGATTTGCGTCCAAACAGAGAGTAAGTTGAAGAGGCGACAACTAAAGAACGGATCGTATGGAACCCCAGGATCAGTACCGCCTCATTCAACGAAGCCACCGAACGCGCCCGGCCATAAAAAGGAGAATTGGACAGTCGCAGGACCTTGGCGGTCAGAGCGGGATCGCCCGAGAGTACGCGGGAAAGTTTGTCAATCTCGGTGTTCAAATCGGCGGTAAGCCCCATCACCGTGGAAACCACGGCGGGAGAAGTTGGCAATTCGCCGATGGTGGCGATGATTTTCGTCATCATGGGAGATTGCTGAACGTCGGTTGCCGGCATTTATAATTACTCCTTTATGATTTCATTCTTGTAACAATATCGGCCGATCAGAGGTAATCGTTAACGGCACGAACGGGTCATCGTGGGGGGGCGTTTTTTTGCGGGTGAAACGAGAGAGGCGGATTATTCGTTGTCTGCCGGAGGATTATTGGGCGGCACAGGCCCTTTGGGCCGTGATTTACGGGAAAATCGGCCAAACAGACCCCGGTCCTGTCGGAGTTCTTTTCTCTCTTTTTTGGTTTTCTTTTCTTTGGCGAGGGCGAGGGCATCCAATTCTTCGATTTTCAGCAGAAGGCGTTCGACATTTTCCCGCCGTTCCATCATCTCGCGAAAGGTGTCATAGTCTTTGATATTAAACAGTGTCTGGACAAATGGTTCGAAGAAAATCAACGCCTGAGAACCGATGAAATTGAGGGGTTTGACCGATTCGATAAAAAGGATGGCCGGGACCGTCATTTTCCATTCGATGACTTTGGTTGCGAGTTTGGTCAGGACGCGTTCCTCGGCCTCGGTCAGGGGCGCCGCCTGGTCGAGATTGTCGTGGCCGTCCGATGCGAACATCTTTTTGAAACCCATCAGTTCTCCCCCGGCGCGTCGAAAGTGATCTTGTCTTTGATAACGGCGATAACTTCGTCACGGTTATTCTCAAAGCGAATATACATTCCCCGGAAATTTTCCAGCCGGGAGGGACGGGGAAAAGGACTGAGCAGTACGCCGTTCTTATCCGGATAGAAACTGCGGAATTCCGACCACCGCCGGTTTTGATCGATACCTAAATATCGCCGCTGAACCGATTGTTCGGTCAGACGAAAACCGGTGGGCAGGAAAAACGGCAAAAGAGCGCCGCCGAGAATAGCCAAGCCCAGCAAACCGAAAAACGGCCCGTACCAGACGGCCAGAAGGACGGGGATCCCGAGGACAGTCAGGGTGATCAGGGCCGTTCGCCCCATCGACCGTCGCGCCGGAAGCGATTGCCATTTGAGCAGTTCGCGTTCGGTGGTCTCCTCGGTTTTTTTGGTGTCGAGATCGTTCATCGGCAAATACTCGCGGTGGTTCAGCCCTGTGGTTTCTTCGGGGCTTCCTCGGCCGGTCGATACCGCTCTTTCCGCACCGTGTTCATTTCCTCCAGTAGTTCCTTGGGGTCAATCATTTTTTTCTTAATCAGCAACCGCACCAGCGACTCCTGGGCCAGGTTGTTCGACAACGTTAATTCCTGGAAGGTCACGTCGCGCATCTTCCCGTCGGCCATCACCCGCAAGGCGATATCTTTCGGATCGGGCTTGTCCACACTTACCGCCTTTCATGATCGACCGCGTCATGCGGTCGAAAAATACAATCTAACACGGCCTGCGCCCGATAGCAAATCGGTGGTCGAGTTTGGGCAATGGCCAAGCGTATCCTGACTCATCCGGCGGTCACCGGAGACGCCGGTGAGAAAATCTGTGAAACGAAAGTTATGGCCGCGGACCAACCAAGGTGCTGTCGACGGTTGTCGAGTCGGGGGGCGGCGGTTCGGGCCGAGGCAGTTCGTTGGCGGGAATAATCCGGCCCTGGTGGTGCCCATACAGCGGCACAAACACATTTTCCCGATTGGCGGAAATGTCGATTGTCCCGGAGGCCCCTTCATAATTGAGTAGAGGAGGCCGGCCATTATCTTTGCCCGCTTTGACCAAATCGACGGCCAGCAACACTGCGTCGTAGGTTCGTGCAGCCACTAAACCGGGACTGCCGCCATATCGTTTTTTCCAGACGGCAAGGAACTCATCTCGACGGCGGGTCGATTCCGGCTGGTATTCCGCCGAGGCAAAGACAGCGCCTTCGAGATACTTGTTCGCTCGTGATAATCGTTCCGGCTGTGCCCAGCCGTCGGTGCCCAGATAGCGGGCGAAAATGTTATAGAACCGCACTTGCGGGACAATGTCGTTGATATCAGCCGCATCGCCCGGAATGAAAAAACCGCCGATCTGCACCGGCACTTCCTCTTCGTCCAGCGTATCTCCGTCGGCGGTGAAAAACACGGTCGAATCATAGAATTCACGCAGGATGATGAGTTTGAGCCGCATCAGTTCGTTGCGATAATCGGTCTGGCCGGGATCACAGTATTGTACCGGCAAAACCAGCGCCCCCTTTTGTACGGCGGTCCGTTGGAAAGCCGACGCGATTTCGTGACCGTACGGTTCGTCGGGCACGAGTGCGGCAAAGATTGAATCTCCCAGCGAATCGATGGCAAACGAGGCGATTGTCTCTCCCACCAACGGCGGCGGCGTGTTCAGTTGATAGAGATGATCCGAAAGAGAAGTCAGGCCAGCCTGCGACGCCGCCGGTAAGACCTGCGGCAGTTCGACACAGGCCAGGATATTGGCGGTAGCTACGGCGCATTCGGAGGTCAATGGGCCGACCACGGCCTGAACCCCCTCGTCCAACAAATGCCGCACGGCAATAGATGCCTGCAATGGATCGCCCTGGGTATCTTCGGACAATATTTCCAGGAAACCGCCGCCGGAGGATTGATAATACTCGGCGGCAAGACGCGCCGCCCGGCTCATTTTCTCCCCAAATTCCGCCAACGGCCCTTCGGCCGGGTAGAGCAACCCGAGGGTGATCTTTTTCTTCTGGTAATTCCGTAAGTATTCCAACCGTTCTTTTGCCGCCGCCGCCCATTGGCCCCGGCGATCATGCCGCAATGACTCGTCGTAGTACCGCGCGGCCTGAGTCATCCGACCGCGGTTTTCCAGACGGCCGGCCCAATAGAAATATAGCTCTGCCGCCGGTGGACCGGTAAGATCCAGGGCCGCCAGACGGCGAAAAGCGGCATCCTCAAGCCAACGGGAAAATAGGGGTGTGAGTGATTGGATTACCCGTTCTTTAAGCACCTCATCTTCGCTGATTCGATAGGCGTCCAAATAAAACCGGGCGGCCCGTTCCGGGTCGGCCCGATAATAGGCGGCATGTCCGGAAAGATAGTAAAACATGTCTTCGTAGCGGCCCCCGGTAAACTCCCGGCGGCAGTCGGTCAGGAGGACATCGGCATCGTCATACTGTTGATTGGCCAGAAGACATTTAGCCAAAAACAAAGAAGCGACTTCGGCGTCAAAATGTCGCGTAGCCGTCTGCAGATCGCGGAATTTGATTTCCGCCCGGGAAAAATCGCCGTTGCGAAAATCCTGCAGGGCGCTTTCGAAAACCCGGCGAGCCGCCGGGTCACCGGTAAATACTTCCCGCCAGCGTTCGGCTTGCGCGTCGGAAACGCCGATCGATAACAGGAGGAGAACCAGCCAGAAGACCGTGAAACCCGGTAATTTTCTCGCCGATATAGACCGCTCACGCATTTTCATCACATGTCCTGATCATCGAAGGCCTCTGCCGCCCCGGACCGGGGAAATGTACGACGGGAGATACCAAAAAACAATACCCCTCGTCGAAGGTAACGAGGGGCACGTGAGATTTCCCTTTTCCCGCGTCCTATTCCAGTGAATACTGGCCGAAATCTTCCGGCTTGATGTTGCGCAGACGTTCCTTGAGCGCTTCGGGGTCGTGCCTGGCCTTTTCGCCGTCAGCGCCCTTGCTCTCCTGAAACAGTTCCTCGTTGACGAAAATCGGCACTTTTGCTTTAAGCGCCAGGGCGATTGAATCGGACGGCCGCGCATCGACTTCAAACGTCGATCCGTTTCGGGTCAAATAGATCCGGGCAAAAAAAGTCTGCTCTTTCAGTTCGGTGATTTCGATTTTTTCCACTTTGCCGCCGGTCGCTTCAATAACCTGACGCAAAAGATCATGGGTCATTGGCCGCTTGGAGCCAACGCCGGAAAGTTCCATGGCTATCGCCCATGCTTCGAAATGCCCGATCCAGATCGGTAATACTTTTTCCGAGTCAACCGGTGAGAGTATGACCACCGGTGAATTCGACGTCACATCCAACGCCAGGCCGTTGATTTTGGCCTTGATCATCATTACGATTATCCTCGCGGATCAGTCTTTTTTTACCACCCAGACTTTCAGGTTGGCCACTACATCCCGTTCGACCTTGATCGGTACAGTATACACGCCAAGGGCCTTAATCGGTTCTTCGAGGTTGATATTCCGCCGGTCGACGATGAACCCCTGGACCGCCAGCAGATCGGCAATATTCTGCGACGTTACCGAACCGAAAACGCGATCTTCCTCACCAACCTGGACTTCGGCCGTGCAGGATACTTTTTCGAGCGCATCTTTGAGTTGCTCTGCTTCACGCCGACGTTTTTTGTCGCGGAGGCTTTTTTGCAGGGTGATCTCGCCGATCGATTTCAGATTGCCGCGCGTGGCCACCACTGCCAGATTCCGGGGAATCAGGTAATTACGGCCATACCCATCCTTCACTTTCACGATTTCGCCGCATTTACCCAGATTTGCAATATCGTCTTTTAAGATAACTTTCATAATTCCCACCTGCTTTTCCCCGTTTGGGGCTGGTTGCTATTTATACACTTCATCCACAAACGGTAAGAGGGCCAGATGGCGCGCCCGTTTGATCGCCTGACAAAGCCGGCGCTGGTTCTTTGACGAGATCCCGGTGATCCGACGCGGGATGATTTTCCCCCGCTCGCTGATAAAGCGACGCAAAAGACGCTCGTTTTTATAATCGATCTCCGGACCCTTCACTTCGGCAAAGCGGCGCGGTTTACTGGACCCTTTATCCCAGGCCGATGATGACCGACGACGCCGTTTCTGAAAAGCTGCCATAGTTTACCTTCTTGCTCATCGCGCCACAATCTATGCGCTCGGTTTTTCATCAACCTTGTCCGAGGTTTCTTCGGACGGTGCGGTTTCTGTAGTCTCCACGGTCGTCTCTGCCGGTGTTTCCTCGGCAGGAGCGGCCGGTGTTTCGGTGTCGGTGTCTGTTGTCGTTGCCACGGCGGTCACTTCGGCTTCCGGTTCCGGCGGTGGTGGCGGGGCCACAACAGTCAGATAGCGCAGACAATTTTCGTTAAGCAGAAACTGGCGCTCCAGTTCCTTGGGTACGGTGTGTTCCGAGTTGTGCACGAGGTGCACATAGTACCCCTGGGTTTTCTTCCGGATTTCATAGGCCAGACGACGTATGCCCCAGCGATCTTCCTTTTCGATGGTCCCGGATCCGGTGGTGATGATGTTTTTGTAGCGCTCGATATTCTTCTCGAGCTCGGTTTCTTCCAGGTCGGGGGTAAGGATGAAGGTCGTCTCGTAGCGACGCATCAAACCTCCTTCGGTCTCTCGGCGCCGTCATCTGACTCCGGCGGCGCAGAAGGTTTTACGTTGTATTTCCCGGCCGTGTAGCCAAAACCGCGTGTGACATAATCAACGACGGCCTCGGCTGCCCGATCGGCCAATTTTCGAAGCGTATGTATAACACTTTCTTCAATTTTTGCAAGGACAAAATCGGCCGGGTCCTCCCGTTCGGGCACCGGCCCTATCCCCAGACGGATACGGGGAAAATCCGGGGTATGCAATTCGTCTATTATTGAAAAGAGGCCATTATGGCCGCCGTCACTCCCTTTTTGCCGAACCCTGATTCTCCCCTCATCGAGAGCAAAATCATCGCAAATTACAAGGATTTGCTTGGGGGTAAGTTCGTATTTATCCATGATTTGCTTTGCCGCACGGCCCGAGAGATTCATGAATGTGGTCGGTTTGACCAGTGAGACCATATTGCCGCGTAACCTCTTCTGTGCAATGTAGTAATCTCCTTTGCCGGGCTTGAAGCGGCATTTCAGCTTCTCGGCTACTCGATCCCCGGTCCAAAATCCCAGATTGTGGCGGGTAAGTTCATATTCCGATCCGGGATTTCCCAGAAACACGATGGCGTAGTCCATGCCATCATATGGCAAAAACACCGACAAAAGGCAAGGATAGTCACCGAACGTCGGAAAAAACCGTCATCATTTCGACAGTATAAAGAGATATTGATATCAATCGCCGCTGTTCGGCTATTGATCTTGGACCGGATAGTCTATTACTTAATGGTAAAGAGACAACATTAACCGGGGGAGTTAATTCATGACAAATACGCAGACAGGGGCGCGAATCAACTCATTGTTGTTGCTGGTTATCGGCCTCTTGGTTGGAGTAATTACCGGGTACATGATCGGACATTCTCAGAATCCCGGACAGGCGGCCCGCCTGACCAATCCAACGACATTATTGAATGATCAACTGGCGAAGGAGAACCAGTGGATCGTTGAGGGATTAAACTGCCCGATGGCCGGCTGCACCAATCCCTTGCTGGAAGACAGCGGAGATTTGTCTCGTCAGATTCGTGACTGGGTTAATGGTCAACTTGCTGCCGGACGATCGGGACAGGATATCCGTGCTGAAATAATCCGCACCCACGGTGATCGACTGTTCAAAACATTCAAACCGACCAGCACCGACTCATTATCGTTGCCGAAATAAAAAGCTGATTTTGCCGGTATCGACGGTGACGATATAGTGGAAACAAATCGCCGCAGGTTTAAAAAATCGGCAAGGCCGGCTTGACAATCGGGCAGCGGATGCGTATAGGCATACATGTCCGCACGGGCCAGACTCGTGCATGGATAATGGCGCTATCGTCTAGTGGTTAGGACGGGTGGTTCTCAGCCATCAAACCGGGGTTCAATTCCCCGTAGCGCTATTTACCGTCGTTAATCGTTAAGTCCCCTTAAATATCTTGAGAAGCAACCTTCTACCCCCTGCAATGTAATGCCTCTTTCTGCTCGCTCCGACGGTTTCATCAGGATTATTTCAGCAAGGATGTTCTTCGATTCAAGCCGGATTATGCCAATTTTACTGGCTCGTGCATTGATGAGGTTGGTTAGGTTCTGCAATTTCCCAGCGACCCATTTTGGGGATACTTGGGATTTCGTTGTTGAGGCCGCGACCGGATTGGAATTTGATGATGATGATCCCGTCGTAGCCGTCATGAAAAAGCCGTGACACCCGCCCCCGGGTGTTGGGCTTTACAGGCGGATGGTGAGCGCGCAGCGAGGCAGGTTGATTAGAATAATTATTCATCATCTCTGAATTCCCGGCACACTTCCTGCTATTACACTTTTTGTATTAACAATTGTTTTCCAAAGGAGGTTGCCGTGTGCTGAAAAAACCCGCATCATTGGTTCGGCGCAAGTGATTCGCATTGTGCCAATTGTAAATCAATAGGCAGAGGAGGAGGCATGTATCACACCAGGAATATCAAAGTCGTGCTTACATCATGTTGTGCACTGTTTTTGTTCTTCACCCTGACCACAATCTGTGCCGCACAAACGACGGGCAAAATCGCCGATACGACGGGTCATCTGCAAAGTGCCTTAAACTACAAAGGCAACGGCTGGTTAATCCTCAATGGCGAGTACATCCCCGGGCCATACGAGGTGACCATCACTGATAGCACGGTATTGGTCAATGACTTGATTGCCCTCAGTAAACCGGAACCGGGCGAGAAACGCGTCGTGGACTCAAGCACGACTGCACAACATACTCTCTTGAACGAGCTTAGTGATAGTTTCCACGTCTGGATCGACGCTGTTGGCGTTGATACCGCACGTCAAAAGTGCTTGAGGTTTATGCAAAAGCAATCCTCCGTCGCAGATGCATATATCAAGAATGGCGAGCGGCTGCGCTTCACGTTTAAGAATGAGAAATATGAAGAAGGGATGTGGCTTAAACCGGCAAAGACTCCGTCAGTTGAGCGTGAAGCCAGACTTAGGGGCAATCTGCAGGCGTATGGTAAACGATTGCAATCCCGCCTGAATTCAGGCAGCTTGGTAATTTTGCAGGGCGGTCGATACCGAGACGTGT
Organism: Candidatus Zixiibacteriota bacterium; assembly: GCA_024277855.1. Taxonomy (GTDB): domain Bacteria; phylum Zixibacteria; class MSB-5A5; order WJJR01; family JAJRUJ01; genus JAJRUJ01. The sequence continues at coordinate 41,863 of JAJRUJ010000046.1, forward strand.
TGTATCCTCGATCGAAAACGGTCTTCAAACAACTTAAAGAAATTGCAACAGACGTTCCCGATCGGGAGGATCGTGTTTCGGCAATTCTTGAAATAATCCGTCGGCGAAGCTTGGCGGAGACGATTGCAGATAAGTTCTTCCAGAATTGATGCGTTTCGACAATTCTGAATAGCATTTTGGGGAGGAGGAGGCATGTATCACACCAGGAATATCAATGTCGTGCTTACATCATGTTGTGCACTGTTTTTGTTCTTCACCCTGACCACAATCTGTGCCGCACAAACGACGGGCAAAATCGTGGATGTCAATGATGAGCGATTCCAGGAGCGAATTGATCATCTGATGGAGCGGATTCCGTCCTGGGCAAATGAAACAGATGCCCTGCGCCAAAAATACCGTGAAGCGCTGGTCGATTATAGTTTCCGAAGCGTTCAGCAAGGGCACGCGGCCAGGCCATTGGAAGGCCCCGGATGGTTGATTATAGACTGTGAACGGATTCACAGTCCATTTGATGTGGTCGTTCATGATAGTTGCATTACCGCAAACGGGCTCAGAGTATATCCAGAAGCCCCCGCCGAAATAGATACCAATGTTGTTGTTGAGTCCGCGGTATTGGAACGCGTCCAAGTCAGTGATTCGTTGTGGAAGGCTTTGCCTATCTGGCTGGAAGAGGGACTGGAAACGGCCGAGCATTTGGCTGTGGAGTTTATGCAATCTCAGCCAATCGTGGATACCGCATATATTGCTGAACCGGGGACAATGCGAGTGGTCTATCATGGCCGGTTACGTGAAGTGGATTTCGCTTTGGCATCTGGGCGTAATAGTCGCAAGCCGTCCGAAGGCTGGTTGCGGGAGCAATTGGAAAAAAAAGCGGCGCGTATCAGGAGCGCACTGACTCATCATGGTTTAGTGATCGCCCAAGACGGTCATTTGAGGATTGAACGCAGTTTTGAAGCACCTTTGATTTTTGCAAGACTGCAAGAAATCGCGCGAGATATTTCTGAGCAGGAAGCTCGATATCAAGCTATCATCAAAGTATTCGATGACGAAACGGTGGCTCATGCGCTTGCCGAGCGCTTTATGCAATGACCGTCACGTGGAGTATGGGACCAATCATACAGCCTATCTATTTTCTTCATTTTCGTGGGAGAGTGGTTGGGGGAAAATGGGGATAGAGATACTGCGCAGCGAGGCAGGTTGATTTGAGATTAAGTCCAGGAGTAACATGGAGTAACATATAGATTGGGGTGCGTTAGCGCACGCAGCGATTGCGCTGACGCAGGATAACTTCCGTATAGATAGATACTTACACAATCTTAAGGGTGTGACTGCGCAATCTCCTCCGGCGCAAACGGTGAAATCACCGCTTGCCGTACAACCGTGAGCGCACATGTATCCCTTCGTTCAATAATGACTTAGCAAAATTATTCATCATCTCTGAATTCCCGGCACACTTCCTGCTATGACGGTTTGGCAGAACCAAAACCCAAACCGAAAGGGAGGTTGCCATGCGGAATAACATACTTTTTAATTGGTTATAGTAACAAGAGTGAAGGATTCGCTCGGATTCAATGCTCCGAGGATAATTAACGCTGTTGCGCTTGAACGGACGGACTAAAGGTGTGTCCCAGCGCTTGGGATCCTGGACGAGACGACGTTTAACTTTCGGGAGACTATTACCCGGTTGAGATGCCGGGTGAAATGATAGCCATGAAATCGCAGATTTATTTTTCCGGAAGGAACTGAAAGATGCGAACAGAACAACGGATCAGGCGGGGACATATCAACGCATTGATGAGAATGGCCGCGTCGATATTATCAGTGGTTACCTATTGCCTTATATTTATCAACTGCGATGGGGGAGTAATAGGAGAGATACCTTGGAGTGTAGAAGGTAAAGTCTTGGAGTATGGCACAAATCTGCCTATCGACTCTGCGTGGGTTACCCCTGGGGATACCAATGTATTGGAATCACTATGGTATACCGACACTTTGGGCGAATTTTTCGTTGGGGGGGCATACGGCAGCCTTCCGGACGACATCTACGTTGGTAGAACAGGGTATATAACCTCTCATCAAATTTTGGGTTTTGAGCGCGGCAGCAGATCAGTAACCGGAATCGTCATTCAGCTCGAAAAAGCGAGCAAGCAGACTGAGGGGAACAATGATGCGGGCCGCGAACAGCATTCTGATAA
>JAJRUJ010000003.1 GCA_024277855.1 Candidatus Zixiibacteriota bacterium
AGCCGCGCCCGACCGAACGGTCCTGTCCGGCGAAGATGCTGACAGTAATCGGCACCATCGGATAAGTGCAGGGCGAAAACGACAACAGCAGACCGGTGATAAAGGCCAAACCCAGGGCGAGAACATAGCCCCACGCCCCGTATTCATCGATCAGTCGCTGTAAATCCGAGTCGGCGGCGGGAGATTCTGCGGGCGCCTCGTCCGGCGTCGCGGCAGCCGCCGCCCCGAAGATTGCCGAGGAAACCGGATCGCCTTCCTCGCCCACGGTGATTTTCAGGCCGATTTCCGGAGTCTGCGGCGCGCGACATTCCCGATCGTTGCAGGCCTGGTAAGTAAACCGCAAGGGAAGGGTATATTCCCCCGGGGCCAGACTGTCATCGATAGTAACGGCAAAACGAACAATCGTCCGCCCGTCATAGACAGACATACTCTCGCCGGCCAATGACACATTCTTGCCGGCGGGATAACCGATATTGTGTGGAGTCAGGCCGGGAAGGGTATCGAAAGCCAGCATAGCGGCGATCAAATAATCCTGTGTCGGGCGGGCGGAATTAATGTGCCAGCCGGGGACAATATCGACCACGGCCACCGCGTCATAAGTTTTACCGGGTGCGGCTGAAGTTACCGAAAAGATGGCCGAGACTTCGGCCAGGTCGCGGCCGGGATCATCACCAAGACCCGGCGCCGCAGACGTGGGAATAACCCGGGCAGAGACGCCAACTATCAATACTGCAATAAACAAGGCAAGATTGAATTTTCGCACGAGTACTCCGTTTCCCGGTTCATTATACCAATCGTTATTCGTCCCAGCGGATTATACTATTTCCCCCAGGGTAAGACCAGATACGAATTTCGGCGGGAGTCCGTAGTCAAAAACATGCTGGAAAACGGAGGTGCTGCGCGATCAGATTGGCTGGTTAGACCGGGGTGATTTTGCTGAATCGAGTTTTTCCCGGACCAGGTTTTCTATTGTTTTGCGGTTAATCCCGGCCAAAATCTCGGCAACAAGCCGTTCGGCCAACTGGCCAACTATCTGGTTGGTGATTTGCTCGACGAGTGGATTTTGCTTCCCGGCGGAATCGCCCGCTGCGTGTTTTTGAGAAACATTTTTTCCGAGCGGCGAACCCATAATCGGTTCATCGACTGCGTTGGCGGGTAAATTGCCCAGGTCAGCATTGCTCTGAGTTGGTTTTGCGGCACTTTTTCCGGCCGGAACTTTTATTTTGGATGCCTCATATAAGGCGGGTTCGGAGCGTTCCGTGTCGTCGTCATCGTCGGGTTGATTTCCCACATGAGCAGCCAGACGGATCATCTCCGAGGCGGAGAACTCACCATTGGGTTCATCCACATCGTTATCTTCCAGGTCAAAAATGCTCAAGGCCTGATCGATTGTATCCTCACCCGGTTCCCACAAACTACCCGAACCAATTCCTTTTCTTTTCGACCCCACCGAGGCGACCTGGGTAACTGCCTCGATCAACGTTTCGGCTGAAGGTGTCGGCGGGAGCATCCGACCGTTTCCCAGCCGACCGATTTTCTGGATAAGTTTAGGCAAAACATCATGGCCGATCCAGACAGTCGGCACACCTTTGATTTCCGGGTTTTCTTCAATCATCCCCAGCCATTCATCAGCGGGCATCGCGGGACGCTGCAGGTCAAAGAGGATCACATCGACCGGCCGCCTGCTCACCATAATGTTGAGCATCTTGCAATCGAGGGCGGCAACAAGACGGAATTTTCCTTCGGGGAGCTGCTCGCGATAGCGCGACTGCCGCTCCATCGACCGGGTGGCGACGGCTACAGTAATCATAATAGTCTTATCGGCAGGAACAGGAGGAAAATAAAGAGTTCCGGATTGATCGCGCGGCTGAAAACAAGACGAAAAAACAGGGAATTGCGTCGAAAATCGGATTGATATCTTATTCGAATTCTGAGAGTTGCGCGGAGGCCTTGTTGAGGATTTCTTTTTCTTTGCTGGTCAGGCCGTCGTAGCCGACCTCGCTGATCCGGTCCAGGACATGATCGACCTCGGCCATAAAATCGACGTTTCGTTCGCGTTTCTTCGTTAGCTTGACTTTGAGCTTTTTCTGCCGACGTTTTTGTCGCCACTCGGAAAATGATGAAAACAGGCGCAATCGCCCCTCATTCCGCAGCAGGTATAGCCAGCCGACCAACACGCCGCCGAGATGGGTAACATGGGCGACATTTCCCAGGCTTGGCCGACCGAGGGAAACCAGATCGAGAAGAATGAGGAAAGCCACGAAATACTTAACCGGAACCGGGAAGAGAAAATAAATGTAGACGGAATTGTTTGGCCAGGTACGGGCATAGGCAAACAAGACCGCAAACACCGCCCCGGAGGCGCCGATGACGATATTGTTATAATTGAATGGAGTGATCGTGGTGATGATCCCCGCACCAATGCCGGTAATAAAATAGAATTTCAAAAAAGCCCGGGTACCCCAGATATCCTCGAGACTGCGGCCGAACATCCACAGCAAAAACATATTAAACAGGATGTGGAAGAACCCGCCGTGCAGGAACATATAGGTGCCAAGCTGCCAGACAAATCCGCGGGTAAGCACATCGGCGGGCCGCAGGCCAAAAAATGTCGACATGAACGGTTCGCCGCCCATCATCTGGAACAGGTAGACGATACCCGTGGTAATCAATATCAGCTTGATCCCCGGCGGGAGGAATCCGCCCCGGGCCCCACTCATCGTGCCCAATGTCCGATATCCGTATCTCATCGTTTCAG
>JAJRUJ010000047.1 GCA_024277855.1 Candidatus Zixiibacteriota bacterium
AGATTGCCGCGAAAATGGGAATGGTCGCCAGCAGGATCATTGAGTTGGCCACTGTGGTATACTTGACCGCGACAACATAGGCAAACAGATGGATTCCGAAAAGCACCCCGGCGGTGATCGCGCAAAGGTATCCCCGGCGGCTCAGGCGGGCGAGCGAAGACCGTTTGAACAGCAGGACGAAAACCAAAAGCAGGGTAGAGGCAATCAACATCCGGTCGGTGGCGATAATTAGCGGCGTGGCGCCTTCACTGCTCGCCAGCCGGATGAGTACCGGGGTCCAGGCCAGGACGGTTGCCGCGGTGGGGAGCAGGGCGATTCGTTTGACTGTCTGTGCCGACATCAGGTTACCGTCCGCGTTCAAGCTGAAAAACCCAAAGGACGCCGGCAAATATTGGCAGGGCACCCAGCATCGCATACCAGGGGGGTGATTCGGCGAGAAAGATGATTGCCAGAATCGTTGCGCCGATCGGTTCGCCAAGAGTGCAGGCGCCGACGACATGGGCCTTGAAAAAACGCAACAAACGGTTATACAGTGAGTGCCCGATCACCGTGGGCACTAACCCAAGCAGGAACAGCCAGCCCCAGGTTGTCGCCGGGTAGCCGACAAATGTGTCGCCGGAAAACAGGGCGATAACCGCCAGGAAAAACGCCGCGGAACTATAAGTGAGATAAATATAGGCAAAGACGCCGATTTTACGTTGGGCCAGACGGCCGAGCACAAAATATGCCCCAACCATTGCTGCACCGATCAGGGCATAAATATCGCCGCGCAACTGTCCGGGTGCCCATTGCAGATCCCCGCCCATAATCAACGCCCCGCCGCTGAGGGCGAGGAAGATCGCCGGATAGGCCTGCGGACGGGGTTTTTCCTTCAAGACGAATTGCCCGATGATTGCCGCGAAGATCGGTCCGGCGCTGACAAGCAAAACCGAATTGGCCACCGGGGTCGTGTCGAGCGAACTGATCCAGAACGCGAAATGCAGGGCCAGGAAGAATCCGGAAAGGACACACAAACCACGGCTTTGCCGGTTCGGCCTCCGCAGGGGTTTACGGCCCGGGCCGACTGCCCAGAGGGTGAGGATTGCCACGGCAAAAGCCATCCGGTAGAAGGCCGTAATCAGTGCCGGTGTTTCGGCAAAACGGATGAAAATCGAACCCCAACTTACTGCGAAAACCGCCAGAGGGAGGAGTGCCAAATTACCGAGTGATGTCTGATCCGGTTTGGCCATTGGACTCAGGATACGTAATCGATACGAAGCAGGCCAACATATCCTGTGACCGGTATAAAAAAACCGGGCGGAAAACCCGCCCGGTCAGTTCGTTTCATTTACAGATAAATCACTTCGTGACGGTCTTAAGACAGCAATTGGTCCCGCTGCCGGTACATTTACCGGAGGCCATGCAGGCGGTATATTTTTTCTCGGCATCTTCTTTGGAGAAACCGGCCTTGATTAGTTTGTCGATACATTCATCTTTGGTGCAGGTCTCGGCTTTGGTGCTGACCGTGGCACCGGTTTTTTGCATGCCGGCCATACCGGCCATGCCGGGGCAACCCGTAGTGGTAGTCGCGGACGCCTTGGCGGAGTTGGCGGTACATTGTTTTTCCCAGCAGGTCTCGGCCTCAGCTTTAGTCATGCCCTGAGCCATGCATTTGGCCATGCATTCTTCTTTGGTCATCGCCGTTTCGGCGGTACCGGGGGCACAGTGTTTGGCCCACATTTTTTCGGCTTGCTCAGCAGTCATCCCCTGAGCAACACACTTGGCGATACATTCTTCCTTGGTCAGTTTCTTGGCGTCGGTCGTGCCGGCTTTGGCTGCATTCGCCATGCCGGTGCATGGGGTCGTACAGGCCGCGGCGCACCCGGCCTTCGCGTCGGCTTTGGCATCGGTCTTCGCGCTATCGGCGGCTTTGTGGTTGCCGCAGCCCGGACCGGCCAAAACCATCTGCCCGGCAAAAAGAACAAACGTCAGGGTGAGCAAACTAACCAGTACGGCCGTGGACAATGTGTTGTGGCTTTTACGAACTGACGTCATGCAGTAATCCTCCCGGTAAACGGTTTGTTTTCTTACTGTCGATTGCTATAATACACCATATTGCCGTTTTCGCCGACAAAAAATTAGTTATTTGGTAAGTTATAACGATAACCTCGGAGAGGTTGTTTGTATTTAATGGGCTGAGGCGCGGTCGGTTACGAGAAAAGACGATAAAGATCCGGTTTTACCGATTTGTCTCCCTGTGTATCCGACTCGCATTCCTCGACTTACTGCGCCCAATAAGGCAGGGCAATTGTCATTTTCCAGGCGGGAAGCAGAACCAGGTAGAGGTAGGTCGAGACCACCAGGGCGATAACGATATTCAATAGCAGGCCGGTACGCACCATCTGGCCCATCGTCACCTTGCCGGAGCCAAAGACAATTGCGTTAGGGGGTGTGGCCACCGGCAGCATGAAGGCACAGGACGCGGAAATCGTAGTCGGAATCATCAATAACAGGGGATTAACCCTTACGACTATCGCGATGGCGGCCATTATCGGCAGCAAAGTCGCGGCGGTGGCGGTATTTGAGGTTAGTTCGGTTAGAAACGTCACGAAGAGACAAACTACAAGAATCATCACCCACGGGCCGAGGCCGCTGATCAGGGGGCGCAGGGTTTCGCCCACGCTCTGATCCAGACCGGTGGATGTAAATGCTCCGGCGACAGCAAATCCGCCCCCGAACAAAATCAAAATTCCCCAGGGAACTTTTACCGCGGTGGGCCAATCCATCAACATCCCGCCCTTTTTCGCCTCACCCGAGGGAATAAGAAACAACAAGATCGCCATGGAAATCGCGACGGTGGCATCGTGCATCATCTCCGGATGCGGAAACAAACTCGACCAGCCCGGGATGGTCAACGAACCTAGGGTGATATCACTGCGAAAAATCCACATAAGTGCAGTCGAGACAAAAATTACCAGGACCCGGATTTCCGGTTTGCTGATTTTGCCGAGGCGCCGGTACTGATGACGGATAATTTCCCAGTCGGTGGCCGCCGTTCGGCCGAAATGGAAAATCACTCTGGTTAACACCAGCCAGACCAGCGGCAATAAGATCAGTGTCAGCGGTACGAATATCTTGGCCCACTCAAAGAAGGTAATTGCGGGGGCATCGGGGTACTGCTGGGCGAATTGGCCGGCAAAGACAATATTCGGCGGGGTGCCGATTGGGGTGGCAATCCCGCCCACCGAAGCGCCGTATGCGATGGCAAGCATCAGCGCCGGGGCAAACATTTTGCCCAGTCGCTCATCGGCGCCGCCGACCTGGGAAGCAACCGCCATCCCGATCGGCAACATCATCATTGCGGTGGCCGTATTGGAAATCCACATGGACAAAAGCGCCGAGACCAGCAAAAACCCGAACACCAACATCGACGGTTGTCCGCTCAGACGGAGCATCATCCAGAGCGCCAGACGCTTGTGCAGATTCCAGCGTTCGATGGCCAGGGCAATAATGAACCCGCCGAGAAAAAGATAGATGTTATTGGCCGCGTAGTATTTGACAACCTGGCCGGATTTCATCACGCCGAGCAGGGGGAAAGCAACGATCGGGATCAACGAAGTCACGGCAATCGGCAAAGCCAGTGAAACCCACCAGACAGCCATCAAGGTGATCACCGCCGCGGCAAGGCGGGCATTGCGTGCGAGTCCAAAGCCGGGAAGATCGATTACGATGACAAAAAACAGGGCGAGGCCGAATGCTAATCCGGCCAATTGCGCGGGTTTATATGATTTGGAATTTCGACCCATAGTCTGATCGGCCCGGATAATCACATTGCTGTAATTTAATAATGAGTTCATCTCATTGTCGAGGATCAATATTTATTTTTTCGGTGGATTCGTCTTGAGTATATTCACCAGATGAATGAAGTTTCGCAAAAGGTGGTAATCCCGGTAATAGTCGGGGCGACTGCCTCGGGGAAATCGGCGTTGGCGCGTGATCTCGCCGACCGGACCGGCGCACGTATTATTTCAGTCGATTCACGCAAGGTATACCGCCGGTTGGACATCGGCACGGCCAAACCATCGCCGGAGTTGATTGCCAAATATGACTATGGGATGGTCGACATCATCGATCCCGACAAACAGTACTCTGCCTATCAGTTTGCTCAGGAGGCGACACGTCTTATCGGCGAAACCATTGTCTCGGGCCGGGCGGTCGTACTTGCCGGCGGGACAGGTTTGTACCTTCGTGCCCTTAAAGATGGTCTGTTTGAGGGGCCGGACACCGATCCGAAAATCCGTGAGAAGATTCGAAGAGAAGCAAAAGAAAATGGTTGGGACTTCCTGCGTGAAAAACTGCGGAACGTCGATCCCCTAACTGCGGCACAAGTTGATTTACATAATATTCCCCGACTTGAGCGCGCGCTCGAAGTGTATTACCTGACCGGCCAACCGATTTCCTCGTGGCAGCAACAGGGAGAATACCGTCGCCCTCTCTGGAAGTTCAAGCTCTTTGCCGTTGAACGGCCGAGAGACCAATTGTACCGACGCATCGAATTGCGCACCGAGCGGATGGTTGCGCAGGGTCTCTTTGCCGAAGTCGGCTCGTTGCTCGCAGCGGGCCTGCATCCTGACGCGCCGGGTTTGCGCAGTGTCGGATATGCCGAAGTCATCGAGTATCTTGCGGGAACAACCAACCAGGAACAAGCTGTCGCCAAAATCAAACAAAATACCCGTCGGTTCGCCAAGCGGCAGTTGACCTGGTTTAGAAACCAGGAAGAAATCTGCTGGTTGCAACCCGATGGTAAGATGGTACAGATAATTCTCGATTCTCTGTCATCTGACTGAAATGTGATTCTCCTAATGCATTCCGGGGGATAATGATACATCAATGCCGGATGAGATAAAGCCGATTGCCCTGCATAAATTATGGCTGGTTTCCGACCGGAATTCACGTCATAATTCCCGAAAATCAGTCGGGAGAACAGCAGATATTTGGAGATATTTGGGTTGGGTAGGATAAATTCCCTTGACATGGGGGTTTTGGCGCATATATAGCAACGAGTTACAGTAATCCTGGGTGACGTGTTCTTCCCGGGGGATCAAAGAAACGGCTAACTTCCGGTGGAAGTTTGGCCGAAATAAAAGGCGGGGGACGACTCGTATACAACGTGGTGGGATACCTTATGTTAGCTAATGTAAAAAAATCCGGCTGTGCCCTGACTCTCTTGGCGATGCTTTTCTTTGTCGGCTGTGCCGGTACAAGATCACGAGCGGACTTTTTCAGGGATCGGGACGTTTCCGTGTCGCAGGCGTCATCGGCCGAGGTAACCCCCGTTGATTCCACATTTCTCGAACCGTCCCCGGGTGATGCCGATAACTTACCGGACTCGCAGGAAGTCGTTGTCTTAAATGGCGGTCTGGCCGATGAGATTCATCGGTTGTTCGCCGAGGCCGAACAACATTATATCTTCGGTGTGTTGGCCAATCAAGACGCCGACTGGATCGAAGCGCAATCGCAGTTCGAAATGGCCACCGAAATACTGGCCAGTCTCGACCTTGCCGAGGTTGAAGAGTCGGATATGGCCGAGAGTTTTGATCTTCTACTGCGTGAGATCTCCAAAGATTACCAGTTTACACTTGCTTCAATGGGCGGGTTGTCCTCCGAATCATCATTGGCGGCCTTCCTGTTGCGGTTCGAGTCAATAGAAAATTTACAGGATTATCAGGAACCGAAGGTTGTTATCGAGGAAGGCGGGAAAGAACTTCCGGTTACCTATGATATCGATATTGATTTTAACGATAAAGTCAAAAATTGTATTGTGTATTTCCAGACCGTGGCCCGTAAACCGATGGAACGCTATCTCAGCCGTTCGGGCCGGTTTATCCCGTTGATGCGCAAGATTATTGCGGAATATGGCCTGCCGGCCGATCTTGTATATCTCCCGATGATCGAGAGCGGGTTTAACCCCAAGGCATATTCCTATGCGCATGCCTCCGGACCATGGCAGTTTATCTCTTCGACCGGTCGCAATTACGGTCTCAACCGTTCGTGGTGGCGCGATGAGCGCCGTGATTTTGTGAAATCCACCCATGCGGCCTCGAAATATCTCAAAGACCTTTATGAGATGTTCGGTGACTGGCGACTGGCCCTGGCTGCATATAACGGCGGAGAGGGCCGGGTCGGACGGCAGATCAAGCGCCAGAAAACCCGCGATTTCTGGAAGCTCCGTCTGAAAAATCAAACATGCAATTATGTGCCGCTGTTTATGGCGGCAACAATTATTGCCAAGGACCCTGAGCGATTCGGTTTTGCTGATATTGATTACCAGGAGCCGATCGAATTCGATATTGTCAAGACCGACAAACCGCTGGATTTAAAAACGGTCGCACACGAATTAAAAGTTTCGCTCGATGAACTTAAATTACTGAACCCGGAACTGTTACGCGGGGTGACGCCGCCGAGTGAAGAGACGTACGAGTTGCGCGTTCCCAAAGGATACCAGCCCAAATTCGCCGCCGTCTACGATCGTCTGCCGGAGTCGAGTAAGGCCCAATGGACCAGGCATCGGGTGCGCAGGGGAGAGACGATTTCGTCGATCGCGCGCAAATACGGTATCTCTCAGCGGACACTCGTTGATGCGAATAAACTGCGGTAACGCCATCGGATATATATTGGTCAGGTATTGACTGTGCCGGTCCCGTCAAGCGAGAATTATGCGAAATCGGATCGAAACCGCAATCGGCGTACAGTTACCTCGGATGGCAAGTATTATGTCAAGCGCGGCGACACTCTCTGGGATCTCGCGCGGGCGTTCCATACGTCGATCTCGGCAATCCGGAAGGCCAACGGCATGCGACCCAACTCGCGGCTGATCGCCGGGAGGAAGATCTCGATTCCCGGCCGTTCATCAAAATCGACCGGCGGGACGACTTGGTACACGGTTAAACGTGGTGACACGCTTTGGGAGATTGCCGGCCATTTTGGAGTCAAAATTAACGATATTTTATCTGTCAATAACCTGAGAAACCCGCAACGCATTCATGTGGGTGCGAAATTGCGGATTCCGTAGCACGTAAACGCTGTACGCAAACTATTGGGGAAATCGGTGGCTAAACGGCGAGACCTGATTATCGGGGCGATTATTCTGTTCGCCTTTATCGGCTTTGTTTTCTTCTCGGTGATTGCCCTGATCGGGTTGGGAGAGCAGAGTACATTCAACCTGCCGTCGCTGGGGAAACGGATTGCCATCGTTGATGTTACCGGCACTATCTATTCGGCAAAAGACGTTGTGCGGCAGATCAAAAAATATACCAAAGACAACTCGGTTCCGGCAATCGTCCTGCGGGTCGATTCGCCCGGGGGTGGGGTGGCCGCCTCGCAGGAGATCTATTCTCAACTGAAAAAATCCCGGGATGAGGGCGAGGTTATTGTGGTGTCGATGGGGGCGGTGGCGGCCTCCGGCGGACTTTATGTTTCGATGGCCGCCGATACCGTGGTGGCCAACCCCGGTACACTTACCGGTTCGATTGGCGTAATTTTGCAATACCAGCACTGGAATGAGTTGGCCGAAAAAATAGGCATACAGACCCAGACGATTAAATCCGGAGCACTCAAAGCAACCGGTTCGCCCTGGCATGATCCGACTGAAGAGGAAGTGACTCAATTACAGTCGGTGATCGACGATTCGTACGGTCAGTTTTTGGAAGCTGTGGCCAATGGGCGCAAGATGGACATTGAGGAAGTGCGGCCGCTGGCGGATGGACGGGTTTTTACCGGACGACAAGCATACGAGGTCAATTTGGTCGATGTACTTGGCGACTATGACGATGCGCTTGCTATTGCCGCGGAAATGGTGGGGATGGACGTCCCCCCCCGCACCATCAAGGAGATGCCGCGTCGACGGGCCAATATCTGGGACCTGATGGGAGAATCGCTCTTTGGTATAGTACCGGGACTGACGCCCGAAGGGTTTACCGGGCCGCAGTTGATGTTTTTGTATCGCTAAATAGTTTTCTGAACATTCGGGAACTGACAAGCAAAAGAGAGAGAAGAACGTATAGCGGGTAATCCGAGGAGGGTCAGGATGACCAAGGCCGACTTGGTTGAACAGTGCGCCGCGAAGACGGGTTTGACACGCACCGATGTGGCGGTAACCGTCGATGCATTTCTGGATGCCATCAAAAAGAGTCTGGAATCCGGGAATAATATCGAAATCCGTGGCTTCGGGACATTCAAGGTGAAGTTGCGCAAAGCGCGCAAAGCAAGAAACCCGCGGACCGGCGAGGAAGTGCCTGTGCCGGATCGCAAAGTGCCGGTGTTTAAGCCGTCGAACGAATTCAAGAACATGATTATCAAACAACCGATTGATTAACCAGGAGAGTCGATGCCATCTGGCAAGAAGCGTAAACGTCAGAAAATCAAGACGCACAAACGCAAAAAACGACTGCGCAAAGACCGACACAAAAAGAAAAACCGCTAGCTTCGTGGTATTGCGAAGCGAGTGTGTGTTGTTGTCTTTTCGATGATAGTGTAAGTTCTCGGCAAGAAAAATAATGGTAACGGGGCCGGCCTCTCGTGCCGGTCCTGTTTTCTTTTGTCCGGTTCCGGTCGATTTGTCCGGCAACCGGGCTGCCGTCCCGCTTTACCTGTCATTTTGATCGTCACGAACGCCAATTCCTGGTCGGTATGTTAAACGATTTCAACCGGCCTGATATCCCGGTTTGACGGCGATCCTCGCAAAACCAACAGAAAACGACGGCCGTCGGCGCACAAAGCCGACCGGGCCGCCGTCTGTTTGTCTATTCTCCCGTCCGGCCGACTGCCGTGACGTGGTGTTGCGTTATTGGCCTTCAGCAGCCGGTTTTGCTGAATCTGCCGGGGTGGCGGTTTTCTTTTTTTTATCCATTGCCGGGAAATACACCGAGGCGAGCATCGTCTCAATTTCCCGTTTGCAGAGCCGGTAGTCGGCGCGCTCAGCGTTGAAAAAGAGCAGATAGATATGGCCGGCATGGACTGCGCCGTAGACTTCACCCATCAGGTAGTCGTTAACCAGGTCAGTTTCGCGTTTTAGATTGGTGATTTCGGCGACATATTCCTGTTTGTAAACCAGGCGGAAACCCGGGCCGAGATTGCCGAATTCGATCTTACCCTCGGTGCCCAGTTCGCCTTCGTTGATCAGGTCGGCGAATTTAATCAGTTCTTTTTTCTGCTTATCCTTGTAGTCGATATCGGTAATCATGGCCGCGAATTCTTTGGTCGTCCGGCTGGTCGTGTCGATCCAGAATCCACCGTAGGCGACAGTCCAACTGCTGGGGTCGAACTTACGCTCCATCGGCAACTGGTAATTCGCCTTCTGCAATTTGACGCGCACCCGTTTAGGTTCGTCGGGTTTTTCTTTTTCGACTTTGAATTTCCAGTTGTCGTTCTTTGTGATTGTAAACCCATACCGTGAATCGGTATAGGTGTTACCCTCGACAACGCCGGTTTTTACTTTTTTGGCAGCCAACGCGGTCGAGCCAAGCAGCAAAACCAGCACTAATGACCAAATGATCCCCGATTTACGCATAATCACTACTCCAGATTGCTTTCCCAATCAGTAATATGTGATAACCCTGTTATTTCTTTACTACGCATTGTTACCCGCAAAGTTCGTTTCTATTCATCGGCTGCGATCCGCCTAAATCGGATTTTCTCCACCAGAGTATACTAAAACATAAACCCCGGTGACCGATACAACAAAATGGAGCAGGGGGGTGGTCCTCCCGGCCCGAATGACGAAAAAGGCGTATTTTAATACCGAGGGAAGGACCGGATGAAAAGACGCATTCCATGGATTGGAACCGCCGTATTGGCCGCACTTGTGTTGACGGCTGTCGCGGCACAGGCCGACATGGGGCCGAGGCGGATGACCCTGCCTGTCGAAAACCTGGCCAAGGAGACCTATCTGGTCGGTAAGCCGGGGCAGTTTACCTTCGCATTGGCCTATGAATATGAGATACTCGAAGACGCGTTGCAGGGCAGCGAGACCTATCCGAATCTGCAGAACATGTTCACCTCGAACAACACTTTTGCGTTTGAAACGATCTACGGTATCTCGAAAAA
This sequence comes from Candidatus Zixiibacteriota bacterium, assembly GCA_024277855.1. Lineage (GTDB taxonomy): Bacteria > Zixibacteria > MSB-5A5 > WJJR01 > JAJRUJ01 > JAJRUJ01. The sequence continues at coordinate 10,084 of JAJRUJ010000047.1, forward strand.
CATCTCATTCTCGGCGATCATCCCGTTTCGGCAAATTCAGAATACCTCGGTTGCCGATTCGATGGTGCTGCTGGGTCTTTCCGAGCAGACACCGCACTTTTTCAATTATGAACGGGGTTCACGCGGGTTAGGCGACATCGTGTTGATGAGTTATTTCCGGACGGATTTTTCCAGTCTGTTGCGGTTTGGCGATGAATACTACCCGTCCTCGCCCGACGACTACGATAACTACTACGGTGACGAGGGTGATACCTATGCCGGTAAGCGGCAGGGACCGGCGCTCGCGCTGGCTTTGGGTGTGCGACTGCCGACCGGAAAGAACGATCAGACCGATGATTTTGGCACGCGGCTGCCCGACGATCTGCAGCTTGGCGCCGGGACGATGGACCCGATTGTCGGGTTGCTCTATTTCCAGCGGATGTTCCGTTTTGGCTGGGGGCTTTCCACTCTATTTCGTATGTCGTCGCAGGAAAATATTTATCACTATGAGTGGGGCAAAGAGTTCACCGGATCGGCGTATCTCTCTTACCGGTTGTCCCGTTCGCTGGAATGGAATAACCAGGTTAATTTGACCTTACTGGGCCGTGATACGTATGAAGGGCGTGCGGTGGCCAATACCGGCGCGAAGATTTTAATGTTTGCCCCGTCGCTGATTTATGACGGTCCGGGTGGCGTTTCGCTGCAGGCCACCGCGCAGATCCCGCTCTATCGCGATTTCAACGAAATCCAGCTAACTTCGGATTATATCATTAATTTGCGGACTGCGTTTAATCTCCATTGACTTTGACTGGGGATGATTGGTATTTGTCGCGCGGCTCGGTTGAGTCGCGCGTTTTTTTTGTGGATGGTCAGCAATTAATGAGAACTTCAACTGGCATTCCGGCCAAAAATCATTTATCTGTCAAACCGGAATGAGAGGACGGTATGTCGACGAAGTTTGAAATCGGTTGTTTGCAACTCGCGCCCGCATTGGGTGATCGGGAGGCGACCATCGCCAAAATCGAGCGGTTGCTTGACGGGAAGCAACTGCCTAAGGTCCTCGTTTTGCCCGAGTTGTGTAATTCGGGCTATAATTTTGCCTCACCTGAACAGGCGCGCGAATTGGCCGAGCCGGTCACCGACAGCCCGTTTCTCGATTTCCTCGGGGGAATCTGCCGCGAGTCCGGGTCGTTTATTGTCACCGGTTTGAATGAACTGGATGGTGATCGCCTCTATAATACCGCTGTCCTGCTTGGGCCGGAGGGCGTGGTCGGCAAATATCGCAAAATGCATCTATTCCTAAATGAGAAAGATATATTCACACCCGGCGACGCGGGACTGCCGGTGTTTGACCTGGGATTCTGCCGGGTGGGGATGTTGATTTGTTTTGACTGGATCTTTCCCGAGGTCTGGCGGATACTGGCGTTGAAAGGTGCTGATATTATCTGCCATTCCTCGAACCTGGTGTTGCCCGGGTTGGCGCAAAAGGGAACGTCGGTGCATGCGTTGATTAACGGATACTATATCGCCCTGGCCAACCGCAATGGAAAGGAAGGGGAGCTGACATTCACCGGGCTTTCGCAGGTTGGCGATCCGCGCGGCGAAATATTGGCCGCAGTCGACGCCGTTGCGGAAACGATGCTGGCTGCCCCGGTCGATATCGATCTGGCTCGCGATAAAATAATCACTACGCGCAACGACCGGCTGGCCGACCGCCGTCCGGAGGAGTATCGGGCGTTGATCGACAATTAAATTCGTTGTTGTATGGGGCACAAAACCGGCACAGGAGTGTATGATCGATATATTGGACGGGGATGTGCACTATAGCGCAGACATCAGGTAAACTGGTATGATATTGAAAAGTGGCTAATGATGACCCGGAATCTTCTCGTTTTGCTGTGTGTTGTTTTGGTTAGTTGTCCCGCCGCCGGGACTGCGCAGGACAGCGTGACTGTCGACGCGAAACACTATTCGTGGGATTTTGGCTATCTGCCACAGAGGGCCAACGCTTCTCATACATTTTATATTGTCAACCCGGGCGCCGATTCGCTGGAAATTACCGAGATCAAGCCGGGGTGTTCGTGCACCAGCGTTTCCGACGCCACCGGTCCCGTCGCGCCCGGTGACAGCGCAGCCGTGACGATTACATTCCGTTCCGGTCGGTACCACAAATTCGTCCGTAAGATTACCGGCGTGCGTACCGATGATTCGACGACACCCAAGAATTTCCTGCACCTGGTGAGCCGTGTCTATCGTCCGGGCGAGCCGACCGGCGGGGTAAAATGCGAACCTCCGGCAATCACCCCGCCGATGGTCGACGCCGTATTCGATGCCATTCCCGATACCCTCCGGGTACGCAATCTGGGCACCGATACTCTGGCGGTGGATGTTCTGCGAAAGCCCGAACGGCTTATTACCAACCTTGATTTTCCGACATCGATCCCGCCGGGTGCGGACGCGGAATTCATCATCAACTGGCAACGGCCGTTGCGCGCCGATGAGATCTTCGGTGAAACTTTCACCCTGAAATTTTCCGGAAAAGATGAGACGATTATTACCGTACCGTTGATCGGCAAGCAGCCGACCCGCAAACCGGTGCGCTAAGTTATTCCAGCAGTTTCAAAATTGCCTGATTCCAGCCGACGGGGCCGATTGCACCGGCCAGCCGGGTTTTGATCGACGCGCGGACGCGCGGCTCGTAACGGCCGTCAAAGCGCTTGACCAAAATCGGAATATCCGCCGCCCTAAACAAAGAGATGTCATTTGGTGAATCGCCGAGGCCGATGATCGTTACCGGCGGGCCGGGCTGACGGTCATACCATTTTCGCAGTGCGGTTATGGCCCGCCCTTTGTCGGTTTGTCCGACCAGATGGTAGAATCGCCCGCCCCGGATGATATTCAATCCGAGCTTTTTCATGTCGCGATACATCTGCGCGATTACGCGTTCCGGGGGTGGGGTCTCGAAAAAAAACGGCTCATCAAAATCCCGCCGTTTTACCATTGGTCCGATTCGGCGGGGGACATCGCATAGTTTGGCGGCGTAATCGTCGTCGATGTCGCCGAAACCCAACAACTCGAGTTTGTGTTCTCTTCGGTAGTTTGTCAATACCTTGCGCAATTTGCGATACCGTTCGCCGAGGACGACGGCGTACAGGCCGTCAATCAACCGCGCGCCGGGCGGCTTAGGGTCGACAATTCGCGGGTCAAACCAAATCGCGCCGCCGGTTTCGGAGATAAAAGGTGAATTGATTTTCATCCGGTGTTGCAGGTAGGACAATTCGACGCGAGTTTTGGAAGTACAATACACCAACGGAATATTTTTTCGCTTCAATAAATCGATTGCCGGTTGTGCGGCCTGCCATGAATAGGAAAAATGGTCCAACAGGGAACCGTCGAGGTCGGTGACCACCACATATCGTTTGTCGGATTTTGTTTTACGCCCAGCCATAACACAGACAGTATATCGTTTAAGTACCGTTCAGGCAATTTCTCCTTGACAGGGAATTGACCAGTCCCTTTTTTAATTATGCGTTCGGAATAGTGCCGAGACGGCATGAGGGAAGGCGGTGAGAATCCGCCACAGCCCCGCTGCTGTAAACGGCTACGACGGCGACTACGGGCAGTACGCCCGACCACTGGAGTTGATTCTCCGGGAAGGCCGGTCGCCGAAGGCATGAAGCCGTAAGTCAGAAAACCTGCCGAACGCCCCACAGGGGATGCCTGTTATAGGGATGACAGGTATGCGGGCCTTCGCGGGAGGGCCGGGCAAAGTGAGATGGGTCCGACCCCGCTGCGAAGCGGGTTTTTTTGTTTTCCGATCACTTGTGGGTGGAATCGTACCGGCGAGGGGTCGGGATGATGGCTGCCGCACGGAATACAAAATTTCTCCTCGGGATACTGCTTGCCCTGAGTATCGGTCGTCCTGTCGAAGCGGCTGGTTTATCAACCCGTCTGGAAGGCATTGTCGTCGATGTCGCTACCGGTCTGCCGCTGGAAGGCGCGGCGGTTGCGCTTGCCGCCGGTGAATATGCGACGCGTACCGATGCCGCCGGCCGATTTTCATTTGCGTATTTGCCCTCCGGCGAATGGGGCCTGCACGTTTCGCGAATCGGTTATCGGCCTCACCGCGAGGTTCGGGTCATCGTTACCGAAGATTTCATCCGTACTATCCGGATCGGCCTGACCCCGCAACCCATTGAACTGGCCGGGCAGCGCGTGCGGGGGATCCGTCCGTCGAGAGAAAATTTCGCCCAGGCCGGTGAAATAATCACCGCGCGTGAAATCAAGAAAGCCGGATATCGGAGTGTAGCCGCCGCGTTGGCGTCATTGCCCGGGGTAATCGTCAACGAAGGATATTCGTCCTCCGGCGCGTCGCAGGTGAGTATTCGCGGAGAGAGCGGCAAACAATTGGCGGTGACTGTCGACGGTGTGTCGTTGGCGGACGGTGTTCGCGGCGAGGTTGATCTTTCGGTCGTCCCGCTGGCGGCGGTCGAATCGATTACCGTCATACGGGGAGGGGGCTGGGGCGATGCCGCTCTTGGCGGGTCGATCCGGATTGTCACGCGCTCGCTGTTGCCGGTGGAGCAGACCATCGGCGCGGGATACGGTTCGTTTGACAATCTCCGCCTCGCGTCCACTATCTCCCGCTCGCTGAGCAAAACTTGTGGAGTACTGCTTAGCGGTGATATCTCCGACCGGGGGGAGCAGTACCGGTATGTCGATCGGTCGGGCAATGACTCGACTCGCGCCAATACCGGCCGGTTAACCGAAAAGATATTCGCCAAGTTGGGCTGCCGGCCGGGCGAGAACTGGGAATGGGGCATGTCGGCGCTTTACCACGCCAATAACCGGGGTGCGCCCGGGGCTTTGCACACTTCGACGCCATATGCCGAGTTGCGTGAGCGGCGGCGGATGCTGACCACCGAATTGACCGGTTCCCCCGTCGGTTGGCTGAAATTGACGCTGCGGGGATCGGCGGGGGATTTCCGGACTAATTACCACGATTCGGTGACGTTCAAATCGCATACGCAATTCGATGAAACAACTTATCTGGTTAATGCGCAGGCCCGTCTTGTCCCGGACGACAACTCCATTTTTAACGCGACAGTCGGTGGAGAACTCCAGCACCGTGTACTCGACGGAAATAATTACCTCGTTAAATCACGTTCATTCGGGCGCGTTTCGCGCACGGCAAATGCGGTCTGGCTGCAGGTGCAATTGCACTCGCCGACACGATTCCCCAATCTATGGGGCGGCGGAAAACTCTCCGGGGGCATTCGTTACGACCGGGACGGGCAGACCCCGGACTATTGGGCGCCGAGAGTCGGAATGGCCTGGGGTTGGGGACTGCCGCACTTTGTTGTCGTCTCGGCCAACTGGGGCCGGTCGTTCCGTCGGCCGCTCTTGACCTCGTTGTTCTGGAAAGAAGACGCATTTTCAAGTGGAAACCCTGAACTCGAACCGGAAAAATCCCGCGAGTGGGATATCGGCATCGAGCTTTCACCTCCGCGCCCCAATCTGCAATTCACTTCCCGCTGGTTCGACCGCGCTGTCGATGGATATATCGAGTGGGAAAAACGGTACGGCGGGGTGTGGGCGCCGATCAATGTCCCACGCGCTACGATTGTCGGCCGGGAAGACGGTCTGGGCTGGTCCTCAACCAACGATCATTTTGGGGCCGATTTCTTCCATACCTTAATGTGGGCCACCAACCAGGCGGATGACCGGAACTACAACGGGAAATACCTGTTGTTTCGACCTAAACATACGTATCAGGCAAAATTCCACGCCGAATACCACGGCGTGCGCGCGCAAATTGATGGCCGCTGGGTTAGTCGACGATATATCCGTAAACAAAACACCAAGCCACTGCCGCCTTATCGCCTGTTTAGTGCTTCATTGCGTAAGCTGGTTACCCTCGCCTGATTCGAAGCGGCGCTTTTGTTCTCAGCTGAAAACCTGACAAACGAATCGGTCGAATTGCTCGAGGGATACCCGCTCCCGGGGAGAACGATCCGCCTCGATATCGAATTACAACTTTAACCGGAGAACACCATGTTTACCTCAAACCACCGCCTGTTTATTTTGTCCTCGCTCGTATTTATCCTGACCCTCCTGACCGCCTTCCCGGGTGCGGCCGAAGATATCAATGAGTTATATGTTATCAACGCGACGGCCGAGACACTCGACCGGATCGATCTAATCTCCGGCGTGGTCGACCATGATGTCGCCGTGCTGGGATTGTACCCCAATCGGATATTTGTCAACGACACGATGGCCGTGGTGGTCAACTCCGGCGATGCCAATTTGCAACTGGTCAACCTGAGCGACTATGCGACGATTGGTTATATTTATTTTACCGAAAACGATAATCCCTGGGACCTGGTGGTTGTCGGTGACACTGCCGCGTATGTTTCACTTTTTGGCTCGCATGAGGTTGCCTATTGCAATCTGCTCACGCGCACGGTGGAGGGGCGGGTAGCAGTCGGTCATCATCCGGAGGGACTGGTCGTCGACGGCAATACCGTGTATGTGGTCAACACCGCTTTCGATGACGTCGAGTTCCAGTTTGGGCAGGGGACGATGTATTTGATCGACCGCGCCACTTTTTTGGTGACCGATTCGGTTTACACCTCGCGCAATCCGCAGGCCTTGACTATTGCCCCGGACGGGACAATTCATCTTGTCTGTACGGGGAATTATGTCGACGAATTCGGCCGCGTGGATATTTACGATCCACAATCCGGAACAATCGTCGACCATGTCGAAATCGGCGGATCGCCGGGAATTATTTATCTCGACGGTTCAAACACAGTCTGGTTGGCCGACTGGGGCTGGGTGAGTGGATATCTTTATCGCTATGATGCGGTCACCCATACTGTGCTGAATGACTCGGCCAATCCAATATCGCCGGGTAATGAATGCGCTTATATCGGCAGTGATTTGTCCAATAATATGTATGTCTGCCATTTCAATGTTGACGTGGTTACCGAATATGACGCCGACGGTGTGCCGACCGGCCGGAGTTTTGCGGTCGGTGACGGTCCGGCGGCGACCGCATTGTGGACGAACCGGCTACCCGGCGATGTCAACAACGATCTTGCGGTCAATCCGGTCGACGTTGTTTTCCTGGTTAACTATGTCTACAAAAATTACGATCTGCCGGGCGAGCGGCCCTCGGCGGCCGATGTCAATCATGATTGCATGATTAATCCGGTCGACGTGGTTTGGCTGGTCAACAGGGTCTATAAGAACACCGGTTTTTTACTCTGGGGCTGTTTTGAATGAAACGAAAATTGAGATCGTATTTGCCGGGTGGACGGCCGTTGGCGGCGATGCTGACCCCCATCGTGTTGCTGCTGTTTCTCGCCTGTCAGTCCGAACCGCGGCGGCAGGGAGGCGAGACGGCCCCGCCCGCAATTGAGCGGATGGTGAAAGACTCGCTCTTTTTGATCGTCGATCAGGCCGCCGGGGATGCCGATACATTCGATCTGAGTTTCGATCAGGAAGACTCGCTGACTGTTTTATCAGTTCTTCGTCTTGTCGCTGCGCAGGAGCGAATTGCTATCGAAACAAAGGAATTTCCGATGGGTGTCCTGGTCGAGCAAATAGGCCAGCGGGTCAACGGCGAGGGCGGTTTTTGGCTGTATACGATAAATTCTGAGCCAGTACCGCGAGCGGTCTCGGCGCATTATCCTGTGTCGGGCGATACGGTACGGTTTTTTTATAAACTGCGCTGAGGGCCGGAGAATTTCTACGGGCAGGGGATCAGGACCGCCACGGCCTGGACGATTTCCGGGAATTGTTCAAGGATGTCGATTGCGTAATCGAAATGCATGTCGGGAGGGAGTTCAACGACTTCCATCCCCGGAGGCGCACTCGCCCCGGAAAGAACTGTCGCGTCGAAATACCCGACAATCTCCGCCAATCGCGCCGGATCGGCGGCGCCGTCAATTTCGACATAAATGACGTTTATTTGATATTCCCGACGGAAATCATCTTTCTGAATTGTTGCGTCACCCATACGCAAATTGGCAATCATCGCCGGCGGAGCGCTCGATTCGGGAGGATACAAAAAGATATCGTACTTGTCGGCAAAATAGTGTTGCTGGGCCAGCCCATTGCCGTCGACCGTGCCGGTATCCAGCGGCACGCCGCGCAGGGAGACCGTGAATTTACAACCATCATAGGGATAGACGTTCGGGTCATTTGGCTCTGCACAAATTTCTTTGGTCCGGATATCGAATGAAATCAACGGGGTTGTCCGATAGACCAGTGTGACCAACCGGACCACGTCGGTCATCGTTGACCGCCCGTCGGCGTCAAGGTCGGTGGCACGCCAGCCATTCGGCGGCTGTGGCCCGCCGCGGAACAAATAGTTGATTGCCCAAACGATGTCCATCAACGTCACCTGGTTGTCGCCGTCGAGATCGCCATAAGCATGTTTCGGCGGCAGGACTCTGATCCAATTGATGTCGATTTTCACGCAATCACCGCAGTCAACCCGCGTACCGACAATCTCGACATCGGCATCGGCACAATCCTGGAGGTTGTCGCCGGTCAGGTAAAGGTCTTCGCCGAGGGAATTATCCTGCAGGACATACGAATCGGCACAGGGGCAAATCGCCAGCAGCGAGGCGCGCACTGTGCCGGTAACGTAAACCGTCAGGCCCTCCTGGGCGGCTGTCCCGGCGGTCACTATTATCATCGCAAGCGCAAATGCTATCAGGCGTACAGTATAACGCATCTATTGTACTCCAGCGTAACAGTCGTATTCAGCGGCGCATAAGGCTTCCCGCGCCGGGCCGGTAACTTTAGGGCACCGGCAAGTAAGACACTTTCCCGAATCGGCGCAATAAAATTCTTTGCCGGCTCGGCTGGACAGATAACCGATTGACCTGAAGGGCCGTATCGCAGATATTTGCCGTTAAGGGGGAGTGTATGGCAATCGACCCATCTCGCCGGTTCTGGACAATTCCGAATATGCTCAGCTTGTCGCGGCTGGCCATGCTGCCGGTTTTCTGGTGGTTGATGGCCCAGCCGGAGGGGCGATATTGGGTCTGGGGTGGTGTAGTGATCATCCTGGGCATGCTTTCGGATATTCTTGACGGCACGATTGCCCGCAGGTTCAACCAGGTCACCGAAACCGGGAAACTTCTCGACCCGTTGGCCGATAAAATTACCGCCGGTTTTTTGGCCGTTTTCTGTGTTGCCGAGCGGGGGATGCCGATTGTGGCGCTGATCCTGACGCTGGCTCGCGATCTGGCGCTGTTGGTCGGGGGGCGATTCCTCTGGAAAAAGGGCGGAAAGATCCCGACGTCGATCTTTATCGGCAAGATCGCTGCACTATGCTGGGGGCTTAATTTGCTGATCTGGGTGTTCGACTGGCAGCCCTATGCTTCATATTTGCTCTGGCCGTCAGTGATTTTCTATGTCGGCGTCGGCGCGCTTTATGCCCGTCGCGCATTTACCTCCTCGGTGGAATAGTCACTTTCCCCAACGGCCGCCTTTCCAGATTTTTTCATCGGTAATGATCGCAGTAATCATCGAATTCGGGGTAACATCGAATGCCGGAGAATATATCTTAATATTTTCCGGTGCGATTGGCCGTCCCCCGGGTTCGGAAACTTCGGTGGGATCCCGCTGTTCAATCGGGATATCATCGCCCGAATGCAGGTCATCGTCGATTGTCGTGCGGGGAATGGCGACATAAAACGGCACGCCGTGTTTTTCGGCCAACACCGCGACATTATAAGTGCCGATCTTGTTGGCAACATCACCATTGGCGGTGACCCGGTCGGCGCCGACGATAACGGCATCGATCTTTCCCGCGAGGAATAATGAAGCCGCCATATTGTCGCAAATCAAGGTGACCTCGATCCCCTCTTGTTGCAGCTCCCAGCAGGTCAGCCGCGCACCCTGCCAGAGGGGTCGGGTCTCGTCGGCATATACCCGGATGTTCTTTCCCTTTTCATGTGCGACATAGATTACCGCCAAGGCGGTGCCGATTCCGGCGGTGGCCAGCGCACCGGCATTGCAGTGGGTCAGTATCGAAGAATTATCTTCGATCAGTGTCTCACCAATCTCGCCGATTTTGCGGCACATTGCTTTGTCTTCATCCTCGATTGCCCGTGCCTCGGTTTCCAGCAAGGTGATAATCTCGCCGGGGGGGCTTTGCAGATTGCCCTTCACGACACCCAGCATCCGCTCAACCGCCCAGGCCAGGTTGATCGCCGTCGGGCGGCAGGATTTCAGATATTCTCCGGATTTCTCTAACGCCTTCAGCAATTCGGACGAGGATGAAAACTCTTCCTTGCGGGTGGCGATGACCATTCCATACGCCGCCGCTACGCCGATTGCCGGTGCACCGCGCACGACCAATGCACGAATGGCCTGGAAAACATCGCTGACGGTAGAGCAATCGAGGTATTGGGTAACCCGAGGGAGCTTGGTCTGGTCAATCAGCCGCAGGCAATCGCCGGTAAATTCGAGAGTCTTGAATTGCACAATATGTCCTTTTCTCCATCGGAGGGAGTATATCCATATGCGCCTGACGGGTCAATAGCCGCTTTCGTCAGTGTGGGTTAATTGCAAAGCCCGCCAACAACTTATTTTTTAGACAGGATTGCCCAGTGATGCCTTGACACTATAAATCCAGAGGTATTAAATGCGGGATTGGGAACTCTTTTGTGGAGGAGAACAATTAACAATGGCACAGGTTGCAACGCATGATGTAATAATCCTGGGGACCGGCCTGGCCGGACTGCGCGCGGCGGTGGAAATCGCCCGTAAGTCCGGTGATTCGATCAATATGGCTTTAGTCTCCAAAGTCCAACTGATGCGGGCGCATTCTGTCTGCGCCGAGGGAGGCACCGCTGCCGTGCTGCGTGAGGGTGAGGGCGATAATTTCGACCTCCACGCCTGGGACACGCTGAAAGGTTCGGACTTCCTCGCCGATCAGGACGTAATCGACGCATTTGTTCGGAGATCTCCCGAAGAAATCCGGTTGCTCGACCGCTGGGGCCTGCCCTGGTCGCGCCGTGAGGACGGGCGTATCCTGCAGCGTCCATTCGGTGGACACAGCTATCCCCGCGCAACAATGGCGGCGGACAAGACCGGGTTTTTCGAGATGCAGACGCTCTATGATGAGCTGATGCGCTACAAAAACTTCACCCGCTATGAAGAAGTTTTCGCCAGCTCAATCATCGCCGAGGACGGCAAATTTTGCGGGTTGACAATCATGGACCTCGCCAGCGGTGACCTGGTCGCCCTGCGTGCCAAGGCGTTGTTGATCTCCTCCGGCGGGCTGGGGACGCTCTATGGTTTCACCACCTATTCCCAGACGGTCTCCGGCGACGGCCAGGCCATGGCCTACCGCGCCGGGATGGCGCTGGAAGACCCGGAGTTTGTGCAGTTCCATCCGACGGGATTGGTGCCGTCGGGGATTTTGATGACCGAGGGTTGCCGGGGTGAGGGCGGTTACCTGCGCAACAAAGACGGCGACCGATTCATGTCCAAGTATGCGCCGTCGAAGATGGAACTCGGCCCGCGCGATATCATCTCCCGCTCAGAGGTCACCGAGATCCTTGAGGGGCGCGGGTTCAAGGGACCGAAGGGGCTGGATTATGTCCATCTCGATTTGACCCACCTTGGCGCCGACCGGATTAACCATGCGTTGCCGCTGATCCGCGAAGTCTGTATGAAGTTCCTCGGGCTTGACCCGATTACCACTCCGATCCCTGTGCGTGCGGTCGCGCATTATTCGATGGGCGGAATCGAGTGTGATATCACCGGAAAATGCAAAGTCGACGGTGTCTGGGCTGCCGGTGAGGTTGCCTGCGTCTCGTTGCATGGCGCCAACCGGCTGGGCACGAACTCCACTGCCGAATGCCTGGTCTGGGGCGGAATTTCCGGGCGCGAAATCGTTAAGTATATGCAAACCGATCCTGTGTTGCCTGATCTCCCGCAGGAGCGGGTGAACGCCGAAGAGAAACGGGTTTTCAGCGATATCCTTAACAAAAACGGCGATGAGAATCCCTACCAAATTCGCCGCGAACTCCGTGAGACAGTTGACGAGCATCTTGGCGTTTTTCGCAGTGGTGATTCGATGCAGGAAGGCAAGGACAAGATTTGGAAACTTGCCGCGCGGTTTGAGAAAATCAAGGTTGTCGACAAAGGCCGGGTTTACAACACGAACCTGATGAATGTCCTGGAAATCGCTAATCTGCTTGACCAGGCCAAGGCGATGATTGAGGCCGCGCTGAATCGTGAGGAGTCGCGTGGAGCACACGCCCGCCGCGATTTCACCACCCGCGATGATAAAAAATGGCTCAAACATACGCTGGTCAATTATACACCGGATGGTCCCCAGCTTGATTACAAGCCGGTGACGATAACCAACTGGAAACCGGTGGAGCGGAAATACTAAGGGAGACAATGATGGCAGACCCCAAGAAATATGATAACCGCCTTGGTCTGAAAGGCTGGTGGGGCGGGGGCCGCTGGGGTTTCGAGCGGTATGCCTATACCCTGCACCGGCTGACCGGCCTGGGCCTGATTACCTATTTTGTGATGCATATTCTGGTCACGTCGTCACGTGCATTTGGCGCCGATGCCTGGGCCGAGTGGATGGGCAATGTCGCCGGGCCAATTTTTCACGTCGGCGAGTTTCTGGTTGTCCTGTCGTTTATTTACCACGCCTGTAACGGTATTCGGCTGATCCTGGTCGAGTTCGGTTTTGTGGTCGGCAAGGCAGAAGAACCGATCTATCCGTACAAGACATCGCTGAACAAGCAGCGACCACTGTTGATTGTCATGATGATCCTGGCCGCGTTATTTGTCGTGGCGATGGGTTATGACTACTGGATGTTACACTAGGCAAAAGAGGATCAAAATGCGAGAAACACGCTTCTGGACATGGCATTTGCTGGCCGGTATCGCGATTTTGATTTTCGGCGGCCTGCATATGATTGTGATGCACCTCGACGGGATACTGGGCTGGTTCAATCCGGCCGGGGGCAGCGCGCTGGATTGGGCGAATGTCGTTGTCCGCTCACAGGGGTTCCTATTCCCCGTAGTCTATATAATCCTGCTGGGAGTTACCCTGTTTCATGGATTTTACGGGTTGCGGAACATTCTCTTGGAGTTGGGGATTGGCCGGTGCGGCCGGGTGACGGTCAATATCCTGCTGGTTGGCGGCGGCATTGTCTTATTTACAATCGGTGCGGTCGCCGCAATTAAGGCGATGGGAGTCTAATCGGGACTACAGGAAGGTTGATTATGTCTAAGCAAGATACTGGCGCGCGGGATATCCGATTCATCATCCGCCGGTTCAACCCGGAGACCGATGAGGCGCCCCACAACAAAGAATATACCGTCCGGGTCGAGCCGGGGATGACCGTGCTTGAAGGACTGCATCAGATCAAAGGCGAACAGGATGCGACGCTCGTTTGGCGGTTTTCCTGCCGGATGGGGGTTTGCGGCTCGTGCGGAATGCTGGTAAACGGCAAGCCAATGCTCGCCTGTAATTCGCAGATTCTGCACCTGACTAACAGTGTCCTGACCATCGGGCCGCTGCCGAATTTCAAAATTCTGCGCGATTTGGTGCCGGATCTGATGCCGATGCTTAAAAACCATATCGCGGGCAAACCGCATATCGTCCGGGAGGATTTCGACCCCGCGTTGACCCCGACCGATGAGTATTATCAGACACCCGAGGAACTGGTCCGGTTTTTGCAGTTTTCTTATTGCATCAAGTGTGGCTGTTGCATGGCGGCCTGCCCGACGATGGCCCTCGACTTAGACTACAAAGGGCCGATGCCGTTGGCGCAGTATCACCGCTATAATGCCGATACGCGTGACGGTGGTTTCGAGGAACGGGCGAAACTCGCCGGCGGGACCGGCGGGGTGGTGCGCTGCCATTATGCCGGTGAATGTTCCAATGTCTGCCCGAAAGGTGTCGACCCGGCGCGTGCGATTCAGTTGATGAAACGGCAATTGGTTGCCGGTTATCTGGGGCTGGCCAAACAGCAGGAACCGTGCGGCACAATAGGTCCCGATCCAAACGCCAGGCATCGGGAAGGTGTACCGCCGCCGCCGCCGTTCACCATTGATCGTAAATAGTACGGTTCGCAATTCAGGCAACAATTCATAAAAAAAACGGGGCGACACAAGTCGTCCCGTTTTACTTTTGTATGTCCCTTTGACTACAGGGTTTCCATTTCCGAGATAATGCCTCTAACCAGCGTCTTTTTCAAGCCCTTCTTGCGATCCTCGAACCGGGTCTTCATCGGCAATTTGCCCTTAATCCCGTCGAAGAATGCGTCAACGTCTTTTTCCAGCGTTACGCGGGCCATTTGGGGATTGGCCTGAAAGATAACGGCATTCATCGCGCCGCGAATCAACCCGGCGACCGAAGAGTTTTTCTTTTTGGCGATATCTTTAAGGGCTTTCAATTCGACCGCATCCAGGACGATCGAGAAGGGTTTTTTAACCCGGCCGGAAGGTTTACGTCCCGGGCGACGGCTGCCTGGTTTCGGCCCGGGTTTTTTCCGGGCGGATTTCGGTTTCGGCCCGGGTTTCCGGCGCGCCATTTTTGGTTTTGGGCCGGGTTTTTTGCGACCGGTTTTTGGTTTCGGTCCCGGTTTCCTGCGCGTGGACGTTTTGGCAATGGGCATGAATACATCCTTGTTTAGAGGTTAATTGTCATTTCTACTACGGCAATAATAGCGGACATATTGGCCGACTGTCAAGCCGTTTCGTCGTTTCTTGTCTCTGCAATTAAATCGGTATTACCGGCACTACCCGGTTAATAGCACGCACACTATTACATTTTACTACCGAGGTGCGCTTTGTCGAAAGATTAGACGACCGGTGTTGAACTGGTAATTACGATGAACAACGAACAACTCGTGGCGGGGTACCGATAACAATGTAGTAAGAAGACACGCTAAAACGGATTACTTGCCGGTGTTATTGGCGTAAAGAAGAAAATGCGGCGGCGGCTTGTCCAGCGGAGGCCAGACGGGATTCCGGCGAAAAGGAACATAGTGCGCGGAGCAACTCGTTGGTGCCGGCGGGATCGTCGGTGCAATCGGCGGTTACCGACCAGTCAAATTCCCGATGGGAAAGCAGTTCACGCGGGCTACGGTAGGGAGTTTGACCGACCAGCGCTTCGTAAAACATAATCCCCACCGAATACAGATCGGAACGCTCGGAGGCCGCCGCGGGAGAGGCGAGAACTTCCGGGGCGGTATATCGTTGATCGAGTTGCCCCTCAATTTGGGTCGCGATAGTTTCGATGCGAATATCGGCGATACGGGCGAAATCGAAATTAATCAGTTTGACGGTGCCGTTGTCACAGACGATGATATTTTCCGGTCGGAGATCGCGGTGGATGACACCGTGCTGGTGAGCGTATACAAGGCCCGTGCAGATTTGGCGGAAAATGTCAGCCAAATTGCCGCGCTCCGGTTTGTTGCCGGTGGAATACAGCCCGCGCAATGAATACCCGTCAACCCATTCGGTGGGCAGGACAAAGGTGTCGTTGCCGCCGGGGAAAATATCCGACGCCCGCACGATGTTCGGATGGCTGGCCAATTTTTTAATCGCGTGCATGTCGCGGAAAATCAACCGTAATTGCCGCTCGCGTTTTTCCGCCGATTGATAGATATCGACGTGGTAGACTTTCAGCCGCGTGCGCGATTCGATTTCCAGATAACGATGTTCGGCAAGATATTCGGTGTATTCAGGTGTGGAATGTAATTGTTCGATGATATCATACGGTCCGATCTGCCGTTCGGGTTGGGCCGGTTCGAAGCCGGCGAGAACCGCGCCACAGATTTTTTCCCGTAAGCGTGTCGTGTCACAATCGGGAACAGGCAGGCGCGCCGGGGTAGTCAGGTATCTGACGAGTTGTTCGCCGACGGTGATTTGTCCGACCTGGGGATCGTAAATTTTCAATTTTGCCTTGGCCGACGAGAGATGCACCAGTGCATGACAATAGACTTTTTCGAGGGATGGATCGAATGTTTTTAGCTGGGTCGCGACAATTCGTGTTTTCCGGTTGATCGACGGCAGCGGGCTGGGAAAGACCGCGCCGTTGAACATTTTCCACTCGCGCGCGTTACCCCGGATATGTCCGGTATAGTTTTTTTCCTCAATGACGAAGACTGCGTGGGGTGCGATGACCAGCAAGTCTATCTCATAAGCGAATCCGGCCGGCGAGATAGTCTCCAGATTATGGAAGATGATATAATCATCGGGCAGTTTATCTTTAAGCATCCCGATCGTCAGTCGCAGGGCTTCGGAATCCGGTTCACCGACTTTGTGCACTTTGGCCAATGTCCACTCCTCTTGCGAACGATACTCCCGGAAAATACGGGGTTGAGGGGGGAGGGCAAGTAGATTCGGGACCACTCTTTGTCAGTATTTGCCCCAAATATCTTGGCATCTGATCCGAATTGTCGTATATGCTTAAGAAGAAGATCGTCTTCGGGGCGAGGTGAAATTCCTCGATCGACGGTGATAGCCCGTGACCCGGGGCATGGCAATAACCCATAGCGCCCCGGCTGAACCGGTGAGATTCCGGTGCCGACGGTTATAGTCCGGATGGGAGAAGACGGTCACCTGCAATGGCTCGGCGTAATTATTTGATTGTCCGAGGCCTTTGTGTGGTGTCTCTCCCAGCCCCCGAACGATCCGGGGATTTTTTTATTAAGGAATTGCAGATGAGTTCACGCGCGAAAGGGCCATTGCAGCCCAACGCCGAGCAACCGTCGGCGCCGGTTCATAATCCGGATGACGACCGCCGGTTTATGGCCGAAGTGTTGGCCCTGGCTGAGAAGGGGGCCGGCCGGACCAGCCCCAACCCGTTAGTCGGCGCAGTGGTGGTCAAAGACGGTCGGATTATCGCCAGGGCCTATCATCAGCGGGCCGGCGGGCCGCATGCCGAAGTTACCGCCTTGCGCACGGCCGGATCACAGGCCGTGGGCTCAACATTATATGTCAACCTCGAACCCTGCTGCCATTACGGCAAGACGCCGCCCTGCACCGATGCGATCTTATCTGCCGGGATCAGCCGGGTGGTCTGCGCAATGCAGGATCCCAATCCGCGGGTCAAAGGGGAAGGTATCCGCATTCTCCGTTCGGAAGGCGTAGGGGTTAAAGTCGGCGTACTGCAGGCGGCGGCGGTTAAGCTCAACGAAGCGCATATCAAATATGTTCTCACCGGCCGACCCCTGGTTGTCCTCAAAATAGCCCAAACTCTTGACGGGAAAATCGCCTTCCGCAACGATCAACGGGTGCAGATTACCGGCGAGGAAGCTCAGCAATATGTCCATTGGCTGCGCGCGCGTTATGACGCTGTGCTGGTCGGCAAGAATACCGTCCAGGTCGATAATCCACGTTTGACGGTTCGGGCGATTAAGGGCCGCGACCCCCTGCGGCTGGTGCTCGATTCGTGGGAAAAACTCCCGCGCGATCGGCGGATATTCGAAGATAATCTCGATAAGAAGACGATCCTGGTCAGTCTGGATGTTTCCCGGCGGCCGCGGCTAAACGGCGAAGCGGACAATTTCCACTGGCGAATCCCGCCGAATGAAATGCATCAGATTGATCTGCGTGAAATGTTGAAAGTTGCCGGGGAGAATCAAATTACCAGCATTATGGTCGAGGGCGGCGCGACGGTTTTTGGTTCGTTTTTGCGGGAACGGCTTGCCGATAAGATCCAACTGGTGGTTGCGCCGACTTTTTTCGGTGAAGGTATCTCCTCGCTGGCTGGTTTCCGTTTGGTGGTTCCGGGCGGTGCGGTGCGGCTGGCCGATATGGACGTAAGCCGTCTCGGTGAAGATTTATTGATTACCGGCTATCCGGTTTGGCCCGAGGCGGAAATACCCACTGACGACGACGAGTAAATAATGTTTACCGGGTTGATTACAGAAATCGGCATCGTGCGGCGATATGCCAAAACAGGGCGATTTGCCCGTTTGACCATCGCCGCGCCGAAGACTGCCTCAAAAACCAAAATCGGCGATTCGGTTGCCACGGCCGGGGCTTGTTTGACTGTCGAAGAAATCAATCGCGGTGAGTTCACCTGTGCGGTAATTGCCGAAACAATAAAAGTGACGCGGTTGGGCCGTCTGCGGCCCGGCGAGCCGGTCAACCTGGAATTGCCGGTCGGACCGAACGACCGTTTCGACGGCCATCTTGTCGCGGGGCATATCGACACGGTCGGGCAGGTCAAGAAAATCCAACGGGTTTCCGACGGCGGCCGGATTACAATCGGCTTTGATCGGTCGTTTGACAAATGGGTTATCGATAAGGGATCAATTGCCCTCGACGGGGTCAGTCTCACTGTCGCCGGACGGCGGCCGGGGGAGGTCACGATCGGGCTGATCCCCACGACCTGGACGGAGACAACATTAGGTAACCTCAAACCCGGTTCGCCGGTGAATCTCGAATTCGACCAGGCAGTAAAAGCTGCTACAAATGCGGGGACAGTGAAGACAAACGAATCGAATCTAAGTATGGACGCGCTGCGCCGCGCGGGTTGGTAAGCCAATCGGCGGCTACGAATGAAAAAGGCGGACTCACATATTCGACGACATAGCACAGTGGGGTGAAAGATCATGACCGCAGCGATTAACGGGAATGGAAATGGGGAGTTTCATGGTCGGTTTAACGATATCGAAGAAGCCTTCGCCGATTTTGCCGCTGGTAAGATGTTGATCGTCGTCGATGACGAACATCGGGAAAACGAAGGTGACCTGATTTTTGCCGCCGAGAAAGTAACCCCCGAGGCAATCAATTTCATGGCGAAACATGCGCGGGGATTGGTGTGTGTTTCCCTGCCCGGTGAACGGCTCAAAGAACTCGACTTGCATCCGATGGTGACGGACAACACGGCCAAATTAGGCACGCAGTTTACTGTGTCGGTCGATGCCGCCGAGGGGACAACTACCGGTATTTCCGCTTATGATCGTTGCCGTACCGTCCAGGTCCTGGTTGATCCGAAAACCGCCCGGCGCGACCTCGAACGGCCGGGACATATTTTTCCGCTGCGGGCGGCGCAGGGCGGTGTACTCAAACGCGCCGGCCATACCGAGGCGGCGGTTGATCTCTGTCGGTTGGCCGGGCTGACTCCCGCAGGCGTGCTCTGCGAGATCATGAACGACGACGGCAATATGGCCCGTACTCCGCAACTATTGGAATTTGCCGAAACACATGGATTGAAAATCATCACCATTGCCGATCTGATCGCCTACCGGCGTAAACATGAGAAACTCATCCGCCGCACCGCCGAGGCCCGGTTGCCGACGCAGTACGGGGAATTCCGGTTGGTAATTTATGAATCGGATGTCGAGACCGCGCAGCACGTGGCGTTGGTCAAAGGGGATATCAAAAATCATAAGGACGTCCTCGTGCGGGTCCATTCCGAATGTCTGACCGGCGATGTTTTCGGTTCGCAGCGTTGTGACTGCGGGCCGCAGCTTGAGGGGGCGATGCGGATGATCGCCCGTGAGGGCGCGGGTGTCATCCTTTACATGCGGCAGGAAGGGCGGGGGATCGGGTTGGCCAATAAAATCCGCGCCTACCATCTCCAGGAACAGGGGCTGGATACGGTCGAGGCCAATGTCAAAATCGGTTTCGCACCCGACTTGCGCGACTACGGAATCGGCGCACAGATGCTTACCGATCTGGGCTTGAGTTCGATCCGGCTGTTGACCAATAACCCCAAAAAAATTGTCGGCCTGGTGGGCCACGGTCTAAAAGTCACTGAGCGGGTACCGATCGAAACAGTGCCGACCGCCGAAAACCGCGAATACCTGAAAACCAAGCGCGACAAGATGGGACATTTGTTGCATGTGCCCGAAGCGCCGGTCGATTCGACAGCAAACCGCGCCGGCAATTAAATAAAAAAATAAACACGTTACGATAAGGACAAACCTATGCCGAAGATGATCGAAGGAACGCTGACTGCCGAAGGGCTGCGGTTTGCGGTGGTCGTTTCGCGGTTCAACCATTTCATCACCGACCGGCTGCTCGAGGGCGCGCTGGATACCCTCACCCGCCACGGCGCGGATGCCGAGGCCAACGTCACGGTCATCCGGGTGCCGGGTTCGTTCGAGATCCCCGCCGCAGTTGCGCGGGCGGTGAAGACCGATGTCAATGCCGTCATTGCACTCGGCGCGGTAATTCGAGGCGATACCCCGCATTTCGATTATATCGCTGCCGAAGTAACCAAGGGAATCGCTACGGTCTCGCTGGCATCGTCGGTGCCGGTAGCTTACGGAGTAATCACCGCCGATACGCTTGAACAGGCGATCGAACGGGCCGGTACCAAGGCCGGAAACAAAGGCGGCCAGGCCGCGAGTACCGCGATTGAGATGGCCAATCTCTATCGTCAATTGAAATAGCAAACCACGGGATTGATAAAATGCCGAACGTTGC
>JAJRUJ010000048.1 GCA_024277855.1 Candidatus Zixiibacteriota bacterium
ACGACAGACATCAAGACCGTCGATCCCCGGCAACATAATATCGAGGATGATCAGGTCGAACCCGCCGGCTTTCCAGTATTCCAGCGCGGAAAGACCATCGCCGGCCACGGCGGTTTCATACCCCTCGGCCTCCAGCGTCAGGACCAGGCCGTCGGCGATATGTTCTTCGTCATCGACAATCAGCAGTCGTTTTTTCATTAGGTCACCACCGGGAGTTTTACAGTGATTGTTGTTCCCCGGTTGGGGCCGGGCGATGAGGCGAAAACCTCTCCCCCGTGGGCTTCGACTATCTCGCGCACGAGAAATAACCCCAGGCCGGTGCCCCGAACCCGCCGCGTCTCACTGTCACCGACCCGATAAAACCGTTCGAAGATTTTTTGCTGCTCGGCCGCGGGCAACCCCGCGCCCTGATCGGTGACGGTCAGAACAGCGTCTCCCTGATCACGGATAAGCCGGACGTCGATTTGCCGTCGGTCGGCAGGCGAATAGTGGATAGCATTATCGACCAACGCACGGACAACTCGTCCAAACGCCTGATAATCGGCACGAACGGTCAGCTCCCCGGCGATCTCGCGTCTGATTTTAGCGGAGTGCCGATCGATCAATGGTTGTAAGGCGTCTAAATACTCGTTTAAGTCTGCCGCCAAATCGGTCGGCGAGAGCTTGAGCACGTGGCCGGATTTACCCTGGTGCCCGGCTTCAAGGACGTTGTCGATTAACCCGTCAAGCCGGTCGCAGTCATCAAGCATTTTGGGAAACAACTCGTCCGTTTTCTGCTTGCCGACATTGCCGGTCTGCAGCGCCTCGATGTATAGACGCAGCGAAGTCAGCGGCGCACGGAATTCATGGGTGACACCCTGGATAAACCCCTGCTGGCGGAACTTCAACTCCTCGGAGCGCTGAATAGTGCGGTAAATCAGAAACGCGCCGAAAAGGATGATCAAAACGAAAAACCCACCCTCCGAGATCAGCATTTTGATTCGGCGATTAGATTCGCTCTCCCATTTTTCGAGAGTACCGGGGGAGGCAGTCAGCATGTCGGCGGTCAACCAGGGTTCGGCAACACCATCGCGGGGATCGTCGAGTCGGAGGACCAGGCCGCCGCCATGGGCCTCGACCAGTGAGTCGACATAGCGGGGGTCAAAATAAACCACACTGAGATCGTCATCCAACCGGGCGAGCAGTTTTGATTCCGGGGAACCGCCGGCTACGCCTTTTCCGGTGGTAGGATTATGCAGAAGATACGCCCCGCCCGCGAGATCACGGGTTAGGAAGGTATACGCGGTATCGTCGGGAAAGTCTTCGGACATAACTGCACGCTTGACTCGCTCGACCATATTGCGAAAATGATTATTGGCGATGGTGGTGATCAACTCGATCCGCTGTCGTTGTAATTGGCGGCGAACCTCCAACAGTCGGTCATTCTGGCCGAGTTGAAAAATAATCCACCAGGTCAACTGGCCAAGACAGAAAATGATCAGGCCAATGAAGATGATCAGCGAGTGGCGTGAGGAGTTTTTGGCCGAACCCGGAGTCATGGTTGTACGCCC
Source organism: Candidatus Zixiibacteriota bacterium (assembly GCA_024277855.1). Lineage (GTDB taxonomy): Bacteria > Zixibacteria > MSB-5A5 > WJJR01 > JAJRUJ01 > JAJRUJ01. The sequence goes on from JAJRUJ010000048.1 coordinate 1,551, forward strand.
AATGTGACGGATCGAAAATTCATTTCACTCAATATTGCCGGTGATTAAACTCATCAGCTTTATACGGTCTTCGGCGACAAAATGGTATCGTAAATCGGTCCGGATTGGCAAATCCTGCATAGTTGGAGAGCAATCCCCGGCACAACGGCGACTCCGGGAGAAGCCGCCGCCGGTTCTCGGTGCGTCGTATCCGGGCTAAGCAATGGATTTCTTGATGCCGCCGCACTGATGGGCACAGTGCGGGCCAAAATTCCCTGAACACTGGGCCGGGTCAAGCTCGGCGGCGATGTTATCGGCAATTGTGCGGGCCGGCAGATAGGAGGAAAAGCGAACCAATTTTTCGGTCCAATGGTGGAGCGCCTCGCGGTCGGCCTTATCGAGGTGGGAAAGCGTTTTTTCGAACAACTCCTCCAGACCCCGTTCGGCAAATTTATGGGCCTGCTCATAAGTGCCGGTGCAGACCGGATGCAGCCCTTCGGTAATCTGTTCTTTCCAGAAACGATTCAGTTCAGTTGAAATGATCTCATGGGCTTTATCGAGGTCTTTGAACCGTTGTTTCCGGTTCGAGTCGGCAATGGCACGCAAATCGAGAACGCCGTAGATTGCCGAACCTTCGGGAAGCGGTTTGTCGACGGCAACGTCAGGCGGCATCGCCAGGTCGATCAATAAGAATGGAGTGTTCCGGTCGGTAAACCGCGCCAGTGTGTCGTCAGTGAAAATCGGGGTCGGCGAGGAAGTAGCTGTGCAAATGATGCGGACCGGCGGTGGAGATTCCAGAAACTGTTCAAGCGACATACCCACGCCACCATACTTCGTTACAAACTCTGCTGTCTTTTCGGGCGTACGGTTGACAAAACAGAGATCAGCGGTTCCCCGCTCGACTAAGTGGCGCGCCAGTTTGTCTGTCATCTCGCCGACGCCGATTAGAGCCACGGGCACGTTGGCTTCTCGCTCACACACCTGCCCAATGAGGCCCGTGACTAATGATATCATCGAAACCGATCGTTTACCCAGATCGGTTTGATTGCGGACTTTTTTGGCGACCCGGTAAACCCGCGCATACAACTTGCGCAGGTTGTCGCCGACGACGCCGAGTTCGACCGCGGTGGTCATCGAGGCCTTGACCTGGCCCAAAATCTGGGCTTCGCCGATTACCAGCGAATTGACCGATGAGGCGACCTCAAAGAGGTGGTTGACCGCGGCACTGCCGGACTTAAGGTAGAAATCGTTCGGCTCAAATTGGACACCCGGCTGGGTTCGAAAAAAGAAATCGAGGATTCGGTTGCGAATCGCGGCATGTTTGGTGCCGTCAGACGCCCAGTAAACGAACTCGACACGGTTGCAGGTGGCCAGGTATACGAATTCATCCACCCCGGCAACTTTCTTGAGTAAGGGCACCTGTTCGGCGCGATCATCGACCGGGATAGTCAGGTTTTGTAACAGACCCGGATTGGGTGAAAACATGTTAACGCCGATGATCCCGAGATTTTCCATCAATAATCGCTCCGCAATTGGTCCTCTTTCCTGCGCGTGAATATGGTTTGTCTGCAAATTCGATTGTCATGGGAATGTCACGACTACTGTCATTTGAGAGAAATATCCTCCAGAATTGACAGAGCGAGGACAGGCCGCCTGCCTTACGATTACCTGGCAACGACTTATGTTAAACAACGGGGAGTGTCAAAAGAGGCCCTTGAGGATAAAAAAAGCGGAGAGACAGGGATTCGAACCCTGGGACCCCGCGAGGGGTCAACGGTTTTCGAGACCGCCCCGTTCAACCGCTCCGGCATCTCTCCGGGGTCGAAGGTACACATTTCCGGAATAATTTCAAGTTCGATTTTCTTGATGAGGGCCGCCGCCTGACAAAGATGTCGCCACTCATCATACCGGCACGAATTTTTACCGCGGTCGGTCGAATCCGGCCAAAGAACACCGCTCGGCCGGATTGGGGCAATACACCGGAAACCGGCCCGGGCGGTATTGTTCGCTACTGGGGCATTCGCACATTTTCCCAGAGTTTCTCCAGCAACTCCTTGTCCGGGCGGACGGCGCGGTAGGCGATCAGCGCAATCAGGATAAAGAAGATGAATTGCTCGATGGTGCCGCCGAGCGCATACAAAACAAAACCATAAATAGACGGCGATGCTCCCAGGGCAAAAACGGTGATTACATTGTTGGCGCAGATTTCGGCAAAGGCGGCGAACGAACGGTTAGTCGCCATGAAACGCGCCGGTTGAAATAATATCTTACGCAAGTAGAACGCGACGGCAATTTCACCGACGGCAACGGCGCCGAGGATGTAGAGCAAAAGATTGTGCGCCGATTCATCGAGGGTGGGAAACTCCGGCAGCATCCCGAGTTTGCGGAAAAGATAGCCGACCGCAAGCAGGAGAAACGGCACGAGAATATTGATCAGCACACCCCGGCGGGCAATGGTTGCGCGGAGGCTGTCCCAATCATGCGGCGATTCAATCGAGTTATTCATCCGGCTATCCTTTCGATTTCCTGCGCCGCTCCCGGAAAAACGAGCGCAACAATGTCGCCGCCTGATCACCGAGGATTCCCTCACGGACTTCGATTTGATGATTTAATTTTGCTTCGGCGGGAATATTGAAAACCGAACCACAAGCCCCGAATTTTGGATCGCGGACCCCGAAAATTATCTGCTCCAGCCGGGCAAGCACCGCCGCCCCGGCGCACATCGCGCACGGCTCGATGGTAACATACATCCGCGCCCCCAACAGCCGCCACGATTCAAATTGTTCGGCTGCGGCGGTTAAGGCGATCATCTCGGCGTGAGCCGTGGGGTCGCCCAGCCGTTCGACCTGGTTGTGTCCGCGCCCAACGATGTGATCTTTGAAGACAACGACCGCGCCGACCGGAACTTCGCCGTCTTCATCCGCCCGCTCGGCCTCGGCCAGCGCCTGCCGCATAAACAACTCGTCGAGATTTGGATCGGAAAAATCGATAACTCCCCCAATTTCGGTTCCGTTCGGCGGCAATGTCGCAAATCAAAAGAGCGAAGGCCATGAAAAAGGCCTCGGGACCGGTAATTTCGGGATGGAGACTGAAATCCTGACGATTATCCTCTAATTAAGCAAACGACTCGCAGACAACCGCCGTCTTCGAATGAGACAGGCCGGAAATACGGCAAACACTTGTCAATTAAGACTATGATCTGGAACGATATTACCAACACAAACAAAAAAAAAGCGTAAATAAGACCGGAAACAACAATATAGGATTGTTTTGGTTATTTTTTTGGTAAACAACATTAGCAAAACAATGACATTGATAAGGTAGCCGGGCATGATACTGAATCGACGTGGAGAATACAGCATTTTGGGGATGCTCTACCTTGCCGGCAATGCCAACGGCAATGTAGTCGAAATCAGCGAGGTGGCCGGGTCGGTCGGCATCCCGGAGAAATTTTTGCGGATTCTATTTCATGAACTTGTGAAAAGCCGCTTGCTGCGTTCGCAACGCGGCACGGGCGGCGGGTTCGCGCTGGCTCGACCAGCCGAAGAGATCACCCTCAGACAGGTAATCGAGGCAATCCAGGGGCCGATCGCAACATTCGATTGTGTTTCGGGGCATTCTTCAGATTGCAAAAAAATAGATGGCTGCGCGCTGTATACGGTGCTGGCCGACATCCGCGGTCATATCGTCAAGGAACTCGACCGGCATACGCTGGCCGAGCTGGCCGGCAAATGCGGCAAAGGGAATTTCCTTGGTAACGATCTGACGCAAATACCATAAACCGGGAAACAGACACCATTGGCGGAGTAGACAGAAAATGAAACTTCCGATCTATCTGGACAATCAGGCGACGACACCGCTCGACCCGCGCGTGCTCGAGGAGATGTTACCGTACCTGAAGGAGAAATTCGGTAACGCGGCGTCGCGTAACCATAGCTTCGGCTGGGAGGCCGAGGAAGCGGTCGAAAACGCCCGCAAACAAGTAGCGGCGTTGATCGGTTGCTCACCGAAAGAGATTGTGTTTACCTCCGGCGCAACCGAGTCGGACAATATTGCCCTCAAGGGCGCCTATGAGATGTATGGCGACAAGGGCAATCATATCATCACGACTGCGATTGAACACAAAGCAATTCTCGACTCGGCCTCATGGCTGGAGCGCAAAGGCGCCAGGATCACCCTGTTGCCGGTCAACGCCGACGGTCTGATTGAAATCGAGGAGCTGGAGAAGGCGATCACCGACCAGACGATCCTTATCTCGGTCATGGCCGCCAACAACGAAATCGGCACGATCAATCCGATTACCGAGATCGGCGCGCTGGCCCATGAACGTAAGATTATTTTCCACACCGATGCCGCGCAGGGCGCCGGCAAGATGGATCTTGATGTCGAAAAGATGAAGATCGACGCCATGTCGCTCTCGGCGCACAAGATATACGGACCGAAAGGAATTGGCGCGTTGTATGTGCGGCGCAAAAATCCCCGGGTCCGACTGGCCCCGGTGATCCACGGCGGCGGGCATGAACGCGGGATGCGTTCGGGGACGCTCAATGTGCCGGCGATTGTTGGATTCGGTAAGGCCTGTGAGCTATGCCAGGAGGAAATGGCCGCGGAAAACGTGCGGTTAAAGGCGTTACGTGATCGGCTAAAAGAGAAGATTTTCAGCGGGCTTGACGAGGTGTTTGTCAACGGGAGCATGGAGCATCGCTTGCCAAACAATCTGAATATCTCGTTTGCCTATGTCGAGGGCGAATCGTTGATGCTTGGCTTGAAAAATATCGCCGTTTCATCGGGTTCGGCCTGTACCTCGGCCTCGCTGGAGCCGTCGTATGTCCTGCGGGCGCTGGGAATCGGCGACGAACTGGCGCACTCGTCGATCCGGTTCGGGCTGGGGCGGTTTACCACCACCGAAGAGATCGACTACGTTGCCGCACAAGTTATCGAAAATGTCAAACGTCTGCGGGAAATGTCCCCGTTATATGAAATGGCAAAAGAGGGCATCGACATCAAGTCGGTGGAATGGGGCAAATCGTAACAGCGACGCAGAAACCCGATTAAAACAGGATACCGCACATGGCATACTCGGAAAAGGTCATCGACCATTACAACCAGCCGCGCAATGTCGGCAGTCTGGACAAAAAAGAAAAAAATGTCGGCACCGGAATTGTTGGCGCGCCTGAATGCGGTGATGTGATGAAACTGCAGATCAAGGTCAACGACAAAACCGGGGTGGTCGAGGACGCCAAGTTCAAGACCTTCGGCTGCGGCTCGGCAATCGCGTCATCGTCGCTGGCCACCGAATGGCTGCGGGGCAAGACCATTGACGAAGCGATGGAGATTAAAAACGTCGACATCGTCAACGAACTCTCGTTACCGCCGGTGAAAATTCACTGTTCGGTGCTGGCTGAAGATGCAATCAAGGCGGCGATTGCCGACTATAAGAAAAAGCAAAACGGCAACGGGGTGGACCCGGTGCGTGAGGATGATCAGGAATGATTACGCTGACTGAAGCGGCCGCCAACGAGATTGTGCGGCTGCGAAAAGATCAGAACCTTGACGGACACGCACTGCGGCTGGGTGTCCAGGGCGGCGGCTGTTCGGGGTTGATGTACAGCATGCGGTTTGACAACGAAATCGGTGAACACGACAAAGTGTTCGAAGTCAATGGGGTCAAGGTCGTGGTCGATTTGAAAAGCGCTCTGTATCTGAAAGGTACGACCCTGGATTTCTCGAAAGATTTGACCGGGGGCGGCTTTAAATTCGATAATCCTAATGCCAACCGTTCCTGCGGCTGCGGTTCGTCATTTACAACCTGAGGCGATTGCTTTCACACGATGCGACCGTTAAGCGATGTTTGGGCCTGACCGGCATACGCGAAATACGGGCAATCGCGCGGTACGACGATTTCGACGGGGAGGAACCAGATGCCGGTCTTTAATTTACAGGAATTCGCAGTCGACGGAATAATCCGCGAGCGGGATTTACGTGATGCTTTCGCTCATTTCAACTGGGAAACGATGCGCGGAAAATCAGTGCATATTCGCGGTTGCGGTGAGGTAACAGTACCCGTTTGGGCTTATGCTATGGCCGCAGCACAAATTGCCCAGTATGCCGACAAGATTTCCTATGGCGAAGAAGCGGCCCCGATCCCGGTATTTGAACGGAAGACGGAGGCCGGTTGATGAGCACTCCCAAACAGACCGATCAATCCCACAGTCTCTGCTGGAACTGTCATTCCGAACTGGAATCTCCTTATAAATGTGTTCGCTGTGTCAAGATCCAGCCCTGGGCGGACGATACCGACTATTTCCAGTTTCTGGGACTGCCCCGGCGGCTACAAATCGACCTCGATGATTTAGAAGCGCGTTTTCTAAAACTCTCCCGCATTTTCCACCCGGATTTTTTCCAGGAGTCGGAATTTGCCGAACAGGATATTGCGCTGGTCAATGCCGCTCGGTTGAATAAGGCGTATGCGACGCTGAAAGACCGGGAAACCCGTGCGGGGTACATTCTTGAGTTGGAACTGGGGGAGAAATATCGGCCGACCAAAAATGTCCCCCCGGAACTGGCCACGAGTATCTTTGAAGTCCAGGAGTTGATGGCCGAACTGTCGACGCACAGCGGGAACGCCGCCGAGCAGGAAACAATCAAAGCGTTAAAGGCGCGTAAAGAAGAACTACATAAGGACTCGCACGCCCGGCTGGAGGAACTCGACGTCCATTTTGCCGCCTACGATAAGGTGATTGGTGCGGCGACATCACCTTTTGAACCCTCGGTCCGCCGCAAGATAGAAGAAATCCTGCGGGCGATGGATCAGACCCTGGCCGCCCGGCTTTATCTCAAACGGATAATCCAGAATATCACTGCAACGCTCGAAGGGAATTCCACCAATGGGCACTGATCAGGCCGACATCGTCGTCGGGATCGACCTTGGCACAACCAACTCTCTGATTGCGTATGTCGACGGGGATACACCGAAAGTGCTGGCCGATACGGACGGTAACCTGCTGGTTCCGTCGGTCGTGTCCTTTGCCGAGGGAAAGCTGCTGACCGGAATCGACGCGAAAGAGCACTGGGTCGAACGGGCCGAATCGACGGTGTATTCGATCAAGCGCTTTATGGGCCGTGATTCGAATGAAGTCGGCGAAGATCGCGAATACCTCCCGTTCGCTTTCGAGGAAGATGAAAACCGACTAATCCATATCCAGCTCGGCAGTAAAACCTATACCCCGCCCGAACTCTCGGCGATGATCCTGCGCGAACTTAAACAGCGGGCCGAGAAACATTTTGGCCGGCCGGTCAACAAGGCGGTGATTACGGTCCCCGCATATTTTAATGATACCCAACGACAGGCAACCAAAGACGCCGGGAAGATCGCCGGCTGGGACGTTTTGCGCATTGTTAACGAACCGACCGCGGCGGCGCTGGCCTATGGGCTTGACCGGAAGGAAAAACAGACGGTCGCGGTCTACGACCTGGGCGGCGGGACCTTTGATATTTCGATTTTAAAACTCTCCGAGGGAATCTTCCGCGTGCTCGCCACCGGCGGCGATACTCACCTGGGCGGCGATGATTTCGACCGGCAACTGATGAAGTATTTTGCCGAGAAAATCAGCGCCGCCGGTGTTTCAGGGCCAATGGATGATCCCCGGGCGATTCAACTCTTGCGGCAGGAGGCCGAAAGAGTCAAGATCGCTCTATCGGCCAATAGCACCGCGAATTTTTTGCTCACCTTGCCCGGCAAACCGGAAATATCCGGAACGATCAGCCGGGACGAATTCGAGGAAATGATTCGGCCAATCGCCCAACGTACCGCCGGGCCGTGCAAACAGGCGCTGGCCGACGCAAAACTAACCCCCGAGGATATTGACGCAGTAGTCTTAGTCGGTGGCTCGACGCGGATGCCGTTGATCCGCGAGTTAACCGAACGGATTTTCGGTCAGAAACCATATACCGATTTGAATCCCGACGAAGTCGTCGCCCTCGGCGCGGCGGTGCAGGCCGACATCCTGGGCGGGAGTCGGCGTGACACATTGCTTTTGGATGTTATCCCGTTGTCGCTGGGCATCGAGACGATGGGCGGAGTGTTCAGCCGATTGATTCATCGCAACACGACGATCCCGACCTCGGCCCAGGAGATGTTTACGACCTTTGTCGACGGGCAGACATCGGTCGATTTCCATGTCCTGCAGGGCGAGCGGGAACTGGCGGCCGATAACCGAACGCTCGCTCGATTCAAATTGACCGGCATCCCTCCCCTGCCTGCCGGTATCCCGCGGATTGCCGTACAGTTGATGATTGATGCCGATGGCATCCTGCAGGTCAAAGCACAGGAGACCCGGTCGAAAGTCGAGCAGAGCATTGAAATCCGGCCGTCGTCGGGATTAACCAAAGATGAGGTTGAGCGGATGATTGACGATTCATTCGACCACGCCGAGGAAGATTTTCTGGCTCGGCAGACCGCCGAGGCAATTACCGAGGCGAAATCGATCATCCATGCGGTGGAAAAATCACTGCGCAAAAATGAGGACCTGATTTCGGAGGCCAAACGCGCCATGATCGCCTCGTCGATGGAACGGCTGAAAAAAACGATGACCGACAAAGACCACGGCGCAATTCGCGACGCGATCGATCATCTGGATAAGGTGACCCATGACGTGGCCGAAAAAATTCTCAATCGCGCACTGCACGAAGCGATCAAGGATACCTCGGTGACGGGAAACCAGTCCGCAATTGAGTAAACGATATCATGGACGAAACGAAGACCTCCGGAAAAAACTCTGTGCCGTCGGGTATCCCGACGAAGGCATATACAATTCGCTTCGAGCCAATGGGTGTCGAGTTTGTCGTCGACCCCGCCAAAGTCCCCTACGGCAGCCATGGCGAACCGGGGAGCATTCTCGATATTGCCCTGGCGGCTGGAGTCGAACTCGACCATGCCTGCGGCGGGTTTTGTTCCTGCTCGACGTGTCATGTGATTGTGCGCGAGGGTGAAAGCGCCTGCCCGGAACCATCGGACGAAGAACTCGATGAACTCGACAGCGCCCCCGGACTAACGACCCATTCTCGACTGGGTTGCCAGTGTATTCCCGATGGCACCGCCGACCTGGTGGTAGAAATTCCCGAATGGAATCGCAACCGCACCCGCGAGAACGATTAGTATCGCTGCGGCTTTCCCCGTCCGGAACAATGGTCGTCGATCTTTTTGTGTAACAATGTGATAGGATTGTGCAAGCGGTGTAACGCCGATTGCCGTAGCTTAGAGGGCAAGGACGAGTCAACCGACCCGACGGGAAAATCGGCAAACTGGTGTATATCTTGACATAAAAATCTTGCCTTTTTGGCGCACTGACCGTATATAGCGTGGCTTGGAAAGGTTAGGACAACATGAAAGCGAAAATCCATCCAAAATACTATGAGACCAAGATTACCTGTGCCTGCGGTAATGTAATTGAAACACGCAGCACGGTCAAAGATCTCAAGGTCGAAATTTGTTCGGCCTGCCATCCGTTCTTCACCGGTAAGCAAAAACTGGTGGATACCGCCGGTCGTGTGGAGAAATACCTGAAGAAATACAACTTACCCAGGCCGAAAGCCGAAGCCGATAATTAGGACGCTGGCGGCGCGACCGCCCGGCGGAGCGCGACATTGAACGTGACGGCAGTACCGTCGCGTTTTTTGTTGCCCGATCGTCTGGTTTGATTTTTACCCGGCGATTGGCCGATAGGATATATTGAGGATTAAACGATGCCGGATAAAGAAGTTGGTGGACAGGCGGTAATCGAGGGTGTGATGATCCGCTCACCCCAGCGGGTGGCCACCGCCGTGCGCGACCAGGAAGGCACGGTTGTCATTACCCGTCAGCCATATAAACCGCTGACCAAGCGATATAAGTTGTTGAATATCCCGGTGTTGCGCGGGGCAGTATCGTTTTTCGAAATGATGATTATCGGCATCAAATCGCTTAATTTTTCGGCCGACATTGCCGCCCGCGAACCGGGGGGTGGAGACGGCAAGGAAACCAAAGGCGTTCCGATGTCGATACTGGTTTTGACGATGGTTGTCGGGTTGGGACTGGGAATCTTCCTGTTTTTCTTCATCCCGCTCTGGCTGGCGCAGGCCAGTGGGGTACAAAAGGGGGCAGTGGGATTTAACCTCATCGCCGGGGTAATCCGGATGACAATGTTTGTGGCTTATGTCTGGGTTTTCTCGCTGTATAAAGATTTCCGCCGCGTTTTCGAATATCACGGGGCGGAACATAAGTCAATCTATGCCCACGAAAACGACGAAGAATTGACGGTCGAAAATATCCGCAAATATTCGACCCTGCACCCCCGGTGCGGCACGAGTTTTTTGTTGATTGTGGCGATGCTGGCGATTTTCACCTACTCGGTCTCCGATTCGCTTTACCAGATTATCACGGGTTTCCCGCCGCCGCTGTTGAACCGATTTGCGGTACATTTTTCGTTGTTGCCGATCGTTGCCGGTATTTCCTATGAAATTTTAAAATGGGCCGGCCGTAACCGCGACAAGCAATTCACCCGAATTGTCTCCGCCCCCGGGATGTGGCTGCAAAAAATCACGACCAAAGAACCCTCGCCCGAGCAAATCGAGGTTGCGGTCTGTGCGGTCCTGGCCTCGCTGGATAAACCGATCCCCGAGTCGATTCCGGTTAAATATACATAGCTGCGTTTTTTATCAATCAAAGAACGATTTGTCTTATTTGGGTGTCCCGACCGGAATTTGTCGGGGCAGGAATATTGTGAACGCATTATCTGGTAGTTAAAATTATGGATTTATTGAAGTTGTTATCCGACATCGAGAGTCGCCACGCGAAGTTGACCGAGGAGATGTCTGACCCGGCGGTCGCCCGCGACCAGGAGAAGATGAAAAAGCTCGGGCGTGAGCATGCCGAACTCTCGGAGATTATCGCGGTGGGACGGCATTATCGGCAAATTTTAACTTCACTTGAACAGGCCGAACAGATTATCGCCGAGAATGAAGATGCCGAACTGGTTGAACTGGCCCGCGTCGATCTGGCCGATTTGCTCCCCGGTCGCGAGAAAATGGAGTCGCGGTTACAGGAATTACTCACCCCCCGCGATCCCGACGACGGGCGCAATGTCATCGTTGAAATCAGGGCGGGAACCGGCGGCGATGAGGCCGCGCTGTTTGCCGCCGATCTCTACCGGATGTATCTCCGGGTTGCCGAGCGGCAGAACTGGACCCTGGGGATTATCGAGGCCAATGCGACCACAGTTGGGGGATTTAAGGAAATCATCTTCTCGATAGAGGGGAAAAATGTCTTCGGCACGATGAAATATGAAAGCGGTGTTCATCGAGTTCAACGGGTACCGCAGACCGAGGCCTCCGGACGAATTCACACCTCGGCAGCATCAGTGGCCGTGCTGGCCGAAGCCGAAGAAGTCGATTTTAAGATCAAACCGAATGAATTGAAAGTCGATGTGTTCCGCTCGTCGGGCCCGGGCGGCCAGTCGGTCAATACCACCGATTCGGCGGTGCGGATCACCCACCTGCCCACCAACACGGTGGTAACCTGCCAGGACGAGAAGTCACAGTTAAAAAATAAGAACAAAGCAATGAAAGTACTGCGGGCGCGGCTGATGGACAGTGCCCGGCGTGAGCGGGAACAAAAAGAGGCCGCCCAACGGCGGGCAATGGTCTCTACCGGGGATCGTTCGGCAAAAATCCGCACCTACAATTTCCCCCAAAACCGGGTGACCGACCATCGTGTCGGCCTGAGCGTACAAAACCTCACCGGTGTGTTGGACGGTCGGCTCGATGAATTTACCAATGCCTTGCGCGCCGCCGAACAACAAACACAATTCGAAAATGCCGGTAAGAAACTGGAACAGTCCGCCTGAGCCAACCTGATTCGCCTCTGCTCCGACCGCCCGTTCCCCGCTGATGGCCGGGAAGGCCAAAAAACTCTTCGATTTTTCCGTTGCGTCGACCGGTGTTCGGCAGTAAAATGCCCTGCATTGAGGGATACAATGATTAATCCGGACTATCTGAACATCGGTGAAGCGGCAGTTGATATTACCGGGATAGCCGGTGCGACGTATGCCGATTGCCGCATCGGGCGACTGGCAGAGGAGGAGATCAATGTCTCTGACGGCTCGCCCGAGAAACTTTCCCGGAGCGAGAGTTTTGGAATGAGCGTGCGCGTCCTGGTCGAGGGCGCCTGGGGCTTTGCCTCGGCGGCCGAGGTGACCGAAAACAGCGCAGTCGCCCTGCGCAAACGCGCCGTGGAAATTGCCAAAGCTTCTGGAATGCTGGCCGGGAGACGGGTGGAATTGGCGGCGGTCGAGCCAACCACCGGCTCATATCGTACCCCGATTGAACAGGACCCTTTTGCCGTATCGCTCAAAGAAAAACTCGATTATGCGAAACGGCTTGACGAGCAATTGCGCGCCGACGCCGCGATCAATCGCGCCTCCGCCAATATGTTTTTCCGCCGCGAGGAGAGGAATTTCTTTTCCAGTGCAGGGAGCCGGATCGACCAGGAGATTTTTCAGAGTGGCGCCGGGATCAGCGTCGGGGTGGGCCGCGGCCACGGCGGTATTGTCGAGCGGTCGTACCCGACCTCGGGCGGCCAGTACGAGACCGCCGGGTATGAACTCATTGGGCGGTTAAAACTGGAAGACGGAATCGCGAAGATCACCGAAGAGGTGAAAGCCCTGCAGGCCGCCGAGGAATGTCCGGTGATGACCGGGACGCTGATTCTCTCCAGTGACCTGGTTTCTCTGCAGGTCCATGAATCGATCGGTCACCCGCTGGAGTTGGACCGAGTCTATGGTTCGGAACGGAATTTTTCAGGGACCAGTTTTGCGACACCGGACAAACTCGGGTCGTTGAAGTACGGTTCGAAGATTGTGAATGTCTATTGCGACCCGACTGCCGCCGGCGGTTTGGGGACGTTTGGCTATGACGACGAAGGTGTCACGGCGGTGAAGACGCCGTTGATTCAAAACGGCTTGCTGGTCGGGTATTTAAACTCGCGGGAAACCGCCTCCCGGATCAACGCGAAACCGAATGCCTCAATGCGCGCGCGCTCGTGGGCCGACCTGCCGTTGATCCGGATGACTAATACGAACCTGATGCCCGGCAAGACAACGCTGGAGCAGATGATTTCCGAGACAAACAACGGTATTTATCTTGAGACACCGACCTCCTGGTCAATCGACGACCGTCGCGAAAATTTCCAACTAGGCGGTGAGATCGGTTGGATTATCAAGGGGGGGCGGCGGATGGAAATGGTGAAAAATCCGGTCTACTCGGGTAATACGGTCGATTTCTGGAATTCCTGCAACGCACTGGGAACACCTGAGGAATATCGAATCTGGGGCACGCCGTCCTGCGGCAAGGGCCAGCCGGGTCAGACCATTGCCACCGGTCAGGGAGCGGTACCGGCCCGATTTGCCAATGTCCGGATCGGCGCAGAGTAAGCTGGGAGAACAATGCTCGACAAACAGACGATAATCAAGCGCCTGAAAGACGGGGTCGCCGACCAGGGGATCCGCAAGATCGAACTGGTCTGCATTCAAACCACTACAGCGCTCTCCCGCTTTGCTGAAAACCTCATCCATCAAAATATCGAACAGTCCGACCACGAGATCATAGCGCGGGTGGCATTGCGTGATCGGGTGGGGTTGGCGGTAGGCAATGATATCGAACCCGTGGCAATCAAAAACCTGATCCAGAATGCGATTGAGATTGCCGAAAACCAGAAACCCGATCCCGACTATCCGGGAGTGGTACACTCCCCGAAAGCGGCCGACCGACCGGAGGCATTCGCGGTGGCAACCGCCGATTTGACAGCCGGTGATCGGGCCACTGCAATCAGGAAGGCGGTCACTGCCTGCACCACGGCGGGGCTTTCGGCGGCGGGTCTATATAAATCGGTGACCAAGGCCTCAACCGTAGTCAACTCCGCCGGCACGGTACAATATTTCCCGGAAACATTTGCCGAGTTCTCGCTGACGGCCTCTGACGATGCCGCTTCCGGTTCGGGTTGGGGCACGGCCTATCATCGCGACGCGGCGCAATTGAGTGTCGATGGCGTGATTTCGACGGCAGTCGATAAAGCAGTGCGCTCGCGCAACCCGCAGCCATTACCCCCGGGTGAGTACACCGTAATCCTGGAACCGGCTGCGGTCGGTCAGTTATTGCTCTTTCTGGGATTTTTGGGGTTTTCCGGAAAGTCGTTCGCCGCGGGTCGCAGTTTTATGGCCCGGCAGATTGGTGAACAAATCACCGGCAAAAATATTACAATCATCGACGACGCGGCCGCGCCGGAGATGGCGGGAATGCCGTTTGATTATGAGGGTGTGCCCCGACAACGGGTGGTGATTATCGAAAATGGGATTGCGCGCGGCGTAACCTTCGACCGGCGCGAGGCGAAAAAGGTCGGCAAAGAATCGACCGGTCATGCCCTGCCCCCGGACAACGGTTTCGGGCCATATCCGAAAAACCTCGCGATCAAGGCCGGGACAACGCCTTTTAAAGAATTGATTTCATCGACGGCACAAGGTGTATTGATTACCCATTTTTGGTATATTAATTACTTGAATCCCCGGCGGACACAGGTAACCGCGACGACGCTCGATGGGACATTTGCGATCAAAGACGGCAAGCTTGATCACCCGATTACCAACATGCGCGCAACACCGCCCTTGCTGGAGATGTTCGCCAATGTCGAGGCGATTGCCCGTGAGCGGGTGATCTACCCGCAGTATAGTTCGGTGATGCTGGTGCCGGGGATGAAGATCAATAATTTCTCGTTAAGCGAGGATACGGAGAACGGATAATTTAATGGAACGCCGTGATTTTCTGAAATTCTGCGGAGTAACCGGCGTGGGACTGGCCATCGGTGTCGGCTGTTGTGGTGAACCGGCATTTGCCGAGAATCAGGTTGGTTTGGCGCAAACACCGGTCAGCCGGATGATGCGCGGCTCAGTCCGCACGGGTTGCGCGCGGATCCCCGATGTCGATTTCCCCGACCGCACGGGAATGCGGGATAGCTGTCTTCCTCTTTCGTGACTATTCAGGAAATACTTACCCGGACCGTTGAACGGCTGCGTCGCGGCCGGATCGAGACGGCACAAACCGAGGCCGAGTGGATCCTCGCTGACATGCTGGGCGTTTCCCGAACAGAGCTGTTCCTCTCGGCGAAGGATGAATTCCCTGTCAAACACCTGCCGCTTTTGGACGAGATTGTTTTTAACCGGGTCGACGGTTTTCCTCTCCAATATCTTCTGGGCTATACCGAGTTTTATGGTCGGCGTTTTGCCTGCGATGCCCGCGCGTTGATCCCCCGTCCGGAAACGGAAATCCTCGTTGAGCGGGCATTAATGTTTCTCGATAAGGTTTTCCCCGTTCTTGAGAATCGGCAGCCACTGATCTGGGATATCGGTACCGGGTCGGGGAATATCGCGATCACGCTTGCGCTGGAGCGGCCCGACCTGAAAATCATTGCCTCCGATCTCGCCGCCCCGGCGCTGGCGCTCGCGGCGGAAAACATCGAAACTCATGAAGTCGGCGAGCAAGTGACATTGATCCGAGGTTCGTTGTTTGCTCCCGTCAATCCCGCCAACCAGTTTACGGCCATTGTGGTTAATCCACCGTATGTCGCTGAGTCAGAGCGTGATAACCTTCAGGTCGAAGTTCGGGAGCATGAGCCGAATGCCGCTCTTTTTGCCTCGCGGGAGGGACTTGCCGTTATCGAGGAAATCATCGCCGGGGCAGGAAAATATCTACAATCAAATGGACTGCTGGCATTGGAGATCGGCTACAATCAGGCGGACGCCGTACGGGGAATGCTCAAGGCGGGTGAGGCCTATACCGATGTCCGGCTTATCCCCGATCTGGCGGGGTACCTGCGGGTGGCAACGGCCGTTCGACTTTGACAATTTCAGCCGTGCATTTACCTCGAAATCGCTTGGAGTTTTTTACCATGAGTTGCATGTTGGATCGACCAAGAGAGAAAAATATCTTTATTGGAGGAATAGGAAATGGCGAAATATAAGATTGCCTGGATGCCTGGCGACGGGGTGGGCAACGATGTGATGGAAGCGGCGAAGATTGTGCTCGACGCGCTGAAGATTGACGCCGAGTATATCCCCGCCGATATCGGTTGGGAATTCTGGAAGACCGAAGCGCAGCCGCTCCCCGACCGGACGGTCGAGTTGTTGAAAACTGTTGATTGTGCGTTGTTTGGCGCGATCACATCCAAGCCCAAAGAAGAAGCCGAAAACGAACTGATCCCGGAGTTGCAGGGCAAGGGGCACGTCTATTCAAGTCCCATCGTCGGCTTACGGCAGAAATTTGATTTGCACACTAACCTGCGACCATGCAAGGGCTATCCCGGCAATCCGCTGAATTATAAAGACGGCATCGATCTGGTCGTCTTTCGGGAAAACACCGAGGGATTATATGCCGGCGTCGAATTCCATCCGGTACCCGATGTCGTCCGACAGGTATTGGACGTGAACCATCCGAAGATGAAAAAGTTTGCGGGGGTCGACTCGCACGATATGGCGATCTCGACCAGGATTTTCACCCGCCCGGCCTGCCGCTCAATTGCCCGGCACGCGTTTGACTATGCAAAAAAACACGGCTATAAATCGGTGACGGTGGTCGAGAAACCCAACGTGATTCGCGAAACTTCCGGTTTGATGGTGCGTGAGGCGCGCAAAATTGCCTCGGAGTTTCCGGGAATCGAACTCTGGGAAACCAATATCGACGCGATGTGCATGTGGCTGGTAAAAAACCCACTGGACTATGGCGTGCTGGTTTCGACGAACATGTTTGGTGATATCGTCTCCGATCTCTGCGCGCAACTGGTCGGCGGGCTGGGTTTTGCCTCCTCGGGAAACATCGGTGACAATTTTGCCGTGTTTGAACCGACCCATGGCTCCGCGCCGAAATATGCCGGACAGTATAAGGTCAACCCGATGGCGATGCTATTAACCTGCAAACTGATGTTCGACTGGCTGGGTGAAATCGAAAGCGCAAAGAAACTCGAAGACGCCATCGCCGCGGTGATCGCCGAGGGCAAAATCCGCACCTATGACATGGGCGGCTCGAACACCTCGCTGGAGGTCGCCGAAGAGGTTGCGCGCAAGGCGACGTCGTAATTATGACCTGATAATTTGGTGACAGCCGAAGTTGAGTTCTCGTGACCGGAGTCCAGGGAATTGTCTCAATTCCGCTTGGCTCCGGTCATTTTCTTTGGTACCGTGAAGACACCGATGACCACCGAAAAAAACATACAGCCGGCGCAAGTGGAACTGGATTTGCCGCCGCCTGCGGCTTTCGATCACCCGGCGGCGAAGTCGTTTTGGGAATTACCGCGCCTGACCCATATCTCCGGTGCCTTGATTATTCTATTCGGGCTGGGGGCGCTGCTTTTAATGCTCCTAAAGGTGCAATGGAATGGTCTTTTGTGGCTATTTTTCTATTCGATTCCGGCGAATACCGCTATTTCAGTTTTCCCACATGAACCGGCAATTGTCTTTTGCGGTCAGCATTTTGGCGCGGTTACCGTGGCGCTTGTGGCGGTGGCGGGGAATCTGGTGGCCGGACTTGTCGATTACCATTTCTTTACTCCGTTGCTGCAGATGGAGTTCTCCAAAGGCTACAAGAAAACTAAGATTTACACCAAAGCAATGAAGTGGTTCTCGGTGGCCCCATTCTGGGTGGTGGTTTTGTTTGCCCTGACGCCGTTGCCGTTCTACGCGGTGAAATTTCTGGTGTTCTCGTCGGGATATTCCACGGGCCGCTATATGGCTGGGATTGTCGTGGGTCGATTGCCGAGGTTTTATCTGCTCGCGCTTTTGGGTCATGCATTAAAAGTCCCGACCTGGGTGATGGTTGTTATCTTTTTGGCGATTTTTATCGTATATATTTTCTGGTTTGTGAGGGCCTGGTTCAAGAGCCGGGCTAGAAAAGTTTCGGAGTAGCGCATACGGGAAAGGTGCAAGGATGCCGAAACTGAGTACCGCACGGAAAATCGCGGTCGCCGCCCGCGCCGCCAAGAATATGGCGATTGGGCGACCGGTCACGGTCTCGTTTGAAATCACGTTCAACTGCAACGCCGACTGCCTGCACTGTAACTGGAGCCGGCATATTCATATCGAAGAGCCAAAACTCGGGCCGGAGGTCTGGGCCAAGCGGCTACTCGAACTTAAACCGGCGGTGGCACAAATTTCGGGCGGCGAACCGCTGTTGCGCAAGGACGTGTACGATATCATCGCCGAGATGCGGCGGGTCGACAAACTCGCGGTGTTTGTGCTGACAACCAATGTACAGATTCTCAATGAAGACAAATATCTGCGGCTTCGTGAGTCGGGCGTTGACGAATTTTCGTTTTCATTGGACTACCCCGATGAACGTCACGACGAGTATCGGCAAATGAAAAATAATTTTAAGAAGATCTCCGAACTGGTGCCAAAACTGGCCGCGCACGGGAATGCCGATATTGTAATGGCGTGTGTGATCCAGGCGGATAATTTTAGAGATGCACCCCGAATTGCCGAACTCGCCAAAGAATGGGGCGTGTCCTGCAATTTCTCGATTTATACTCATCTGCGAACGGGCCGGATGGAGCTGTCGATCAATCCCAACGGCCAGCTTGACGAACTTCGCGGAGTTGTTGACAAACTCGTGGAAATGCAAGCCAAGGGGTATCCGATTGTGACCTCGCCGTACAGCATGAACAAGATGCTCGATTTTTATAAGACTGGTTCAATGCCCGGCTGTCAATCGGGGCGGCGGTTTTTCATTTTGAACCCCTGGGGTAAAATTGCGCCGTGCGGGATGATCGCCGGGGAGTACGATACGCAGGATGAACTGGTTGAGAAATTTGCCAAGAGCAATACCTGCGAACAATGCTATACCGCCATTCGCGCCAACTGCGAAAAATCTCCATACCGGATGGTCGCCGACGCAATGCGAATCGTGAAGAAGAAGTAGGATTATATTATAAAAGCGGTGCCGCACCTAACGTTTGCTCGCCAGTGGAGGGAGTGCGTTTTTTAAATCGCCGCTTCTCCCGTTGTACAATGGCTGACAGGCAAGCGTGAACCTGCGCATCTTTTCAGGTCTTAGCCAAATCCAACTATACAAGCAATGTTATCTAAACCCACCTGGCACTTTGTCCCGCGTTGCGGGACTTTGCTCTGGGTGGGCCACGGGAGATTCTGCCAATCTGCAGAGCGGGATTTATAACCGTAGGGGTCAGGCTTGCCTGACCCGTGGGCGGGGCAAGCCCCGCCCCTACGCGTATTAAAAATTTGACTTGCCAATTCACCCCCAAACAAGTTTGGAAGTGCCACACTACGAATTTGCGCCAGCGACATTTATTCCATTCTCAGGATTTGATCAACCGCTTGATGGTCAGACCCTGGACGAGGATGGAGAAAATTACGATGACATAGGTGATGGCAACGATCAGATCGCGCGTCGGACCGGCGGCCAGCGAAAGCGCCAGGGCGATACTGATCCCGCCGCGCAGACCGCCCCAGGTAAGAATGAGCGTGGCGTTTTTGGAGAAAGCGCGACGAAATTTGAGCGTGTTGACTGCGGTCCAGACGCTAATAAACCGCGCCAGCAAGGCGACCGGGATAATCAGGATTCCGGCCAGCAGGTGATTCCAGGAGAAAGTGAGGATCAGAATCTCCATCCCGATCCAGATAAACAAAATTGCATTGAGGATTTCGTCGATCAGCTCCCAAAACATATCGAGGTGTTCACGCGTCGTTTCGGACATCGCAAACTCCCGTCCGGTGTTGCCGATCAACAGCCCGGCACAGACGATGGCTATCGGGCCGGAGGTATGGATCGCGGCGGCCAGCGCATACCCCCCGCTGACCAGCGCCAGGGTGATTAAGACCTCTACGGAATAGTTATCGACTGACTTAAGCAGTCGATAGGCCAGCCACCCCAGCACCAGACCAAGCACAATACCGCCGAACGCCTCTTCCAAAAATAATACTGCGATATGACCCGGTCCGGCGCCCCCCTCACCGACGGCGATTTCGACCAGCACGGTGAAAACCACGACCCCGACACCGTCATTAAACAGCGACTCCCCGGCGATCTTGGTCGCCAGCGATTTGGGCGCATTGGTGTTCTTGAGCAGTGACAGCACGGCAATCGGGTCGGTCGGTGAGATCAGTGCGCCGAAAACCAGGCAATAGATATAGGGCTGTGCCAAGTCGAGCAGGATCAGGATAAAATAGACCGCGGTGCCGATGAGACAAGTCGAAACAATCACACCGCCGGTGGCAAGGATGGTGATAATATATTTTTGTTCGCGGAGATCGTTGATGTTGATATTCAAGGCCCCGGCAAACAACAGGAAACTGAGCATCCCTTTCATCAGGGTTTCACCAAAATTGATTCCTCCCAGAAAGGATTCGGCTGTCCCTTTGATGTCGACGCCCAACGCCCCCAGCCCGATCAACCCCAGTGACATACACAGCCCAATGAGCATCAGCCCGATGGTCATCGGCAGCCGGACATAGCGATAGTTGAGATACCCCGCCAAAGCAGCAATGGTAATGAAAACCGCGATGACGTTGAAGGTGCTCATAACGCTCGGTGAAATCCCCGACGACGATTAGACTGCGGGCGCCGGCATCCCGAATTGGTCCCATTCCTCTTTGGACGGGCCAAAGACACCGGGAACTTTAAGACCGGCCTGGCGCATAAGGATGGTCAGCTGGCCGCGATGGTGGATTTCGTGATTGATCAGGATACCGAGGGTCAGGCCGCGTTTCCAGGTCATGCCGTACATGTCATCTTCGACCTGCAACGTCTCGTCGGTCCAGTTTTTGGCAACCTGCTCGGACAATTGCGCAACGGCGGTCTCATAAGCCGTCACAATCTCAGCGGCGGTCGTCGGCACCGGGTCTTTCTCGGTCGCACAGTCGAACGACAGACCGGTGCGCGTCATCATCTCGGGGATACTGCCGATGATATGCCAGGCGATTCGTGCAACTGTGCGATGACCGTCGATAACTTGTTGCGAAAGCGACTCATCGGTCAGGGCAGCGAATAACTTTTTGGTGCCGTCGGTTTGCTGTTTCCACGCCCCGGCAAACTCCTCAATTGTTCGAAACATCGTTCCCTCCAATTACTCCATTTCAGTGTTTTAGATATACACATTTGCGCATGTCAATCCCAGGGTAAAATGCCGGTCGGGAGGCCGTTATCATTTTATCGATTGGACGCAGGAAAATGATTGGTGTGCCGTGAACAATTCGGGACATTTCTCGTATAGATTATACGCATAACACGACCGGACAGAGGAAACAAGAACGCCGATAATTCAGACAACCTCAAATCTTACAGGAGATTATCATGGGCAATCCGGTGGTGCACTGGGAAATCGCCGCAAAAGATTATCCCAAGGCCAAAGAGTTTTATGGAAAGCTGTTCGATTGGGAAATCGACGATAACAACCCGATGAATTACGGTATGGTCAAGACCGGTGACGGCCTCTGCGGCGGGCTGTTCAAAGCGGAGGGTGATACGCCTAATTATGTGGCATTTTACGTTGAAGTCGACGATTTACAAAAATACCTGGATAAGGCGGTCGAGTTGGGCGGGGCCCAGGTCGTTCCGCCGACCCCGATCCCGGGTATTGGCGCGTTTGCGATGTTTTCTGACCTGGACGGTAATGTGATCGGTATTTTTAAGGGCACCAAATAATGGCCCGGCAACTCTAAAAATTCCGCCGCCCACGTTCGGTGAGCGGCGGATTTTTCTTAAGTATATTCGAAATGAATCAGCCCTCGGAGGCCGTTCTCTGATCCTCCTGCTGCGGGGCGCGGATTGCTTTTTCTTTCATCTCAAGATCTTTCTGATAAAATTCACGGATTTTTTTCTGGACTTTCTGGTCGGCGCAGGTGATCAGGCACACACCCCCGGTCGATGTTTTAACATATTCACGCGTCGCCCCCATCTCGATCAATCCGATCATCGCCTGACAGTGTCCGCACAGTCCAACATCGCCTCCGATCAGCCGTTTCTGCACGATTGCGCGCATTTGTTTATGCGCATCGCGGTAATCGGCCAGCTTGTCCGGGGTCACGGTGTAGATGGTCACTATCCCGTCGGAGATCGGGACAGTCTCGACATTTAGGCATTCCATCAGGCCTTCGCGGGAAGTAAGGGCGCGGCAGCACTCACAGTTGTCCATATCTATCCAGCCCATTTCATCGGCCACAGCTCCCCCCACATACATAAAAGCGGCAAGGCCGGCGGTCAACAGGAATACCCAGGATGCGGTCTTCATGGAACCTCCCTGGTATATGGTTCTTGTGAACTCTACAGAAGATACGTTAATCAGTAAGAGAATCGTCGAGGAAATTTCAAACTTACTGCGCCGATCTGCCGCTCACCATTCTGTCTCGGCATCAGCGCAGATTGGTCACATACAATTTTGGCCTGGTCATCTCATGCACGGCGTACTTGACACCGCCCAGGCCGATCCCGGAGGCATCGCGCCCGCCGAAAGGCATCCAGTCAACCCGGTAAGCAGTATGGTCGTTAATCATCACCGCAGTCGCATTGAGTTTCTTCGCGGTATTGAAAGCGGTGTCAATGGAGTTCGAAAAGACCGACGTCTGAAAACCGAACGGTGAATCGTTGGCGATCGCAACGGCCTCGTTGATCTCATCGAATACACAGAGACTGACAACCGGACCGAAAATTTCCTCATCGAATACTTTCATACCCCGATGGGTGTTGCCCAGCAGGGTCGGTTGATAGCTCTGGTGCTCGAGCCGTTTGCCGCCGGTAATCAATTCAGCGCCATCGGCCAGCGCCTTGTCGACAGTATCAGCGACCCGTTCGAGTTCGGCGGTGTCGATAATCGGGCCAACTTCGGTTTCGGGTTTAGTCGGGTCGCCGACAATGAGTTTTTCGACCAGCGGCGTAAATTTTTCGATAAAGGCATCAGACAAACTGCGGTGGATCAATATATTTTGCACCGAGACACAAACCTGACCAGCATGGTAGTAGCCACCCTTAAGCGATTTATCGGCAACAAGATCGAGATCGGCATCGGCCGCAACAATGGAAGCGGCGGTGCCGCCATGTTCCAGGGAAAGGCGAATACCGGGATGCAACCTGCCGCGCAGACCCCAGCCAACGGCCGCACTGCCGATGAAACTCAGGAAAGCCACCCGTCGGTCGGCAGCCAAAGGTGCGGCGGCCGCGCCCCGACAGGGGATCACACTCAGGCATTGTTCGGGCAGCCCGGCCTCGAGAAAAAGCCGTCCCATCCGGATACAGGAGAGCGGGGTGCTGGAGGCCGGCTTGATTACGACCGGACACCCTGCGGCGATGGCGGGCGCTACTTGATGAGCGATTAAATTGACCGGATGATTAAAAGCCGAGATCGCACTGACCACCCCGATTGGTTCACGGGCGACGAACGCCAGCCGGTTTTCATGACCGGCGGTACGGTCCATCTGGAGTTGTTCACCATCGAGGTCGGTGGCCGCGTGCGCCGAGAGGGTAACGGTGTTGATCGCGCGGGCGACTTCAACTTTCGCGTCAGTGACAGGTTTGCCGCCTTCCCGGGCAATTCCCAGGGCGAGTGTCTCAAAATCACGCTCCATCAATTGGGCGGTCTTGAGCAGGATCTCGGCGCGACGGTATCCCGGCAAATTCGGCATGATTGTGCGCCGGGCATTGTCGGCATTGGCCAGGGCCTGCTCAATAACCGCAGGTGAGGCGGAGCCGACTGTTTCGATAAGTTCGCCGCTATAAGGGGATTTTACTTCGATCCGGTCACCGGCATCATCTGCGCCCGCTACAATATATTTCCACTGATCTGCGCTCATCATCGCTCTCCTTCATTTTAACTTACTAACTATCAAATTAGGTAACCCGAGAATATTCGGCAATTCATAAAAAATGTCCGTCGGGGATTGTTCTCCCCGGCGGACTATTGAGAATATTCCGATATGGATTGGTGTAAAACCCGGCATCCCGGCCTATCATAGTTGGAAAAAATCGTTGAAATCGACATGGTAGCCCTGCGGTCGATACTCACCCCGTTCGATATCGAGATTATAAGTGCCGGAATACTCGCCAGCGGCGATTTTGGCCACCATGTCACACAAACGGTCGATTTCTTCGCGAGCATTATACAGCCCGAAACTCATCCGCAGGGTGCCGGGGATATTAGCCCGATTTCGTTTTCTAATCTCATCTTCATATTGCTTTTCCGTAACCCGATCAACCTTGAGAAGATATTTAACATAAGTATGCGCACAAAAACATCCGGCACGTACCCCGATGCCACCCTCATAATTCAAGACCGCCGCCGCCAGGTTGTGCGGAACGTCTTTGATATTAAACGAGATAACACCCAGTCGGTTAACCGTGGTTGCCGGGTCGGTATCGCCGTAGATCTCAACGCCTTCGATTTTGGCAAGTTTTTCAAGAGCGTAGGCGGTCAATTCCGCTTCGTGGCGGATAATAACCTCCCAGCCAATCTGCTCGATAATCTTGATTATTTTGCCCAATACCACCACCCCGACAATGTCCGGGGTTCCGGCCTCCTCCTTGTCGGGCAGATCGGCCCAGTAGGCCTCCTCGAGGTTAACGATGTCGACCATTCCTCCACCGACGGCGTCTGGTTCACCTTCTTCGAAGGTTCCGCGCAGGCCGACCAGCACCCCAATACCATAAGGCGCATAGACCTTGTGGGCGGAAAAAACCAAATAATCAAGGTGTGCGGGATCGCTAACCGGCAACATCGAGACAGGGCGATGCGGACAGAGCTGGGCGGCGTCCATCAAAACCCGCGCACCGGCGGCGTGGGCCAGCGCGGCAATTGTGTGGAAATCATTGATATAGCCAGTCACGTTTGAAGCGCCGGTAACGGCAACCAATTTGACCCGCCCGGCATATTTTTCAAGTTTTTTCCGAAAGTCAGCCAGCGACAGGGTACCATCTGCTTCAAGCCCGATATGCTCGACCTGCGCCACCCGCCGCCAGGGCAGTTCATTGGAGTGGTGCTCCATTAAGGTGGTCAAAACGACGTCATCGGGTTTAAGCGGGAGCCGGTTGGCCAGTTTGTTGATCGCCTCGGTCGTGTTCTTGGTAAACAGCGTCACATGCTCGGCCTCATCGGCCCCGACAAACCGGGTGATCGTCTCGCGTGCTTTTTCGAAAACCCACGACGACAATTGCGATTTGAAACCCGTTCCCCGGTGAACATTGGAATACCACTTGAGAAACTCGCGGAGATGGTCGGCGACAGGATAGAACGTCGGTGTGGAGGCGGCGTTATCAAAATTAATATACGTTACCTGGCTGCCGTCCAACAGCGGGACTTGCTCATCGATGCCGATGAGTTGTTCACGCAATGTCTCGAGTGTCCAGGTCATGTCTGGTGCAGCGGGATTTGTTGCAGATGATTTAATTGTCATTACTGGTCCCCTATGCGATTAGCCCGGCAATCCGGGATGGGTCTGCCCAACTATTTCATACCCGCAAAATACGTGTGGGCGTCGCCCGCCGATAGTGCCTGTCGGACGTTATGCCGGAGATTTTGACTATTTGCCGGTTTTTCGTCATTATCAATCGAAAGTATCTTGCCCGCAACGTTATGAGCAAGAACCTCTTCGATTATTTTTGCGGCTTCTCCTAAACCGGTCATTTATCGGTAGATGGAACTTCCCCGGAAGTTCAGGATAGAAACCGATGACAAGTCGAACTCAGTTTAAGGCAACGAGGACGATAATGGACAAAGCGATTTGGAGAAACTTACCTGGACATTATATTGGGCCTATGAAAAATCTCCTGCGGAAAAACTGCGCCGCCTTCGGGGCGGTCGCCCTGGCGATGGTCATCGGTCTGCTGTTTGTAAGCACGGGTTCGGCACAAGCCCGGATCGACTGGCAACAACTGGAAAAACAACTACCCGAACGGTTGGTCGTCACTCCCGACACGGACGGTTTCGGCTATGGTTTTGAGACGAGATATGAACCGGCAACTGTCCCGGAAGCATTCTTAACCGGCGGGAACGAGGCAATCAAAGCGCTGAAAAGCGGGATGGCCGCCGGACGGATTGATACCCTGGTCGCCCTGACCCTCCTGACGCAATTGCATGACCGGGCCTCGGCCGACAAACTGGCCGGGATTCTCACCGACCGCAACAAACTGGCGAGGTACACTCCCCGGACAGCCCGGGCGATTCCTTTCGTCTTGCGCTATCATTACGGGGATGACAAATGGCCGAAGACGTTGATTAAGGCGCTGGCCAATAGCCCGACTAATGCCGACTCGTCGATTGTCGTCTGTCTGACGGCATTTGAATTGCCGGAGGCCGATCTTGCTTATTGGCGATCTTTTCCCAACCTGGACTCATTGTCGCAACGTCGAATTATCCAGCGGATCACAACAAAAAACAAATCCGACTATGTGCTGCTCGATTTCTTCGTCCGGTCGCGCATTCCCAGCATCCAGTTGATGCTGGTCGACTGGCTGGAGCAACGTCAATCGCCGATCTGGCCGGTGTACGCCGATTCAATCGCCCGGTCAGCCGTCGGTGACGCCGCCTGCCGGTTATTGCCGTTGACCTCGCGCACCGACACAGCGATTTACCGCCCACTGATGCGTTCGGCGATCGCCTTTGCCACCGAAAAGGAGTGCATCATCAATGCCGCACTCACCATCTCGGCGGATGGCGATAGCGGAGCAACGGAGGCCTTGCGTTTTCGTTTCCACTCAAATGATAATGATCTGCGGGTCGTCAGTGCAATCGGCCTTTGCCGGCTCGATGATCGCTGGGGACTGGCCGCCTGTATCAGACTCGGCCTGAAAAACAAGCGATTTCGGACCCAGGCAATCGAGGCCCTCGAAGGGTATACCGGTCTGACCTACGGTGAGGATGATGCCCGCTGGAAAGAATGGCTCAAAGCTAATTTGGAACGATAAACGCCGGCTCGGCGGCGGTGTCCGGCACCCTGTTCATGGCTCCGGTCTTCTGTCCTTACGGGTTGATTTCCGGGCGTTCCCCCGCAATCATCAGCCAAAACCTCATGAATCCGGGACAAGCTTGTCATAGACTGCCGGTCGGGAGTTGATTTCCCGCGCCGGATAATCTTTCTTGCTGAGGCAAGTCTGGAGAAAGGCAAGATATGGCACGTTTGCATGAATATCAGGGCAAGCAATTGCTTGCCGACGCGGGGATCAAGACTCCCAAACACGTGGTTATCCGAAAACCAAGCGAGCTTGATGCGGCTATTGCCGAGGTGGGTTTACCGGCGGTAATCAAAGCCCAGGCCTGGACCACCGGACGCGCCTCGATCGGCGCGATCGCCTTTGCCGACACCGCCGAAGAAGCCCGCGAAGCGGTAAACCATATGCTCGGACTCGAAGTGAAAGGGTTCCCGGTCACCGAGGTTCTCTTTGAAGAAAAACTCGCGATTGAACGTGAATTTTACCTGGGCATTATTATCGACGATGCCAACAAATGTCCACGGATGATTTTCTCCTCGGTGGGCGGGACCGGCATCGAAGAAATCGCCCGGGAACATCCGGGCAAGGTGGCGCATGCCCTGATTGATTTTCGTTGGGGCTTGCGTGATTTCGAGGCGCGCAACGCGATCCGCAAAACCGGAGTCGGCGGCAAACTGCAGGTGAAACTGGCCGGAGCGGCAGTAAAATTATACAAAGTCGCCCGTAAGTCCGAGGCCCGTTCAGCGGAAATCAACCCGCTGGTCCTGCTCGAATCCGGTGAAATCGCCGCGGCCGATTGCCGGGTGACGGTCGACGATTACGCGGTGTTTCGTCATCCGGAACTGGGGATCGAAATCGCCCGCGAGTACGGTCATCCCCCGACGGCGCTGGACAAGATCGCCTACGATGTCGAGAAAAACGACTACCGCGGCACGTTTTATTTTATCGAGATGGCGCGCGGCTATAAAAAAGGCGACAAGTACCTCGGTTTTCACGGCGCGGGCGGCGGCGGGTCGATGATGTCAATGGATGCACTGACCAAACGCGGATACATGATCGCCAATTTCTGCGATACCTCGGGCAATCCCCCGGCTTCCAAAGTATATCGTGCGGCCAAGATCATCCTGGCCCAGCCGGAAATCGACGGGTATTTTGGTTCGGGCTCCGGGGTCGCCTCGCAGGAACAGTTCCACTCGGCACGGGGGCTGGTCAAGGCGTTCCGGGAGCTAAACCTCTCAGTTCCGGCGGTGATTCGGCTGGGCGGGAATATGGAAGACGAAGCCGTGCGGATTTTGACCGAGTATACCAAAGACCTTGCCGCACCGGTGGAAGGGTACAAAAAAGACGATTCGGCCGATTTCTGTGCCGAGCGCATGCAAAAGCTGCTGGCCGATTTTACCGCGCCGGCCGAAAAGCTCCGACCGCGACCAAAACCGGCGGTAAACAAGCCCTACACCTTCAAGACAATTACCGGTTCGGTGACGTATGATCATGATCTTTGCCGCACCTGCGAGTCAAAAGTCTGTATCGAAACCTGTGTGCCGCAGATTTTAAAACTCGAGGACGGTCTGCCGGTATTGGCGATATCTGAGGAAGAGGCGGCCAAAGGCAAATGTTCCGAATGCCTGGCCTGTGAGATCGAATGCGCGGTCAGCGGTGCGGGTGGCGGGTATGTCGACCTGCCGATCGCAGGGTACGACGAATACGTCAAAGAGAATGGATAGGCGATGAGTATTCTGATCGACAAAACCAAACGGGTACTGGTCCAGGGAATTACCGGCCGCGAGGGAATGGCCCGAGCCAGGTTGATGAAGGGTTACGGCACCGACGTTGTCGCCGGGTGCACCCCGGGCAAAGGCGGCCAGACGGTGTTGAATGTTCCGGTATACGATACAGTCGAGGAGGCCGTTGATAATACCGGACAGATCGATATCTCGACAATTTTTGTCCCGGCTCCACTGGTGAAAAACGCCGCCCTGGAGGCATTATATGCCGGGATTAAATTGCTGGTGATTGTGCCCGACCGGGTGCCGATTTACGATGTGCTCGAAATTGCGGCGGTGGCCAAAGAAACCGGCGGCGAGTTTATCGGCCCGAACACGCTCGGCCTCCTCTCCCCCGGCAAAGCGGTACTGGGAATGATCGGCGGCAGCGCGGCCTCGGCCAAGGATTGGTTCAAAGTCGGCCGTTGCGGGGTAACCTCCCGTTCCGGCGGGATCACCTCGTCGATCGCCTACTATCTTTCGCGGGCGGGCGTGGGCTTGTCTTCGATTGTCCATGTCGGCGGCGATTCGGTGGTCGGGATGCCGCATCCGGAAGTGATCAAAAAATACCAGGCCGACCCGGAAACCGATGCCGTGGTGATGTTCGGTGAGATCGGCGGTTCGCAGGAAGAGACAGTCGCCGATTTGATGGAAGCCGGTGAAATCACCAAACCGCTGATCGCCTATATCGGCGGCCGAGGGGCGAAATCGGGCACCCGGTTTTCCCATGCCGGGGCAATCATCGAAGGCGGTCGGGGAACATACGAGGGCAAGGTCGAACGGCTGACCGCCGCCGGCGCGCATATTGTGGAAAATTTCGGCGATATTCCCCAGGTCACCAAAGAAGTCATGGCAACTTTGTGACGGAGTAACCATATCGAACCAGATTCGAGGTCGGCAATGAGTGAGAACAAATGGCAAACCGCGATCACCGATATCGGGAAAAACAAGATTAACCTGCGCGGGTACCCGATCGAGAAATTGATGGGAAATGCCAGTTTCGCCCAGGTGGCGTACCTGGCGATTTTCGGTGAACTCCCCGATGAAAAAACCGGCAAGATGATCGACACGATTATTGTCTCGTCGGTCGACCATGGGGTCACGCCGCCGTCGATTCTCTCGGCGCTGACGGTCGCCTCGACCGGGGCCTCGCTGTCGGCCTCGATTGCCGCCGGGATCATGTCGATTAATAAATTTCACGGTGGCGCAATCGAAAACTGCATGAAAATGCTGACCGAAGCAGTCGAGCTGCAGACCGCCAACGGACTCTCAACTGAAGAGGCCGCAAAAAAACTGGTGACCGATTACCGGGCAACAAAGAAACGGTTATTCGGATACGGCCACCGGGTGCATTCGGAAGATCCCCGCAAGGTGCGATTGATCGAACTGGCCAAAGAACTGGGGTTTTATGGCCCGGCGGTGCAAATGTCAGTCGCAATTGAACAGGCGATCCAGGAAGTGCTGGGCAGAAACCTGCCGCTCAATGTCGATGGCGCAATCGGCGCGGTGTTATGCGAGTTGAAAGTCCCGCCGGAATTAGCCAACGCGTTTTTCATCCTGTCGCGAACGGCGGGGATCATCGCCCATGTCTACGAGGAACGCACCCGGCAGAAACCGATGCGCAAAGTCGAACCGGGGAATTGGGAATATGACGGCCCCGCCGAGCGGGAGCTGTAATCAATATTGAAGGCGAGGGATTTGCGATGTACAATCAGATTGTCGAGATGCTGCCCGAGATCGACGAGATCAAGGACGCTGATCTCCGGGACAAGACAGTAAAGACCTGGGTTGCGGCAATGGAAAAGAGCGCCCTGACGCTGGACAACCTTAAAACCATGCCTTTCACCCTGCTGGTGGAAGGGGTCAATGTGACCTTTATCGAACATGTTCGCACGGTGTGCCGGATGTGTATGGCCACCTGGGACGTGTTGCAGGAGGCCTACGGCGAGCGGAACAAGGTCAACCGCGACATTCTGATCGCCGGGGCAATGCTGGCCGACGCGGGCAAGGCGCTCGAGTTTGCCTATGTCGACGGGAAATATGTCAAATCCGAACATGCCAAATATCTCCGTCACCCGTTTTCCGGGGTCGGGCTGGCCTGGGAGCAGGGAATCCCCGATTCGGTGTTGCATATCATCGGCACACATTCCAAGGAAATCTGCGGCGCGAAACGCTCACCCGAGGGAATTATCTTTCACCATTGCGATTTTGTGGATTTCGAATTGATCGGCGGGTGATGTAGTAACATCTCAATAAAGGAAGTATTAAAAAAGTCGGCGGTCGCCGGCCTTTTTGTATCTTTGCCCAGACAAGTTAAAAGCCGGCCATGCGCAGAAAAGGAATCAAAGGCCGGCCGTTGATCGAAAACATGACCGGCAAACAAAGTGAATAATCTCCCCTTAATTCCCAAACCGTGGATTGACCACGTTGTTGTAAATCGAGCCGAACGAATAACTGATCCCGGCGGAAACATAATAATAATATTTCTGCTCAAATTCCCGTTGGCGCACCAGGTAGTCGGCCTGCACGGCGTCTTCATCGGCAATGGCCACCTGATCGCGAATCCGCGAATAGCTTCCCGAGAGATTAAACGACAACCCTTTGACCAACCGAAGTGAAAGACGGTTGGACCAACTCAACCGGTTTTTCTTCATATCATGCAAATAGGTTGAGCCCCATAACTCCGATGAGATGCTTCCCCACGGTTGAATCAATTCCAGTTCGGCGCCCAAACTCTGTTCATATAACCAACTGTGCCGCCAGCCGGCAGTGGTAATCACACTGTAGTCGGTGTAATTGACCTCGAGTTTATAAATGACACGCAATTGCCGTCGGTTCGATTCGCTGTAGGGAAAAATGTTGTATTCGACCAGCGGGCCGCCGTCGATCTGAATATCTTTATTGCTGTAGGTCGAGGAGTATTCGCCGCCGGAAAGTCCGGCCGACCAATGGTCGTTGATGCTTAAAAACCAGTACCAATTGAAACCATAGCTGCGTCGGAGATAGAGGTCTTTGGCAGGAACCGTGATGGTGGTCGTGTCGCCGTCGGTGACTACTTCCTTAAACAACTCATATTCATACTGTTGTTCATTATAGCTGGCATTATAGCGCAGCTGGAGTTTGGAGGCCTCGGTCACTCGCTTGGCGGTAATGTTACCCCAGAAGTTGATATTATGATAAGTGTCATCGGCGTTAATCCAGGAATTGCCCGATATCTCAAATACCCAGTAATTCCATTTGTCAGCCACTTCTTTGGTCTCGGTCGGCTGGTCGTAACTGATCGAGACATGTTCGGCCAGCGGGGTGTGCGCGACAAACCGCATCAAGCCCAATTTGAACGTGCGCGCCATCACTTTGCGGATGGTATCGTCGCTGTCGGAGTCAAGGCAGCTAAAACTCAGAGTGTCGACCATGCCGTCAAAATGCTCCCGGCCAATAAACTCGACGGTATATTCATCCCCACCACTGCCCGTCTGCTGTTTGGTGACCAAGAGGTGAATTTCGGCCTCTTTGCGGTCGCGCACAAAATTGACGAAACCAATTTCCTCGCGGAGGTAATCATAATCGCAATCATCGCAATCGATATAGATGTTGGGCGCTTGGTTTCGCAAACTGTCGGGCGCGGCGGTTGATGCGTCGGCGGTGGTGGAAATTCCAAATAAACAGGCAAATAGAACAATACCACTAACAAGCAACGAACGTCTCATGTCGGCATCCCCGATTAGACAAAGTGTGAAAAATCCCTCCGGCCCACACGACCCTTATTTTTCATAATTTTAAGGACGCATAACCAAAGGTTTAGTTGCAAGAATAATCTTGCCGGAAAATATTTTCCAAAAGGAAAAATTTACTTCACGCTGGCCGGTATTATGGATTGCGGCCGAAAAATCAGCCGATGGCCCGATCTCCCGTCCCGCGATTAGTCGGGAACTCCAAAATAGACTGCTATTTCGGCAATTATTTTGCCGCATTGGACGGTTCCGGGCCTCTTCCTGTTGAAATTGTCCGCAATGGCAGGGTATATTCGATAGGAGCCAAAACCTGAATCGAAGGGGATACTTTATGGGTCAGACGATAGTTGAGAAGATCGCCACTGCCCACGCCGAGGGGCTGAAAGATGGCGAGTTGGTATATGCCGGTGATTTTATCACCTGTGTGCCCAAACACATCCTGACGCATGACAATACCAGCGCGGTGATGGGAAAATTCAAGGCCATCGGGGCCGCAAAGATCGCCAATCCCCGTCAGCCGGTATTTGCCGTCGACCACGACATCCAGAATAAATCACCGGAAAACCTGGCCAAATATGCAAAAATCGGCAATTTCGCCAAAGAACAAGGGGTTGATTTCTATCCCCCGGGCACCGGGATCGGCCACCAGGTGATGATCGAGGAGGGGTATGTCACGCCCGGCAGTATGGTTGTCGCCTCCGATTCACATTCAAATATTTATGGCGCAATCGGTGCATTGGGTACGCCGGTAGTGCGCACCGATGCGGCGTCGATTTGGGCAACCGGCCGGACCTGGTGGCAAGTGCCGCAGATCGCCAGAGTGGAACTGACCGGCAAAATGCAGCCCGGCGTGGTCGGCAAGGATGTGATCATCACGCTGTGTGGCTTATTTAATCACGACGAAGTGTTGAATATGGCGGTCGAATTCACCGGCAACGGCATTGCCGGGATTCCGCTGGACCAGCGAATGTCGATCGCCAATATGACCACCGAATGGGGCGCGTTGGCCGGAGTTTTCCCGTTTGACGAGGTCCTGCGCGAGGCGATGTATGAATGGGCGTTCTATCTTGAGGTCATCGGGACCAAACGGTACACCAAAAAAGATGTCGAAAACTGGTATGCCAACCGGCTGGAGCCGGACGCCGACGCCCATTATCACACCAGTTTGTCGCTCGATCTGTCGACGGTGATCCCCTATATCTCCGGGCCGGACAATGTAAAAGTGATGACCTCCCTGCCGGAGATGGAGGAAAAAAAGCTCAGGGTCAATAAGGCCTATCTGCTCAGTTGCGTAAACGGGCGGCTGGCTGACTTAGCCGATGCGGCGAAGATTGTCGCGGGCAAGAGAGTCGCCGACGGGGTGGAGTTTTATGTCGCGGCGGCCTCGGCGAATATTCAGAAAAAGGCCGAGGAACTCGGGTATTGGCAGAAACTGGTCGATGCCGGGGCGATCACCCTGCCCCCGGGATGCGGGCCGTGTATCGGGCTGGGTGTCGGGACGCTCGAAAAGGGCGAAATCGGGATCAGCGCAACCAACCGCAATTTCAAAGGCCGCATGGGCCATCGGTAGTCGGAAGTCTACCTCGGCAGCCCGGCGGTGGTGGCGGCCTCGGCGTTGAACGGATATATCAGTGCCCCGACCCGGTTCGAAAAGACCGAGAGCAAGACATCAATCGAAGTGCAGGGCAAAGCGAGCCGCCCGAGCGCGGCGGTGAAGATTATCGACGGGTTCCCCGGCTCAATCCGGGGACGGGCACTCTGGCTGCCGGTGGATAACCTGAATACCGACGGAATCTACGGCGGTGAGTTTACTTACAAAGACGACCTGACCGTCGAGCAGATGGCCGCCGCAGCGATGCTCAACTATGACCCGAAATTCCAGGAACTGGCCCAGACTGGTGACGTGATCGTCTCCGGACGGAATTTCGGCACGGGATCGTCGCGCGAACAGGCCGCCACATCGCTGGCGTTTCGCGGGATCAGTTGCGTGATCGCCGCCTCATTTTCGGAAACTTATAAACGCAACGCCTTCAATAACGGCTTTATGGTGATTGAATGTCCCGTACTGGTCGATTATCTGCGGGAGAAATTTGCCGGGCAAAACGAGCCGACGATTGTCGGCCCGACGATGAAGATCGATTATCGTGAATCGATTATCGCCTGCGATGGTAAGACATTTATGTTCCCGCCGCTTTCAATGGTGGCACAGGAGCTGGTCGTCGCCGGCGGGGCGGAGAACCTGGTCAAACAGCGGTTGGGGCAATAGCTTGACTGACCTGAAGAAAATCATCTGGCGGCAATATGGCGCGGCAATCGATATGCTCGCAAATGCGATTACCGCCTGCCCCGAAAAACTCTGGGGCGACAAGCCGGATTGGTCGGCATTTTGGTATCATGTTTATCACACGCTGTTTTTCCTCGATTTCTATCTCTCCGGTACCGACAAAGGTTTTGCGCCGCCCGCGCCGTTTAGCTTAAGCGAGTTGGACCCCGCCGGGGTACTGCCGGAACGTGTATATACCAAAGACGAGATGCTGAGCTATCTTAAACATGGCAGGTGTGGCCCTGACCAAGGAGACTTTTGCAAAAAGTCCTGCGGTCAGGGTTTATGAGATTGCGAGTAAGTGGTTATGAAACGACAATCATTCAATGATTCTGGCCATACGCACTTTTTGACCTTCTCCTGCTATCACCGGCGGGCAGGTGTGGCCCTGACCAAGGAGACTTTTGCAAAAAGTCCTGCGGTCAGGGTTTATGAGATTGCGAGTAAGTGGTTATGAAACGACAATCATTCAATGATTCTGGCC
>JAJRUJ010000049.1 GCA_024277855.1 Candidatus Zixiibacteriota bacterium
AAGCGTTTCGACGCCATGCACAATATCGTGACCATGCCCTACGCCGAGGACCTTGCTTTATTGAAGGAGGGATTCACCACGAAGCTGGCGCCAACCGATCCGGAACATCCCTGGGCGCGCATACGCGCCAACCAATACGACCTGGTGCTCAATGGCGTGGAGATCGCCTCCGGCGGAATCAGGAACCATCGGCGGGACGTACAGCAAAAAATTCTCAACGTGCTCGGCATTGACGATCAGCGGGCCGAGAAGATGTTCGGCTTCCTCCTAGAAGCATTGGAGTACGGTGCCCCGCCGCATGGCGGCATCGCTCCCGGGCTGGATCGGATCATTGCCATTATGACCGGTTCCGAATCGTTGCGCGATGTTATTGCCTTTCCCAAGACTACCGCCGCCCAATCGTTGATGGACGGTGCGCCCGCGGAAATAGACCCGGCTCAGCTTGAGGAATTGGGGCTGCGTATAGTCGATAAGCAAAAGGATTAACCTTGACCGACGAACCGACCAAAACAAATGTAAGCGGGCCGAAAACTTCCCGCACCTTCTCGCTTACCGGCACCGATCCGCGAATAATCGCCGGGAATAATGAGGCCTTTCTTTCGTTGATCGAAAGTCATTTCGATGTTCGACTCTCGGCTCGTGGAGAAGATATTCACGTCACCGGGCCGGAGGTAAAAGTCGGGCAGGTTGCGGCGTTGCTTTCGGATTTGGCGGCGCATGTCGCCAAAACCGGGGAACTTTCGGAGCGTTACCTGTTTTATGCGATGACCATCGTTTCAGAAGACGGGCGAGGGCCGTCCGAAAAGCTTGAGATATCCTCCTCGCTCGCCGGGATCGGCACCCACCAGATTAAACCTAAGACATTGGGACAGAAAGAGTATCTCGAATCAATCGAGAATTTTGATATTACCGTTTCGATCGGACCGGCCGGCACCGGCAAAACCTACCTTGCGGTGGCAATGGCGGTGGCCGAATTAAAACATAAACTGGTTAACCGGCTGGTTTTTGCGCGTCCGGCAGTCGAGGCGGGAGAATCACTCGGATTCCTGCCCGGCGATATTCGGGCCAAGGTTGATCCTTATCTGCGCCCGATTTACGACGCGTTGCATGATATGATGACTGCCGACCGAATCCGCCGGTTAATCGAAGACCGGATCATCGAGATCGTGCCGCTGGCTTTCATGCGGGGCCGGACGCTCAACCGGGCGTTTATCATTTTGGACGAGGCCCAAAACGCCACCGCGTTGCAGATGAAAATGTTTTTAACCCGGCTCGGTAATAATTCCAAGGCCGTGGTAACCGGTGATGTCACGCAAATCGACCTGGAACAAAAAGACCAATCCGGGTTGGTGCAAGCCCGCAAGATTTTGCAGGGTATCCGCGGGATATCGTTCGTCGAATTGACTGAACGCGACGTTGTCCGGCATAAGCTGGTTGCCCGGATCATTCGGGCGTATGAGGACTGGGAAAACCGCACGCGGCACGACACGGAATAGCCGTCGACGGTAAACACGGAGGTTAACAGGGGAAGATATTCAATACTCCCCGCTGATGTCGCAATGGCTGCTTAAACTCAAACGTTCACTGGCGATTAAGAACCGTGAGCGTTATGCCCGCTGGGGTCAGACGCGGCGTTATCGTCGTCTACGGCTGGCCGTCGGCATTATTCTCGGCGTGATCATCATCGTTCTGGGTTCTTTGATCTACCCAACGGCCGAACTGTTTACCCCGCAGGACTGGCCGGACGAAGGGGATGTGGCCATCGAGGATATCGTCGCCCCGGTAGACTTCCCGATTCCCAAGACGCCCGAGGAACTCGCCGAAGAGCGACGGATGACCGAGGCCCGCGCGCCGTTGATTCTGGCCTACGATCGTAAACCGGTCGATTCAGTACTGCAGGTGGTCAGCGAATTCTTCGACCGGCTGGATTCGTTATCCGCCGGCCCGATCTCCGATGAATCGCTCCTGCGGCGGCTGCAACGCGACTTTCCGTGGATCGATCTGGATCACGCCGATAAGCAGATTCGCGACTGGCCGATCCTGCGCGCCTATTTTCAGGATATTTTGCGGGGATTTTATGTCGCCGGGGTATTTCCCGACCGGCGTTATCTCCCGTTTTCCGAGAGCAATTTTGTGCTGGTCGTCCGCCCCAACCGCGAGATACCGCTGAAGCGGGAGCA
Source organism: Candidatus Zixiibacteriota bacterium (assembly GCA_024277855.1). Classification (GTDB taxonomy): domain Bacteria; phylum Zixibacteria; class MSB-5A5; order WJJR01; family JAJRUJ01; genus JAJRUJ01. The sequence continues at coordinate 2,181 of JAJRUJ010000049.1, forward strand.
GATTCTGGATGTTGAAGGCGCGCGGCGGTCGCTGACGGCCGATATCATGGACGCCCCACTGGCAAGTGAGGAGTTAAAACGCAGCCTGGCCGCATTTGCCGGGCAATTCGTCATCGCCAATCTCGAATTTGATCCGGTCGCGACCGATGCCCGTAAACAGCAGGCCATCAAGCAAATCCAGCCGATCAAGATCCAATTTTTTAAGGGCGAACGGATTGTCCGCAAAAATCAGCGAGTAACCGCCGAACATGTAACCCGCCTGCGTGCCCTTTCCCAATTTATCGCCGCACAGACCCGCGATGAATTTCCGCTGGCTTCGACCGTGCCGATTCTTGCCCATATAGTCTTGATTGGCCTGTGCGTTTTAGGCATGGCGGTCTATTTGGTGTTTTTCCAGCCAAAGGCAATCCAACGCATCAGTCATATCCTCGCCCTCGGCGTCATCTGGATTATTACCGTTCTGGCGGCCTATGCGATCTGGCGCGCGGGGCTTTCGGAGTATTTAATTCCAATCGCAATTTCCGCGATTCTGGTTACGGTCCTGTTTAATCTCGGAATGGGTGTCTTCAATACATTTTGTCTCTCGATTTTGCTTGGTATTATTACCGGTTTTGATTTCACGCTGATGTTTGTCAGTATCGCGGTCGGGACGATTACCGCCTATTCGGTGCGAACGGTCCACCATCGTTACGATTTTTATCGGCCGATTCTCTATGGCGCGCTGACCTATACGGTTCTCATATATTTGCTGGAAACCTTACGATTCCAGCCGAACGGCGATATCCTGGCCCTCTGTGGGATCGGCGTGCTCAATGCGACGTTATCGGCGATTCTCTGCATCGGGTTGTTGCCGGTTTTTGAAAGTCTTTTTGGTTTTACCACCGACCTGACCCTGCTCGAACTGTCCGATCTCAACCATCCGTTACTACATCGACTGTCGCTGGAAGCGCCGGGCACTTACCATCATTCGCTGATGATCGGGACATTGTGTGAAGCGGCGGCCGAGGCGGTCGGCGCCAATCCTTTACTGGCGCGCATCGGCGCGTATTTTCATGATATCGGCAAAATTCAGAAACCCGAATATTTCATCGAAAACCAGACCGTAGCCAAAAGCCGGCACGAAAAACTATCACCGACCATGAGTGCGCTGATTTTGGAGTCTCATGTTAAAATCGGCCGCGAATTGGCCTTGCAATACGACCTTCCCGATGCCATCATCGATTTTATTGAGCAACACCATGGCACGACGGTAATGCGATTTTTCCTGCATAAAGCTCAGCAACAACTGCCCGAAGGAGAAGTGCCGACAGAGGAATTCCGTTATCCGGGACCAAAACCGCAATCGAAGGAAACGGCGATTTTGATGCTGGCCGATTCGGTGGAGGCAGTCAGTCGGACACTGGGCGTACCCAAGCCGAACCGTCTGCGCACAGCCATCCGCAAAGTCGTGCGGGAAAAATTTGAAGCCGGGCAGCTTGATGAATGTGAACTAACACTCAAAGACTTAAATCGTATCGAAGATAGTTTCCTCAAGCGCCTGTTGGGGAGTTTTCATCAGCGCGTGGAATATCCCGAGACGGAGAAGGAAAAGGCCACCTGATGCCGCAGATTACCATTGTCAACAAGCATCCTCGCCTGCGACCGGCGCACCAGCCGCAGGAGCGGCTTGCGCTGCAGGTATTCAAAGGCGAACGCAAGAAGGGGTTGGTCGATATCATTCTGATCGACACCGTGAAGCTGCGTGAACTCAATCGTCGCTTCCGGCGCGAAAACCAGACAACAGATGTGCTGTCTTTTCCGTTTGGCGCCGGCGGACAACCCGATTCCTCCGGGTATTGGGGTGAGATTTATATCAACCTCGACCTGCTCGGCACAGAATCCAAACGCGAGAAAATCGCCCTGCGCGACACCCTGGCCTTGCGCGTTGTCCACGGATTGCTCCATTTGTTCGGGTACGACCATCATTCTGAAGAAGACCTGCCGCTGATGCTGCGAAAAGAAAAGCGGTATCTTTCCGCTGCCGGGTTCTCGACGGCGGTGTCCCTGATCGAACGGACTGTATAACGGAGGCATGATCCGCGACCGGCCTTTTGGCCGCCGGTGCGGCAGCGAACCAAATCATGATCGAAATCGCACTACTGTTCGGCGGTGTCCTGTCTCTGGTCACCACGGCCCGCTTGGTGGCGATCTACACTTCGGAATTATTCTCCTCGGCCGAAGAATTGCTCTCCAGTGAAATTGAATTGAGCAAGCGGCGTCAGCGGTTTCTGGCAGAGATTGAACACCATCCCCACGATTTGTTGTTGATCTCACGGCTGTATGGATCGTTTTGCACCATTGGCAGCACGGTTCTGACGATCCTGTTTGGCGCCCGGCTGGCGGCCTTGGTCGGCTTGCCCCAACTCCCCACTATCGCAATCTCTGTCGCCGGGGGGTGGTTGGTTTTCGTCCTGCTGGTGGAGGTCATGCCCCCGACCGGCGGCTCAGAAAGTTTGCAAAAGGTCTTGCCCGGCCGGCTGTGGCTGGTGGCGCTCCTTTATCGAATTTTCAGTCCATTACGGCGAGTGGCCGGTTCCTTCCGCGCGCGCTACGCCGTGGACCGTCGGGATGAAGAGAAAAAAGAAGAAATTGTCGAACGGGCGATCGAAACATTGGCGGAGGGGATTGGTGCAGAGGAACCAATCATCGAGGAAGACGAACGGCAGATGATCCAGCAGATTTTTCGGCTGGACACTACCGAGGTCAAAGAGGTGATGGTCCCGCGGATTAATATTGTCGCCGTACACGAGCAGACTTCATTGGAAGAGTTGCGCACACTCGTGCGTCAGAAGGGCCATTCCCGGTATCCGGTCTATGGCGAAGACATCGACGACATCAAAGGAATCATCTACGCCAAGGATGTCTTTTGCTCAGAACCGATGACCGCCGCAGATTTCAAAATCGAGAAACTGCTTCGCGTTCCGCATTTTGTCCCGGAAACCCAGGTCATCGACAAACTCCTCGATGAATTCCGCCGCAAACATATCCATCTGGCGATTGTCGTCGATGAGTATGGCGGCACCGCCGGGCTGGTCTGCCTGGAAGATATCATCGAGGAAATTATCGGCGAAATTGAAGACGAGCATGACTACGCCGCGCCGTCAATTGTGATCGGCCCGGACGGGAGTATTATTGTCGCCGGACAGGTTTCGCTGGAGGAAATCACCGGGCATTTTGACCTCAAACCGTTCAGTGAAGAGTTTGAGACAGTCGGCGGCCTGATTTACGACCTGGTCGGCGGGGTGCCGCCGGAGGGCAAGGTCTTAACGCGCGGCCCATTGCGTCTGACCGTAATCAAAATGGATGGTCAGCGTATCGCCGAAATCAAAGTCGAGCTGCTTCCGGAAGAAGACGATGAGTGACGAGTGGGATTCATGCTCTGCCGATCCCGGCCGGATGCACTTCTCGAATAACCATCGCTGTCAAAATCCGATAGATATTACCTCGATATTCCCTTTAGAATCGGCAGTAATTAACGTATTTTATAAACGTGGGAACGAGCAAAAACGGGGTTTATTATGCCGATATTTGAATACCATTGCCGCGGGTGCGGGAGCGATTTCGAGGAATTGATTTTATCGGTGTCTTCTGAAAAATCGCCAAACTGCCCGAGTTGCGGTTCAACCGACGTGCACAAGAAGATGTCCTGTTTTACCGGTCAGGTCAAATCGGCCGGTGGCGGGGGATCTGCGCCGGCTCCACCCAGTTGTGGTTTCAGTTGAAGTGCCTGATCGGGCCGACGGTCGTCGGCTTACTTTCCAATAGGGGACAGGTTTCACACCATACAGCAGCGCTGACAGTTGTTAAATGAATAAACCACAGCGAGTTAGCAGCCATCGACCGTCGGCAGCTGGGGCGGTTCCGACGCAATTCGACCTCTTTGCACCCAATACGTCCCGGCTCCCGGATGACAGCGATCTGATTCGATTGTTTAACGTATTGAATGTGAGACACTTCAACGGCGTGCTCCCCCCCGCACGGGTGGAGTGGTCCAGCCGCCTGCGGATTGCCGGAAATTGTTATCCGAAGGAGAGGATCATCCGGCTCTCCGTCCGGTATCATACGCATTATCCCGAGGAAATTGAAAAGACGCTGCTTCACGAGATGTTGCATCTGGTTTACCCCGGCCATGATCGGCATTTCAAGGTGGCGGCGGCAAAACTGGGGATTTCAATCCATTGCCGGGAATACCCCGATATGCATCCCCGTTTACGCTATACCTATGTCTGTCCCGGCTGTCGGACCGTGTACCACCGACAAAAACGGGCCAACGTCTCATGCGGCAAATGTTCGGGGGGGCGGTATGACCCCAGGTATAAACTGGTGTTAAAAAAATCGACATGAAATCGGTAATCACGGACGCGGCCCCGTTGACAAAGCCGCAAAATCACGTATATATATGGACTTCTTGTGGCGGTGTAGCTCAGCTGGTTAGAGCAGTGGAATCATAATCCACGTGTCCGGGGTTCGAGTCCCTGCACCGCTATTTTTTTCCTTAAAGCGAATATCATTGCTGGGCAAATGCCTTGAAGGTATCAGTCTGGTGTAATTTCTCTGCCCGGCGGGTTGGGTAGAATGCGGATGATTTGCGAAATAGTCGGCGAGGATCTGTGGTATCGCGACGTGGTCCGGGTGCGAGTACCGGGGATTTACGGACCGCGCAAGGGCTTGCCGCTCCCCCGCCGGATGGCCAGGCTGGTCCGACCGGCGGCGCTGGCACTGAAAAAAGTCTATCAGGATATCGTTGCCGAGGGCGGCCGGTTGTATCTGACCGATATGTTCCGCTCAGCCGCCGATCAACAACGCGCCCATGCCGATTATCTCACCGGCAGGAAATCATCGTACAGTCCCCCGGCTTGTTCGAGCGTCCATGAAGCGGCGCGAGCCGTCGATATCGACACCGCCGATACAATTATCGGCCACCGGCGGGTCCGCGAAATTCTCAATAATCATGGCTGGATAAATATCGTCGATTCACTCACCGGCCCGGAATGCTGGCACTATGAGTTCCGCGAAAAACGATGGGAACAATACCGCAGGGAACATGGCTATCGGGCGATGGCTCACGCGACAAAAAAGGCAATCGGCAATACGGCGGGGTTGCGGCGATCGAAACAAGAGGAAGAGACTTGCCGCGGGGTGCAGGCCGAACTGAATCGAATTTTGCCGGCTCGACTGGTAGTTGACGGCATCTACGGTGAGAAAACACGGACAGCCATGCGGGAATTTCAGCAGCAATTTGGATTACTGGTCGATGGGATCGCCGGACCGATCACCCGGCAAAAGATAGAAAAACTCCTGATTCGGCGCCATCGCTGAATTCAATAAGGAAACGGGGCGCACAATTGCACACCCCGTCCTCTTCAACACCACACCCCACACAAAATTATTAGAGCAGCTTATAGGTGAAATTTAACGACAAGGTTTCCTTGAACCGTCCGCCCTTGTCGATTTCCTTGTCGTACAACCACTGGACATACAACGACACGGCGAGCAATTTGGATATCTGGGCTGAGAACGTATTCTCCCAGTTAACATCGATTGCTTTCCAATAGTCTTCTTCGGGCAGACCTTTAAGCTCGTCGGACTTGGAATAGAACAGCGCTTTAAAAGTGGTCAGCTTGGTCACCCAGGTAATCGGCGAGGTCGTCGGTATTTTATATTTGCCGTCGAGGACAAATTCCAGGCCGCCGTCATTGGAGGATTCAGACTCGGTCTCGGTGAACGCGGCATTCGGCATCCGCATGATCCGCTGCCGCAGGCCAAGGCCGAGGCGACTGATGAATTCATCATCGCCTTTTTTGTAAAGTGATTTGGCCGCGCCCACCGATTCCGTCAAATCCAGGGGGTTAAACTGCAGCTTGTAATTTTCATAGGTGGCATCCTCGAACTAGGAAATCAGCCGAAATGCGACGTAGGGTTCGATGACCATCGCCCATCTTTGGTAGCGCAAAAGACTTTCAAAATCGATCAGGTCGGTCGATTTGAACGGCCGTTTCCACTGGCGCGAATCGGCGTCCTGGTTATGGGTCTGACCAAAAGAGAGTTTGAGAATATTTCGCCAGTTCCACGGGGTGGGGAACTGCCGCTCGAGCCGCAGGTTGGCGGTCCCGACCCAGGTCACGCTTCCCACATCCCCGCCGGCCCAGTTGTCTGAGTAGGCATTCTGAGTCAGGGTGAACATCAGATCGACCGACGGCCGCCAGGACAGCGAATCTGTCGACGCGGAGGCGGTAGCAGTCAGCAATACCAAGCAGGCAAACAGCGCGAGTGCGGTTTTTTTCATTCCCCGATCCTTTCAATAACATCGGACAGCCCCAAAAGGGACTGTCCGGATAGTTGGCTGGTCTTCCGATTTCACTTTGCGATATTTACCACAATAATAACGACGGTGGTTCAGGCCGATGTCTCCTGAAACATGTGCACATCCTGTTGCGGGAACGGGATCGAAATACCCAGTTCGTCAAATGTCAGCTTCACTTTTTCAGTCACGTCGAAAAAGACTCCCCAATAATCGGCGGTCTTGACCCAGGGCCGGACGATGAAGTTGACCGAGCTGTCGGCCAGTTCGGAGACAGCAATCGTCGGCGCCGGATCTTTGAGTACCCGCGAATCGGCGGTCACGATCTGTTCCAGCGTTTCTTTGGCTTTTTTGATGTCGTCCCCGTAACCGATGCCAAAAACCATATCGACCCGCCGGGTGTCCATTGCCGAATAGTTGGTGATATTCCCGCCGGTGATATTGCTGTTGGGCACAATAATTTTCTTGTTGTCCGGGGTTTTCAACACGGTACTGAAAATCTGGATCGACTCGACCGAACCGGTCGTCCCCCCGGCCTCCACAAAATCACCCGCCTTGAACGGACGGAAGATAATCAACATCACGCCGGAGGCGAAGTTGGCCAGCGAGCTTTGCAGGGCAAAACCAACAGCCAGTCCGGCCGCGCCGATGATAGCAATAAAAGACGTTGTCTCTACCCCGAGGGCGCCGATCGCGGCAATAAAGACAAACGTCATCAGCGCAATGCGAGTTAGACTGACGACGAATTTGGTCAGGGTCTCATCGACCTTGCCCCGGCTCATTAGCCGCCGAATGATTCCGGTCAGGATACCGACTACAAGCCGCCCAATGATTAAAATGGCGACGGCGGCGATGATCTTGGTGCCGTAGAGTGTACCCCACTCAATGAGTTTTTCGGTTACATTTTCCACCGAGTCCTCCTTAGTATGAATCTATTCATTCTTTGTTATTTTCCGAATTATCATGAATTGCGACCGGCATGAAAATCCAGCTCGCAAAATACAGCCCCAAATTCTCCCCGTTAATATTTCCCCAATTACGTCAGTGACTGTCATTTGTGAGACGTTTTTTAAATCTAATGACCGATTCTGTATTTACTCGATGGACAAACATTCACTTTCTGTCAAAAAATGACAAGTTGATCACCAACGAAAGAAAAAGGGTATTCCGGTTCGGCATTTCCGGTCACAACATTCATCTCGACAAATGCTAAGGACGCAATGCCTCTTATGACAACCGGTAAACCGGTTCGGGCAATTCAGGATTTGCGGCTTCGCTGACCGGAAGAAGTGCAAAGGTTCGGCACAGACCACAAGAGGCGGGAACAAAATCATTCCGCAGGCAACTTGCTGTCGTGAGATATTTCGCTTACCATAACAGCATGTAACGATCAATTCATCAACATTCATGCCCGGGGGAACTTCATGTCCAAGTTGCTCAAGCTTGTGCTGATCATCTGCTTTGTCGGCGGACTATGTACGTCATCGGCCGCAGCCGAAGATCGGCTGTTCCGGTTTCCGGATATCCACAACGACTTGATTGTATTTTCCCATGGGGGAGATTTGTGGACAGTGCCCGCCACCGGTGGTCTCGCCCGCAAGATCACCAATCATGAGGGATTGGAACTATTCGGTCGTTTTTCGCCCGATGGCCGCCAGATCGCTTTTACCGGCGAATACGACGGCGACGCTAACGTGTATGTGATGCCGGTCGAGGGCGGCGCCCCAAAACAACTGTCCTATCATCCCGGGTATCAGCGCGGCTCCGAACGAATGGGGCCGGAAAATATGGTCCTGGGGTGGACGCCCGATGGTTCGCGCATTCTTTATCGTTCGCGCAAAGAATCGCACGAGATGTTTGCAGGGCAGTTATTCCTGGTCGACCCGGCCGGTGGTTATCCCAGCCGCCTGCCGGTGCCCGAGGGCAGCTTCACCAAGTTTTCACCCGACGCGAAAAAAATCGTCTATACCCCAATCGGCCGCGATTTCCGCACCTGGAAACGGTATATGGGCGGGATGGCCCAGGATGTCTGGATTTATGACCTGGCAACGTACCAGGCCGAGAAAATTACCGATTGGGACGGTTCCGACAATTGCCCGCTCTGGATCGGCGATAAAATCTATTTTAACTCCGACCGCACCGGGACATTAAATCTCTATCGCTATGACCCGGCGACCAAACAAACCACCCAGGTGACCAACTTCACCGAGTTTGATGTCCGCTGGCCCGAATCGGGACCGGGCGGCAAGATTATTTTTGAAAACGGCGGCTTCCTCTATGTTTTCGACACGAATACCGAACAGGCCACAAAAATCGAGATATCCCTCGGTGACGACCGGGTCTTGATGCGGCCGGAGTATGTGGGTGTTTCGGGGAACATCCGCGACTACAATTTATCTCCCGACGGAAAACGGGCGCTCTTTGGGGCGCGCGGTGAAATATTTACCGTGCCCGCCGAACACGGCAATACCCGCAACCTGACCACTACTCCCGGAGCCGATGAAAAATACTCCGTCTGGTCGCCGGACGGCAAATGGGTGGCCTACATGTCGGACAAGACC
>JAJRUJ010000050.1 GCA_024277855.1 Candidatus Zixiibacteriota bacterium
AAGGTGCGTTCCCGTGTATCACATCTGCCGATTTCAGCTTAGTAAAAACGATAAAAGGCAAAATGGATTCCCGCTCATACAGGCGTCACCGCCCGAGGCGGGAATGACAGATTGTTGTTGCCTGCTAACCCATCCGCCGCGGCAGGCCACCCCAACTATGGCGGGGCAGGATCCGACGAAACGATCTTTTGGGACAACCTCGGGACGTCCGCCACGCACTTATTTTTTGCAGGCATCCACGAAAGCACTGGCGATTTTGCAGGTGGCCTCGTCGTTTTCATCGATCTCCGGGTGCCACTGCATGCCCAGCACAAATCGCTCGCCGGGAAATTCGACGGCTTCGACAACATTATCCTCAGTTGAGCGGGCGGTGATTTTGAGATTGTTGCCGAGCGTATTTATCGCCTGATGATGGGCGGTACTGACCTTGATCGCGTCCCTGCCGACGATATCGTACAACCGGCTGCCGGGCAGGATATCGACCATGTGAAACCGCCGGTAGAACAATCCGCCGCGCGAATGGTTATCAGTCGGCTTGGGCCGTTGTTCGAGGAGGTCCTGCCAGAGGGTGCCGCCGTGCGCGACATTGAGCGTCTGGATACCCCGGCAAATCGCCAGAATCGGCAAACCGAGTTCATCGGCCTTACGCACCGCCATCAATTCGAATGTATCGCGGTCGGGGGCCAGTTCAAGCGTGTCGGTTTGCACGGCCTCGTCATAGCAATGCGGTTCGAGATCTTCCCCACCGGTCAGCAACAGACCATCGAGCACACCAAGCAAACAGGAAACCTCGGTACTATCCGACGGATTCGGCAGGAGAATCGGCACCCCGCCCGCCTTACGAATCATATACGCATAGGCGCGATGCAAGAATTCAAATGTGTACGGGGTTGGATATGTGCGGTCATCATCATGGGGGGCCACCCACATTGTCAGGCCGATTAGTGGTCGCATTGTCGCTCCAATCGATCAATCATGTTTCCCGAAAATACGCAGTGTGTACCCCGGCGGTAAATCTAAAAAGCAAAAAGAATGGCAAGATGCACGCGGTCGGAGGCCGGATGGTTGTGATGGCGGACCCGGCGGCCATAGTCCAGCCGCAACGGCCCGACCGGTGAGATGAACTGGACACCGAGACCGAGACTGACCAGGATATCATCGATGGCCATGTCGTGATAGTTGCTCCAGTTGTTCCCGGCATCACCAAAGACGGTAAACCAGAGTTTCCAGATGACCGGCGTGCGTAATTCGATATTGCCCACGGCAATGACGCCGCCGCCCTCGGGAGTCCCGTCGGTCATCGGCCCGACCCCGTTTTCGCTGTAACCACGGATGGAGTTGGCTCCACCCAGATAAAAACGGTCGGAGGTCGGGACCGGCGGGCCGCCGGAATGGCTTTTAACCCAGCCGAATTTCAGCTGGGTGGCGAAAACACTGGCCGCCATCATCTGGTAGCGCGACCATGAACCGACTAGTTTGTAGAAGTCGATATCGCCACCCAAAAATCCGCCGGCATACTCGGCATCGAGCCGCGTATGTGAGCCCGAGGTGGGGATGAAAATATTCGGGCGGGAGTCTTTCTCGATGGCAAAAACAAGCTTGCGGCGAATCGTGATCCCTTCCTCGGCAAGAATTTCCTCGATCGGTTTATCGATGCCGAAGATATTGACATTTTCATACACGAACGAAAGCCAAACCTGCTTGTCCACATCGAAACGGCGGGAGAAATTCAACTCACCTTCGATTTTCTCGATCCGATAGGGCTGGACGGCCGAACGCACCCCCGGTTCATAGGCCAATTGAATCGTGGTGGGCAACCGCAAGCCAAAGACCCAGGGTTCGGTATAACTGGCCTCGAAACGATGATACAAGACGCGCCAGTCGGTGACGACGATAAACTCGGATTTGGCGGTCAGCGCCCATTTGCGCCCGGTGCCGAACCAGTTACGCGTCCCCCATTCCAACGAATAATCCCAGGTAAGGTCTTGTTGTTTATCCTGACCGGCGCCGGTGGCAAATCCGACGTAGGACGGTTTACGTTCAACGACCTTGACGGTGAAATTGGGGTTACCCTGAGCAACCGGAGCGCCGTCGACGCTGTCGGCGGCGGCCCGCAGCCGGGTGTAGGTGAACAGTCCGGTACGGTAGATGTTATTTTGCGATTCAATTATTTTTTTGCGCGAATAGAGGTCGCCCGGCTTGAAATCCAGTTCACGCCGGACGATCCGGGTCTTGGTATAGGTATTGCCCTCGATTTTCACGTCGCCAAAATACGTCCGGGCACCGGCATCGACGGTGATGGTCACGTTGGCGGTGTCCCAGCGAGTGGAATCCACGTTCCAACCGGCATTGAATTGCGCATAGGGATGACCAAAATCGGCATAGGTCGTCTTACACTCGGCAACTACCTGATGCAACAGGCGCGGATTGGCCGGTTTGCCGCGCTTGATTTGCCGGAGCCAGCGCTTGGTCCGATAGGCAATCCCGGTCGTCGTGTCGACAATCTCGACAGTGCCCCAGACAGTACGGGGGCCTTCGACAACCTCGACGGTGACAATAGCCCGTTCGGTTTTCTCATCCTTGGTCAGGGAAATTGTCACCGCAGCATTGAGAAAACCATGCGCCTGGTAGAAGGTAAGGATCGCCTGACGGTCGCGATCCCACGCGCCCCGGAGAATCCGCCGGCTTTTGCGCAAACCGAATTTGGCCCAACCGGAGTTTTTGCGCATTTCCATCCGCCTGATTATTTCACCGGGGGAAATCTTGTCGGCACCGGTGATGATTACTTTTTCGACTTCCTGACGGCGTTGCAACCAGCGCTCATCGTCCGGAGCTACGGGGAGTTTTCCGGCGGCGACCACAGGCGCAGCCATCGCGGCCACGAAGATCAACGCGATGACCACCTGGAGACAGGGGAACAATCGACGAGAGATGTCCTGCTGACAGGCAGTCACGAAATCAATACTCCCAATTGAGATGGAGGTTAAGCCGGTATAGGTTATCGCGGTCCCGCTTGCCGTCGAGATACAGGCCGCGTCGGAAGCGAAATTCAAAACCAACGTCCTGCCCCCGATCAAGGGCAACCGGGCTGGTGCCATAGACATAAAAATTGCGAGAAAAATAACCGCCGAGGGTCAATTCGGTGTCGGCGGTCGTCGAACCGGTGTTGAGACTGATTGTTTCCAGACCAATCGCCCGCCCCATCATCCGTTCCAACTGCGAAAACAACAGTCCACTGGCCGCGAATTTGATCCGGTCGAGGTAGATATTACCCTCGGAGCTTTCATCACCGAGCGTAGCGGGACGATTGGCGGCCAATAACAGGAGGATATCCTGCTCGGAGTATGGCGAACCGTCCACGGCGCGGATCAGCGGTTCAGAACCCCGACCACTGACGAGGAGTTTAAGGTCGACATCGCGCGCGAATTCCTGCTGTTTGGTCTGGTCGGTCGAACCAATGCCGCCGGCGGACGGGATGCGGAAAGAGATTTCGAGGTCGAGTTGCGGGTCGACATTGCTCACTTCATCAAAGATCAGAGTGCCGTGCTCGATCCGGCCGACCCGGTCGAAGATATAGACCCGGCTGCGCCCGGGTACGATTTCGGCGGTCCCGAGGATTGAGATAATGCCGTTATCGCGCAACAAACGCAGATCGAAGCTGAGTTCGGCGTTTATCTGGTCATTGCGCAACCAATAGTTTCCCGGACTGACCACCGCTATATCCCAATCCCAGACAGTGCTGTCCGGAAATTCATATTCTTCCTCGTAAGATAATTCCTCACGGTCTTCGCCTTTGAGAACATCAATGGAGCCGGCGACCAGCGGCGGCGTCGCACCGGTGACCGTCAGGTCCAGATCGGCGGTTACCTGGTAGTCGGAAAACTCGAACCGGGCCGGCACTTCTTTACCGATAATTCGCAAGTTGTAATTATAAGTGTCCAGCGATACGACCTGGATCGTCCCATCGGCGGAAATAGTCCCCTTGTTTTTGCCGTTGATTATCTGCCCTGTCGCGCCGACAACCCGGACAGTGTCACCGCTTAATTCGAGACCGATATCGAGGTTCTCAATCGGGTCCTGCAGTTCGACTGCCTTGACGACGCCGTCGACGAGATATCCCTGACCCTCGAAGCGAGGTTTAGCCGGAGTGCCGGAAAGCCGGACGGTCAAATTCCACGGCCCTGCGACCGATTCGACGACATCAGGCAGGAACCAGACTACCGGATCGAGGGCAGTACCTTTGCCATAGAAACGGAAATCCTGTGGGGCGTCAAGCAACCGCCGGTCGACCGCACCGAATGAGAGGTCGACCGGTGAGGTACAACTCCCGGTAAATTGCCAGAGTGGCTGGACCAGTTGAAAGGTGTCGACGGTCAGACGTGAATCGGCATAGGATAGGTTGCCGCTGAGTTCACCCAGGTATTCACCGTCATAGGTCAGACTGTCGACCGCCCCGGAACCGCTGATCATCGGTTGGTCAAAATCGCCGCCCAACGTCACCTCCCACGAAAGGATGCCGGCCAGCGGCAGATCGGGGAATTGTCGGTGCCAGTATGGTTCGAATTGAAACTCATCAAAGGTCAACTGCAGGTCCATGTTGGTGTTGAAATCGATCGTGCCTTCTCCCCGCAACCGTCCGAGATCACCGTCGATCTCCAGCGGTGCGAAAGAAAAGCCGACCGAATCGACACTCAGATGCACAGTGTCGACAGCGTAAAATTGCCGTTTTTCAAAATCGCCCGCGAGTTTAAAAAACTCGACCGGGACGGTATCTTTCCCCCAATCAAGCTGTCCTTCGGCACAAAGGAAAACAGCGGGAAAATAGGCGCAACTCGAGTCAAAATAGACTTGGGTGCCGTCGAAGCGGAGACGGCCGATTAACGAATCGATAGGCAGGGTCCACCCAACTGCACGGCCCCAATGGAGGTCGGCCCAGCCGCCGCGGTTGTCGAAGAAATTGGGGATATTATACGTGCCATAAAATAGAGTGGTTTGCAGATCAAACACGCGGAGGGAATCAGAATCGAACCGGCCGATCAAGTCGGGAGAGGCCGTTTCGCCCAGCAGGTTGCAGTAGGCATATCCCCGACCATCCAGACTGTCGATGAAGGTCTGCCCGGTAAAATCGCTCAGATCATCGAAATAGACATTGGCCAGGATATCCAGCGAGTCTTCATATTCGAGGAAACCGGAGAAATCAACCGTCGTATTCTTGTAACGCACCTCGAAACCGTCGGCAAAAGTGACGACGTCGGTATTGACCTCGAGATGTCCGGCCGCCGAGTCGAAGGTGTACGAATCAAACCGTCGCCCCTCAAGCTCAACGTCGATGCCCATCTGCAAGTCGCGCGAACGCAGGCCGGATCCTTTGAGGGAGACCGATCCACTCAAACTGCTTTCGAAAGTTTCAAACGCCACCCGGTTAAGGTTGAATCCCCGGACGTCACCGACGAACCCATAATCGGTAAGGTCGGTATTGAAATCGATGAACCCGCTGCCGTTCCACCAGGCGGATAGAGCACGGCCGGTGAAACGGTCAACATTAACCAGCTTGTCCTGATAGGCAAAATCAACATCGACCCCCTCGATCCGGCGTTCCTGGATACTCCCGGAAAGTTTTCCCTGGCCGGTGATCACACCGAGAGAATCGAAACTGATGGTCCCCTGGTAGCGGGCATTCCCCCGCAGCGAACCGTTGGTTACCCGCGATAATTCATCCAGCGACAGCGGCGCAGTGGTCACGTCCAGGACGCCCCGGGTATTTCCCGACCCGGAGAGAGATATTTCCGACAGGGGGGTGATAACCGAAAGCGAATCGATAGTCCACCCATCGACATTTTGCCGGCCGGCCCCCTGGAGCTGAATGGCGCGCAGGTTCAGACCGGTCAGGTCACCGCGAGCGTCGCGGAGTTGCAGGGCATACTGACCCTCGCCATGGACCAGCGAAACATCCAGTTTCAGGCCGTCGACGGTCAACCGTGGTTCGTCGGCAACCGTGAGCGTACGCAGATCGACCAGCAGAGTATCGATGCTGAAATCGGGTGTCTCCCGTTCAGCCGTATTTTTCTGCGGCCCGAACGCAGTAGTCCAGATATGCAAAGTTGAGTCGTCGGGGAGATGAACATACAAACCGGAGATATTGGCGTATTTAATATTCCACTGGCCGCGCCAGAGTTCCAGGATATGATAACTGAGATTGACGCGTTCGGCATAGACAATGGTATCGGTGGGGTAGTCAGGATTTATGATCAGGACGTCGGTCACGGTCAGTCCGCGATAATAGGGACCGGAGACCTTACCGAGCCGGACTTCGACACCGAGTTGGTCGGGCAGATATCCATTGAGCCGGGAAGTCACAACGTTGCGCAAAATACCGGTCTGGGTGATCACAACCACCGAAGCCACCGGGAGGAGGACCACCAGGGTCAGGACAATCAGAATGACGACATATCGTTTGCGCACGTTCGATCCTCTGCCACAACCGGGAGTCCGGGATACACTCCTACTTTAGCAATCTACATCATCCGGCCGAGCCAGCCAAAAAAAAACCCCCGCGCCCCAGGGGAAGTTTGACAGCCAAAAACCGGTCAATCAGTGATTCGGTCTGACATCGACGGGAATTGTCTGGAGGGAATCACCCCCTTCGAGAATCCGCCGACGGATTTTATTGAGTCGTTCGATTGACATTGAGTCATCGGGGTGAATCATCTGCGGCTCAGCGGATTCTCGCACCAAATCAGACTTGGCAACGACGTCATCGGACCAGCCACGCTCCATGTAGCGTGGTGTTCCTGCCCGGCCCATGACCAGATTGACTTTGAGTGCAGATGTGCCGCCGCGCAAAATGTCGAACATCACCCGGTCTCCCGGCCGGGTATTGGCGATCAACTCACGAAAGTGACGGACATTTTGCACTTTGACATTATCGAAGCCGCGAATCAAATCACCTTTCTGTAAGCCGTATTTTGCCGCCGGGGTCTGCTCGACAACCCCGCCGACGACCACACCTTTGTCCGTGTGGTAAAATTGAGCCAGCCAGGAGTAGACATCGGAGACATAAACCCCAAGGTAGGCATATTCATCACCCTCACCCCGGACCAGCCGCTCGGCAACGGTAAGGGCCATATTGATCGGAACGGCAAGGGCGACACCGGCAGTCGGGAGTTCGATCTTGAATCCGGGAAGATGCCAGCTGTTTTTAGGATCTCGGGATGAACGCACCCGCATCGGCGGTACCCGGCTCGCCTCGGATACTTTGGCCTTAATCATGCCGGAGACTTTACCCGCCGAATTAATCACCGCGCCCCCGGAATTGCCGGCAGAAACGGACACGTTCATTTGGATCGTCGAACCGTCGGGTCGGAAACCGCTGACCGTCCCCCATGACACCGCCTGACCACAGCCGTAAGAATTGCCCATTGTGACAATGATCGAACCGGGCCGAAGACTGTCTGAATCATCCCAGACCGGCGGGATCAGACCGCGTACCGGAATACGTAAAACGGCAACATCGGCGGCGGAGTTCTTGCCGACCAGAGTGGCCTCAAATACACGGGAGTCGGGCAGTACGACGAGGAACTGATCGCTGCCTTCAACGACCAGAGCCGTGGTCAGAATATGGCCGGTGGTATCCAGAACGATTCCGGAACCAACAAAGGTGGAAACCACATTACTGCCCATTGTCGAGCCGGAATGACCGGCTGTCGCCGGTTGGCGGCTTATCGCGTGGATGGTGACCACCGAAGGGCGGACACCGTCGGCCAGCCGTTGCACATCCTGCTCGACCAACTGCAAAAAACCGAGATTCTCGGCGCCGGCGTTCGGCGGAACAAAACAGACAACAGCCAAAGCCGTCAGTATGGCAATGTGAGTGAAAGTCCTTCGCAACAGACTCCGGTCACCTCCTTTTAGTCAGTCCCGATCAGGTCACACTTTTGTACCATTCTGTGCGTTGACCGTTCCGGGAAATAGACGCCCAGACAGATGAATCCATAAAAAAACCGCCGAAACGGCGGTGGTAATTGGACGTATGTCACTGGTTATCAAAATATTACCTGGGCGCTCATCTGTTCGGCAGGAACCGTGGGCATGACATAATTTGGTTCGGTCCGGGGTGAGGCATGGTCGACCAGACTGATTCCGGAAGCCAGATAGCCAAAACCGGCCTCGGCAGCACTTTCCTGATCTACCAGGTAAGCACGCGCCGTGACCATATCAACCGGGGCAATCTCAGCAACCTGAGACGTATAGGACTGGCCGCCAACGATGAAGCCATTGGTGGTGTAACCGGTCCAGACTGCGGCGGCGAGTAATAATGACGCTACGCCGACCAATGCATACCTCCGTGGACCATAAAGAATGCCGGAGAGCGCGTGCGCGAATTCGCCGATCCGGGCCGGATACCCGGCGAGGGTTTGCCACAACGATGGCTCGACCGGCCTGGCCTGTTCGGCCTCCCAGGTATTAATCCTGGATTTTAACCGTAAGTTAAAATCGATCCGCGTGCGGACGTTGTCGAGCCGCCCGGTTTGACCCTTGATCTCGGAGAAATAGAATGCCTCACGCCGGCAGGACGCACACTCCTCCAAATGAGCAGCCAACTCACGCCGCTGCTGCTCGGAGAGCGTATCGTCACATTGTGCGGACAGGCACGAGAGAGCCTTTTGACAGCGCACGCCGTTCCTCCAGTTTGGGTCGTAATTCATCTTTCAAAATTGCCCGCGCCCGATTGACCCGGGATTTGACCGTACCCAGCGGCACGCCGAGCACCTGGGCGACTTCGTCATAACTCATTTGGTCGACATCACGCAAGACAAATGCCGTTTTATACTTGGTCGGCAACTTGGCGATGGCCTTGTCGAGCACCATTTTCAACGATTGCGGACCGGGCTTGTTGTCTTTCAGTTCGACACCGTTTTCCTGCATGTCGAAGATGCTGAAAAATTTGAATTTCTTTTTCCGCCGCAGTTCGTTTTTCGCCAGGTTCAGCGCAATGGTGTAAATCCAGGTGGACAGGCAGTACGTGAAATCATAATCCTGGCGATGTTTGTAAACACGCAGGAAAGTGTCCTGCACCAGGTCTTCGGCTTCGTTCCGGTCATTGAGCATACGGAACAAGACGTTAACCAAACGGTCCTTATAACGGTCGACGAGCTTGTCGAATGCGGTGAAATCATCCCGTTGGATGCGCCGCATCAAGTCATGATCAATCTGCTTTTGCGTTTCCATATCACACTCCCAAGCTCGGGAACCGACCGAGCCCGTTCAGCAAGATATACACCCCGAAGCCCGTTTCCGTTCCCTAATTAGGTCACTTTTTCTACTTTTAGCAAGAGCAAAAAACGGGCAGATTGTGCGAGAGGATGGGAGAAAAACCATGCTCCCCGACCTAAGGCATTGACAGTAAATACATTATAATGCCATTTTATTCCCCGGCTGATCTCATGGTCTGTATTCCGGCCAAGTCGATGCCCTGATTTTGTGTCAAGCGACGCACTGTTTTTGGGCGGGCGAAATGAAGACGGGAGCGTGGCCCTGACCACAGGGACTTTTATGATAATCCGTAGCCCATCCAGAGCGATGCCCGCCATAGTTGGGGTAGCCCGCCGCGGCGGATGGGTTAGCAGACAACAACAATCTGTCATTCCCGCCTCGGGCGGTGACGCCCGTATGAGCGGGAATCCATTTTGCCTTTTATCGTTTTACTTAGCTGAAATCGGCAGATGTGATATACGGGAACGCACCTTGAAACCCTGACCGCAGGACTTTTTGCAAAAGTCCATTTGGTCAGGGCCACGCCTGCCTCTCTCAAAGGATGAGAGCAATTCGAAGACAACAACTCCATGGAATGCGCCTGTAGACCCTGACCGCCGGGTTTTCAAGAAAACCCCGTTGGTCAGGGCCACGCCTGCCCGTAACGGATGATCCGGACGAATGAAGCTCTCCAAAGGCGGCAAGAGCATCATCTCGTAGCCCAACTTCGCGCGTCGTGTTTGCATGAATATGATCTAGTAATCGTACTGCAGAGCCACAAGGACTTTTTCAACATGCCCTTAGGTGGGGCACCATGCAACGTTGAAAACCGAATTGGTGCACGAGGAAACATTCCTGACCCGAAAGGAGGCGCGAAGAAAGATTTTTGAGTATATTGAGATGTATTACAATCGGGAACGCCGCCACTCGACGCTGGGCTATAAAAGCCCAGTTGACTTCGAAAACGCGGCTACCCTATCTTAAGGCCGTGTCCATTATTTGGGGAAAGATCAGACAACTTGTCCACTTTGTTTGACGACATACAGTTTGACGACATACAGTGGAGTATAAACCTCTAGCAAATGGGAGCATGTCGGTATGGTCAAGCCACGCGATGTTGGAGCCGTAGCCCTTGGGTTGCTCCTCTCTTGGGTACTTTTAGTGTTTGGTGTCCGCTATGGCATCCTTGAATTCCCACGAGGATTATTTGCGGTTGGTGCTTTCGCCCTTGTCTCCTTTGGAGGCAGCATGGCTACCGGGCTCTGCATGCAACGCATAACACTTACCGTGCCCTTTGGCATATTATTCGCGCCTGGATTGTATTGGGCTGGCTTCCTGGTATTCGGCAACATCGGTGAAACTCTCCGCCTGGGTCTTGTATGGATGCTCTTCAATGGAATTCTAATCGTTGCCACCTCATTTCTGGGAGTAAAGGCAGGTGTCCACATGCGTACTAAACGGAAGCTGACGAGGAACGAGTTAGCAGGGAATGGTAGCGGCGGAAGTATGCGAAAACGAAAATATTTGATCATAGGGGGGATTCTTCTCATTGCCGCTTTTGTTCTCGTAGTAGTTGTCCCGCCAGCGCTCAAAACGGAGGCCTACAAAGTTGCACCTGGTGGGGGGAGAGACGCCCACACACGCACCGAACAAGAAAGTCTCGTAACAACCGCAACAACTGTTAAGTACATAGGATATGGGGCTGCTGTCTTCGGAGCCATTTTCTTATTGCTCTCGTTCGCAGGACCTGCCACTGCTGGCCCCCCCACCGGTTCTCGTTGTGCCAAGTGTGGACACGTAACCCCGGGTGAGGCGCGTTTTTGCTCTAACTGTGGAAATGATCTCTGAGCGGATCCTGGCGAGTATTGCGAACGCGAAAGCGCAGGGCAAACGCTGAGGCGGGCGAAGATCAGATGCGCGGACAGAACTTACACCCGGTTTGGTGCGATAGATTGGGACTCTTCTTCAAACGCAGCTCTCGTAGTCCGCGGGCTCTATTCAAAATGATTGCTGCGTAGAAATCGGCGCGCCGGTGCCGCACCTAACAGGTGCGTTTTTTAAATCGCCGCTTCTCCCGTTGCACAATGGCTGACAGGCAAGCGCGAACCTGCGCATCTTTTCAGATCTTAGCCAAATCCAACCATACAGGCAATGATTATCTAAACCCACCTGGCACTTCGTCCCGCGTTGCGGGACTTCACTTAGGTGGGGCACCAGCGAAAAGCCAAATCCACATGGACTCGCTGCATCAGCCGCCGAACCGAAGAGAGCCCTTCGATCGCCTGCAATAAAAACAGGCGAATCACTACCTCCGGATCAATCGACGGACGACCGTTATCCTGACA
>JAJRUJ010000051.1 GCA_024277855.1 Candidatus Zixiibacteriota bacterium
CCGTGGCGAAGCCGAGGACGTTCTCGGCATTGGATTCGGCAACACCCACCGATTCAATCTTGACCTTGTACGCCGAACCTTCATCGGCGGTGGTCAACGTGATCTGGTCGGCTCCGGCGACCTTGGTCGCTTCGACATTCAACTTGGCGCCGACACCGGCGGTGACACTACCGAAGGAAACATCGAGCGCCCGGTTGAATTCGGCAACCAGGTCATCCACTGTCGCAAAGTTTTTGAAAGTGGCTGCTGCCGTCACCAGGTCCAGCGTCTTGGTGTCTGCGGTTTTATTCGCCGTGGTGATCGTCATCTTGAACTGGTCGTCCGAGTAGCCGCGCTTGGCTTTGGCTACGCCGCCGAAGTCAATATAATCGGTACCGGCAGTCGAGGACTGCGAGACATACTGGACCGAATACTTCGCGCCGGTCCCGGAGAGGGTCAGGCCAACCGCGCCAATCGCGCCGCCGCCAACAGAGGCAAAGGACATCGTGTCGGCCAAAAGCGCGTTATTCTGGACCGCGGTGTTGAGCTTGGTCGCGACATTAACCGCAGTATCACCGGTGGCGATATGGATAGTCAGCGTTTGCTGGCCGACCGCATTGGAGCCCGCCTCCTGATAATCGAAGACGAAATCATAATCGCCGTTATGAGTACCGCCGGTGGCCGTCGCCGCGGCCGCGACGCCGGAGTTGATCGTCGCCTGTGTGGCGGTATCGGCCAAAGTCAGGGTGGTGCCAAAGGCATCGGTAAAAGGCATCGCATCGCCGGTACGGCTGGCGCCAGCCGAGGCCTGCAACACGTCAACAGTGTGCACACCTTCAGCAAGGTTGTACGTCGAGCCGCCGGTTTTGACCGAAAGGCCCAGCGACGTGGAGTTCAACGTCGAGGACGATTCGGCTGTCTTGGTCGCCACGATGTCATGGTTACCGGTTTTTAGGCCGGATTCCTTAATCGACAGGTTACTGGAGTTGCCGCTGGTAATCGTGGCAACATTTTCCCGCGTCCCGTCGAGCAGGGTCTTGGTCCCAAACTGGGTGTTGACCGAAATACGGTCAATGGTCGCCAGGGAGTTGGTGATTTCCGCCTGGTCGGCCGCCAACTGGCTGGTGTCGTTGAAGCCCTCGTTGGCCGCGTGAATGGCCAATTCGCGCATCTTGACCAGCAGGTTGTTGATTTCGGTTAAGGCGCCCTCAGCGGTTTGGATCATGTTCATCGAACCTTCCGAGTTCTCAATCGCCCGGTTCAAGCCGGCGATCTGTGCCCGGAACTGTTCGGAAATAACCAAACCCGCAGGGTTGTCAGAGGCACGGTTGATGCGATAGCCCGATGACAGTTTCTCCATCGATGAGGACAGGTTCCTGGTAGTCAACATCAAGTTACGATGAGCATCAAATGCCGCGATGTTATGGTTAATTCGCAGAGACATTACGAATTCCTCCTTGAACTTCTTGATCGGATAATCCGTATCCGATTAGTGCAGTTAATTCGTAGTGTGCGACCTCCGATGGTCTCAAGCGGCATCCTGCCGGTAATCGACGGCCGTTGTGCCGACCGTTAAAGCACGCGATTTGTGCCTGCCTCCTTCCCTGTTTTCAATCCATTTCCGTGTCCATTCCGCAGATATAATTTCCCTTTGTTACTGATAAAATCGGCATACCGCAGGATTCTCTTTAGATAATTTCAGGCCCTGTGCACAATTAGATCAACAGGCCTAAAATCCGGCAGCACTGCCCAATACGCGGACATTACGGTCGAGAATCCACGAGAACAATAAACCTAAAGCGCTAATCGATATAATAGACTTTAGCGTTTGCGATACAACCACTTCACGTAAACCCGAGGGCATGCAAGCGAACGGATCATCGGACGCCAACCCGCGCAAAGGCCATCAGAGCTGAGAATGCAAACTCCGCCCCGGGAGACAGGGGCTTTTCCGTTTCGACAAAACCCGCTCAGGTACTCGACAGGGGTTCAAGTCGCGCCTGATTGAATTCACGTTGCCGAAGCAATTGTTGGCGCAGGTCGGCCAGCCGTTCCAGGGTCGGCCCGTGGTCGGGTTTGAGTTGCAGGACACGCTCATAACCCACTAACGCGGCATCGAACGAGCCCCGGTTGTGATAACAATCGGCCAGACGCAGCCAGGTCGCTGTCCGTTCCGGACAGGCGGCAACGACTTCCTCGTAACAGGTGATGGCTTTGCTGATGCGTCCGCAACGGCAATAGAGGTCGCCCAAGGTCCCGATGACATCGGTATCACCGGGGAATTTCTGCAGGAAATCTTCGAAAGCGGCAATGGCATCATCGTCGCGTTCCAGCCGTAACAGGGCGAGTCCCCAATTGCGGTGTGCCTCGACAAATCCCGGATCGGCGCCGGCCGCCTGACGGTAACGGCTCTCAGCCGCAACAAAATCACCCTGTTTCAGACAACAATTACCGAGATTGTTTTGTAATAACGCATCGTCGGGATTATTGGCCAGACAGCGTTCATAATCGGCCGCCGCCAGGGCATATTCATTACGTGCAAAATAAATGTCGGCGCGCCGTTGATAGGCGTCGGTCAATTCCGGATCATAGGCGAGTAAGGAATTGATGTATTCCAACGCTTTGCCGAAATTCCCTTTTTCCCGCTCGATTGTCGAGAGCCGGTAATAGGCAATACTGTGCTCATCACCGACCGCCAGTGCAGCATGCAGATATTTCTCGGCCTCTTCAACTCTCCCCTGCCGATGGCGAACCTCAGCCAGGAGGATCTGGCTCTCCCCGTGTTTCGGGTTGAGTTTGAGTTGCTTACGGCAATAGTCGACCGTCTGCTCCAGCTCACCCAAGCGATAATGCGCAGCCGCCCGGCGGTAATTGACGTCGAGATAATTCTCTTGTTCACGCTCACACTTGTCGTACCATTTGAACGCCTCGTGATATTTGTCTTCCTGCTCACACACCAGCCCCAGGCCATAATAGGCATTGGCCCGGCTGTGCAGGTGCAGGACGATAAAAAATTCGACTTCGTCGTGCTCATTGTAATTTTTTTGCAAATCGAGGTATTCGAGATAGTACTTTCGCGCCTGTTCGAACCGGCCGGTGGCCGCGTAAATATGCCCTAAATTGAGCACCGGATCAAGATAGTCCGGCCGCAGGGCCAGCGCCTGATGGCACCACTGTTCGGCCTGTTTATAGTCGCCCTTCTTATGGTAGGCGGTCACCAACTGGTGCATCGCCATCAGATGAATATGCCGTTGGTCGGGCACGGCCGGATCGGTCAGTTCAATCGCCCGGGAAGCGTGATAGATGACTTTGTCCATCATCTCCGGTGAAGGGATTTCCTCCGCCGCCCGCAACAGTTGGGCCAGGTTAAAATGGGCGAAAGCATAGTCGGGGGACTCAGCGAGTTGCGCTTCAAGCAATGCCCGGGACCTTTCGATCTTTTTGGCCATCTTCTCCGGAGAAAGTGCATAGCCATAGTGCCACAGGTGGGCCGAAATGCGCAATGCCGTTTCGCCCCCGGGAAGATGAAGCTGGTTATGCACGATGCCGTCGTAATAGGCCCCGAGGTCTCGTCGGAAAAAGCGGATCGAGGGGAGGAACGAAGTAGATTCCCCGGCGCTCGGTGAAAAATTATAGACTGAAATCGCGACGGCTTTATGCGGCGTCTGGGCCAGCGTCTTTTTGATCAACGGCAGGTCGGCGGCTTCGATTTTTTCATCGGCATCGATGATAAAAATCCAGTCGCCCGTCCCGTAAGCAATCGAAATATTCCGGGCCTTCGAAAAGTCGTTCTCCCACTGATGGTGATAGACCCGCGCTCCCGATTTTTCGGCGATCTCGACAGTCTTATCGGTCGACCCGGTATCGACAATCACGATCTCGTCGACGAGGCCTTTGATACTCTCGAGGCACCCGGGAAGGTATTCTTCCTCGTTCTTGACGATCAGGCAGGCCGAGATTGTCGGGCGGCCGAGGCGGTTGATTTCGGCTACCGGTGGTGTCGTCGCCTGCCGTTTTTCCCTCTGCTTGCGTCGGTCGGCAGTCACCGGAGCGCCATTGGATTTGCGCACAAGGCGGGAGTGTGGTTTTTTCTTTTTACTACGTCGTGAGGCCATGGCATTCTCTTTGTGGACAACTTACTGATTCAGCAATTCGACAAAGTTTTCGACCAGCCGGGCTGTATCCCAATATTGGCGATACCAGGCGGCGGTACGGTTCATATTCTTTTTGCGGGTTTTCGGGTCGCCGATCAACATATCGAGACAATCATACAACGCCTCAGCCGATTCGGGCAGCCACCAGGGGAGTTCATCGGTATGCAGGGCCTGCCGCAGTAACGACCGGGCAAAGGCGTCCAGATAGACAATATTGGCCAAACCCATCGCGCTGTTTTCCAGACTGGTCAGGCCGAATCGCGGCGCACCGACCGAGATCCGATCGATGCCGACCTGAGCGTGGCAACGGAGAGTAAGCGCCTCTTCCAGGGACAAATTCGTGCATTGTCCGAACAAGACACGCCGGCCGTGTTTTTCTTTTAGCAGTTCGATTACCGAGAGAAATATCTCGTCCCCCGCACCCGCATAGGTCGGACGACCATTATAAACCACGCCGACCGGCGAAGTAGTCCGGTCGGCCCGCGGCAAATCGGCAAATTGCGGGTTGAGCACCGGCGGCACAAAATGCGCCTCGGGGATCTGGAGGCAAATGTCGGGCACCGAGGATAAAATCGGCCAGCCACGTTCGGTAAACCGCTTTCCATACCACCGATAGTTACCGCGCACGGACGGGGAGCTGACCAAAAAGGCCGCGCAGGGTCTGCCGTCGATTATTTTGGTCCAATCGATCTGTCCAAACGGCAGTTCGCTGGTATCTTCAAGGCGACGATCATGCCGGGCGGCACCGGAGGCCACACCGGCAATAAAAACGAAATGATCTGCCTGACCGGCCAGATGGCTTACTTCTTTCTCGATGAGCACATTGGCGCGCTGGTCGTCCTCACGTCGCAGGATAACACACGAATCAAAGCTGCCGGTTGTCTGGTGGACAGCAACCCGGCACCGGTGCGGCGTATAGGCATTAATCGCCGCGGCAAATGAAGAAAACATTCCCATCGGGTCGTCGGCACCGACAAATAATATCGATTTCCCGGTCCGCTTTTCGGTATGTACCGCCGGCACCGGTGCAGTAATTGCGGCATTGACCACCCGGCGTCGACAGGTAATAATCTGTCGGTCATATTCATCATCAACTGAGGTATCGGCCGCCGGCAAATCCAGCGCCCCGTGCATCAATCGACGGGCACGGACTCCCCGTTCATCATCGTCGCAACAGGCGAAAAACCCGTCACTCACCACGCGGTCCCGCCGGAAAATCAAACAGTCATCGTCGTCAGTAGCGGCCGCGCTATTGGCCGCCCCGGCCGCCCGGCTGACCAGGCCGCTGACGGTTTCCGGAGATACCCGTCCCCCGCCGGCGATCGCCATGATCCACGGTGATCGAACATGCTGGATCCCGGCATTGGCCGCCGAGGCCCAACCCTCATGCTTGCGGCTGAGTAAAGTAATTTTATTTTGATATGGATCGAGGACGTCCGGTGTATCGTCAACCGAACCATCGTCGACGATAACCAGTTCGCAATCGGGATAATCCTGTTTGAGCAAACTTTCCACAGTTTCGACAATCCAGTCTTCCCCGTTATACACCGGCACGACGACCGCCACGGTCCCGACATTCTTCGGTGTGGCGGTCAACTCCGGCCCGTCGGCTGACGAAGCGGACCGGGTCTCCCCCGCTTTGGTAAATTTATCTTGCCAGGCGGCAAGTTCGGCATTGGCCGGATCGCGGGCGGCAAGGTTTTCGCTCCAGCGTTTGCCCCCGGCATAGCGTGCCGTGTTGTAGGCAAACTCCAGCGCATTCTGCCAGCCCTTCCGATAGGCCGGCGCCAAGGTTACCATCGTGTCGTATGTTTTCTCGGCTTCGGCGTGTCGCTCGGTCGACTGGTATAAGACGGCCAGGTCATTGAGTGTCTCCGGATCGTCGGGATGAATCTTGAGAATCGCCCACAGTTTCTCCTCGGCCAGGGCCGGACGGTTGGTGCCAAAATAGAGGATGGCCAAATTATGTAAGGCGGCGGTTGATTCGGGATCACGCCGGACAACCTCGGTAAAGGCCGTCTCGGCCTGGTCGACCCGACCGGTTTCACTGCAGATCACGCCGAAAAGCAGCCGAATCGACACATCATCGGGGGCCGCCTGAACGAGTTGCCGGAGTGGTTCGTAGGTTTCAGCAATACGGCCGCCCTCCAGGGCGCCGGCAACCATATCACGTAACTGGTCGGCCGAAGGGGTAAATGCCTCCGGCCTGGTCGGTGTCGATTGTCTGGTAGTCATCGCGTCTGCTTCCCTGCAATGCGATAGTTTTATCGGCGACGGACTGCCGTCCAGCGCCGTCCTGCGAACGGTTATTTCCGGTTCCCGGGCCCGTCGGCCGCGGGTAGCGGGTCGAGGAGGTAGTGCCGAGTCGTATACGGCCCATTGGAGAGCACCAGCTGTTTAGCCAGGTTATTTTGGGTATTAATCAAAATCGGCCCCTGCAGGTTGGCGCTCATTTTAGTCAGCTCACCGTCGGGCACCGATACGATCGCATAAGTGGCCACGGTTGATTGGTCTTTTATTTCAAGTTCGTCGAGTTCCCGCCGATCAACATCAATCTTATAGTCGGCGAAAAACAGCATCGGATTGACAATTACAAAGGCCAGTGCCGGATCGTCCAGCGATTGCATCCAACTGAACGGTTCGGTCTCGGGCGTTTCGATAATTACAAATCGCCGGCCATTTTCGAACCCCAGAATCCCTTTGGGGAAGGCGACCACCAGTTCCGGTGCCACCGAAATCTCGCCGAAACGTAACGTGGCAAATTGCACGGTCTCACCGCTCATCGGTTTATTCTCCTCGCCGCCTGAGTTTACTGCGGGCGGAGATGTTTGTGGCGCCGTATTGGTAATCAACGACATACCCCTTATCTCAGAAAATCGATTAACGACGGGGTCAGCATGCGTGCGGCCGCATTCAGCGCCGCCTGGTATGATGTTTGCCGCCCGGCCAGTTCGGTAGTCACCTGCAATAGATCGGCATCTTCGACTTCCGATAACAGAGCGGTCACCGATAAACTTGTTTCGGTCAGCCGATCGTCGGCGGTTTCCAACCTGATGATCTTTGCGCCAACGGTGGCCCGTTCATTGAGCAACTGGTTGTTGGCCTCGGACATTCCGCCGATCATTTCACCGATGAATTCCCGATCATTGGTCTCCAGTGCCTTGACCAATAGACTCATACTGCCGAACAAATCCGGCGAGCCATAGATGCCGAGCGCACGCGCAGTATTAGTGCTGTCACCGTCGGTGACCGTCAAAGAGCGGGTGTGGTCATTGGGAACAATCTGGATTCCGGTTTGGTTATCATTAATTGAGGCGGTGAGATCCAGCCCGGCAGTATTAATCTGGTCGATGACGTCGCCGATCGTCACCGCGGTTGAAAGGTCGACCATGGCGATAACATTTCCCTGGGCGATCTGCAAGGTCCCAAGCGTGAGGCCTTTGAGGTTGTCCAAATCCATAACCTGAACATCGCGGGTCAGGATCGGGTCGAGATCGGTCCCGTCAAAGTCCGTATGAAATTCTCCGAGTAAACCGAGTTCGGCGGCAACCACTCCCCCGGCACTTTCACCAACCGAGAAATCGACCTGGGGGTCGAGCGGGCCGCTGTCACGCTGCGCGCCAAGATACCCGCTAATCTTCAAATCGTCGGCGGTGGCCTGCGTATCATAGTCTTCGACGCTAAGATTGAGCGTGCCCGGATTGGTGTCGGTCAGCCGCAGGCCGGTACCGGCAGGGTCGATTGCCAGGGTAACATTGGCCACGCCGCCGCCGGCAAGCTGAGTGTTAAATGCCGTGATAAGTTCACCGACAGTCGACGTACCGGACAAGTCTATTTCGACATCAATTGTGCCCGTGTCATTGGTAATATGAAATGTGCCGGGGACGGTTTCGACACCGCCGCCGTTGTTCAGATTCGTCAGCGGCGTATTGGCGGTGATTGTCCCGCCCGGCCCGGCAACCGGGGAAAGCCGGATAGTATTGCCGGCCGATGATATCGAGGCCGTAATATCCGGCACCGCGGCGGTGATCTGATCAATTGCATCCCCGATGGTTACAACCGCGGAGAGATCGACACTATAGGTAATCCCGCTGTTATTATCGGTAATTTCAAAAATACCGTTGGCGGGCGGACCAAGGTCAAGCCCGGCGCCGCTGTTGATTTCGGTGAGCAAACTGTCCCGGCTCAGGCCGGGGGCGAGATCGCCCTTTTCACCCAGAGTCAGTATCGGCCGCAGCAGGGTCTCCGAGCCGACCTGGTTGATCTGCATCCGCGTCTGTTCGGAAACCTGGTATTCGATGACCCCCTGGTCACCCTGATAGATTACTCCTTCATCCGAGGCGACAAACGGCGCGGTGCGGGTTTTGTGCCCGGAGAAGATGTAGCGGTTGTCGATTTGCGTATTGGCGTCCGCGACCATTCGCTTCAACAATGAACGGACTTCCTGGGCCGCCGCGATTCGCGCATTTTGGTCATAGGTGTCATTGCTTAACGCCGTGGCAATCTCCTGCGCCTGCTGAGTCAGCGAGTCGATACCGGAGAGAGCATTTTCGGCCGTGGCCAGCCAGCTGTTGCCGGCGCGGATATTGCGCTGGTATTGAGCGATGTCGGCCAACTGCGAGCGATAGGACAAAACACGGGTCACACCGAGGGGGTCGTCGGACGGTTTTTCGATCCGGCGTCCCGAAGAAAGCTGCGATTGCAGGCCGGTCAACCGGGAAAGGGAAGACGATAAATTCCCCACTACCTGGTTGATCATCATTTGTTGAGTTACTCTCACGCTCGCTGGTCCTCGCTGTAAAAACAAAAATCGCGGTCGATCCCGCTGGGCTGATCGGCGGCCAGTTTATCGGGTTCGCGGCCGTTACCCTGGCGGCGTTGGGCCCGCCGGGCATATTCCAACTGGGGATCGACAATCGGTTCGGTCGGCTTCTCGTCTCGCCGCTTGAACATTAATCCGGTCTCCGTGGCTTATTGTTTTTTGACCCTCGTTTTTTTTGCGGATTGATCGGCCGATACCGCAATTGCGTCTGTTGATTGGACGAGCCGGGATCCGACCTCACTTTGCCCTTGATGATGCGGGCAATCGAAAGCAGGTCATCCTTGATAGTCCGTGACGCCTTGCGGTTTTCTTCCTGAATCTTGAGATAGACCTCTTCGCGATGCACGATGATACTGGCCGGGGCTTCAATGCCGATCCGCACTTGCCGCCCGTAAATCCCCAACACAGTAACTTTGATCTCGTCACCGATTGTAATGCTTTCGCCCAACTTCCGTGTCAGAATGAGCATCCACCCTCCGTGGTGTGGAATGGATATCCGACCATGGACATCCTCGCTCTAAGTATCGGATGAAGCGGGCAATCACTTTACGCGGCCGTTTTCCTCCTGCTATCTCATCCCGACACCAAGTTCGTTGACAATGGTGCCGATGACCTGGTTGATCGTCATGACCATCCGCGCCGCCGCGTCATAGGCATGTTGGGCGCGGATCATATTCGCCATTTCTTCATCAAGCGAGACCCCCTGCACCGACTGCCGTTGGAACTCCAGTTGGTCGACCACCAGAGTGAAACTGTCGAATGAATCAGCGGCCTCGCTGGCGCGCACGCCGACATTGCCGACCAGCGACGCGTAGTATTCACTATAACTGACCGTACCCAACTTCATCATGGGCGAGGACTTCAAACCGGCAATATTCAGGGCGACAATATTGTTCCCGGGGCTGTCTTCAGCAGAGGACGCGGCGATGTTATTCAAATCGGCCTTGACATCGTCGGAGAGATCGATCGTCGAGGCCGTAACCCCTTCGGGGTTGAAAAACTGCATCCCGGTCTGGTCATTCAAGCCGAATCCGGTGAGATGGAGGGCGTTGACCCCCTCGACGATACCTTGTGCGAGTTCATCGAGCTGGGCGATATAGCCGGGGACAATTTCGTCGCGGGCTTTGATCAGCGCCTGTAATTCACCGCCGAGGGCAGTCACCCTGGTGGTCGTGTTTTCCCAGACAATTTCATTTACCGTTGTATCATTTTGGGCCACGGTCATCGTGCCCAGTCTCTGATAGTGGCCATTGCCGACCAACTCCATCGACCCGATAAAAATCCGCGCCGCCCCGGTAGACTCTTCGATGACCGACACTTTCACCATACCGGAAAGCTCGTCAACGATATTGTCGCGGCGATCGCGGAGATCATTGGCCGAATGGCCGCTCAGTTCGGCATTGTTGATTTGCCGGTTGATATCGGCCAGCAGCGCCGCCCGTTGGTTGATTTCCTCGACCCGGGCGCCGATTTCCGCATTGACATTTTCCGCAATTCCGGAAAGGCGTAATGAGTTGCGCTGAAATTCGTTGGCCATAACTTGCGCCTGCTCTCGCAGGTTCGATCGTTCCGACTGTGAGTCGGGCCGGGTCGACAATGATTGCCAGGCATCGAAAAAGTTATTGACCAGCTCGTTAAGTTGGTTGTCGTTCGGCTCGAGGAAGACATTTTCAATCAGCGACATCGTCCGGTTGAGCGACTCCCAGGATCCGCGCTGTTCATTTTCCCGGCGGTATTGGCCGGTCAAAAAATAATCGCGCATCTGGCGCACGGTGGAAACCGTGACACCGGTGCCGATCGAGCCATCCGGCGTCGAAAGCGGCAACGACGTAGCTAAAATCGGTCGTTGACGCGTAAAACCCGGAGTGTCGACATTGGCGATATTATGCCCGATGGTATTGATTTCATACTGGTGGCTCAGTAGTGCCTGACGGGCGGTTTCCAAACCCCCAAAGATCGATAGCGACATAGTTGCCGTCCCTCCCCTCGGCTAGCCAATCCGGCTGATTAACGCGGCGGAGGCCCTGGGGCCGCCCGGACGCTCGGTGTAGGCCTGGACCGTGGGCATCTCCCCGGCCATCATCTTCATCGTTTCGCCGATGTAATGCATCGACCGGTTAATCAACATCGCATTTTTGCGACGGGTGTTTTCGATATTACCGGAAATCGACAGTAATGTCCGACGCAATTCCCGCAGCCGGGCAGAGTATGTTCCCGATAACAGATCGGTCAGCCGCGCCAAGGTGAGGTTTTCCACGCGATCATCATAATTTTCGCCCAATTGGGCAAGAATAGCGGTCCGCTCGGCTTCAAGACCTCGCGAAACCCGCAACGCCTCTTCCTGCCGGGCGACATTCTCAGCGACACCGGCTGCATCACCCTCGACCAACATCCGTTGTTGCCGCGAGAGCAGTTGCAGGAGAGAGTCGAGCTGTTCGGCCTCGCGTGCGACAATTTTGATCAGACTCCTGGTCAATTCATCGGTTTGTCGCGACGGTGATTTTTGTTCGGTGGTCATGGGCGGACTCACCGCCTTTCGTTAGTTGAGTCTCATTTTCGACTATCGGTCGTATGTGAGCTAAAGATCAGTCAGCGGCTGCGGCGGGTAGTTTCACCAACGCCGGCCGGGGGCTGTTCTCCGGCGGGAGCGAATCAATAGTCGCAGCTGTCGAGACCCCCTCCGGACGTTCCAATGAGCGCAACAGGACATCGGCCAGCCCAATCCCCCCCTGGCGGGCCAGGAACGACGCGAGATGCTCATCAGTGACCTCGCGCATCGTTTCCATGCCGAATTTGTCCTTATCATTTTTAGGCACGGTCGCACGCATGCTTTTTAATAGCTTATGGATGAACAGCGCCTCGAAATCCTGCGCCGCGCGACGCATTTTGGCCTTGCGCACCTCATCGCCGGACAGCGATTTTGGCCCGGCAAGTTTATCGGTGCGCTTGTGGTCGACCACCTGTGGTCGCGGGAGAAATCCCGGCGCGGCTGAAATCGGATCGCTCATCGGTTTCTCGGTAAACCGGCTCCTTAAATAATAATCAACTCGGCGCGCAATGCTCCAGCCGACTTGAGGGCCTGAAAAATCGCGATGATATCGCGCGGCGTTGCCCCGATACCATTAAGGGCCTGCGCAACATCATGGATATTGGTCGCTTCAGGCATCGCAATCACCCGTGATCCTTCTTCGGTGACTTCGATATCGGACTGTCGATCAACCACGGTCTCACCGTTGGAAAACGGCGCCGGCTGCGAAATGATCGGCTGGGTCCGAATTTGAATCGTAATATTTCCGTGAGCTAAGGCCACCGGAGCGATCGAGACTCGCTCGCCGGCGACAATTGTCCCGGTCTTTTCATTGATTACCACACGGGCCGGCATATCCGGCGTGAGCATGAGCGAACCGAGCGTGGAGATAAAAGCTACTTTCCCTCCCGGGTCGGAAAACTCATCGGGGATGCCGACTTTGATCGAGGCCTGGTCGACCGGCACCGCCATCTCCGGATAGAGGTCATTAATCACATCGGCTACCGCACGGGCGGTCGCATAGTCCGGATCGCGCAGGACAATCCGCAGCATACCGTCGGCCGGTTCGAACTGCACCAGTTCGCGTTCGAGAACCGCGCCCCCGGGCACCCGTCCGACCAACGTATAATTCTTGGAAACTTTGGTCCCGCCGCCGGCATCGATATTAAATCCGCCGGTCGAGACCGGCCCCTGCGCGTAGGCATAGAGTTGGCCGTCCAGTCCGGTCAACGGCGTCATTAACAGCACACCGCCCTGCAACGACTTGGCGTCACCCATCGAAGAAACGGTAACATCCAGGTGTGCACCCGATTTCGACTCGGTAGATAATTCAGCGGTGACCATCACCGCGGCCACGTTTTTAACTTTGATATCGCGCGCCGAGACAGTCACGCCCAGTCGGGTGAGCATCGAAGCCAGCGACTGGACGGTAAACTGTGTTCCGGCCCCGTCCCCGGTACCCTGCAAACCGACCACCAAGCCATAACCAAACAGACGGACGTCGGCCCGGCCGGGAAAATCGGCGAGGTCTTTCAGCCGAACGTCAGCCGCATCGGCTTGGACGACAGCCGCCATAAGGATTACCAAAATCAAAAGGGATGTGAGATACAACTTCACAGTATTCGTCGGCATCGATCCAATCGGGGTTACAGACATCTTCCGACTCCGTCCCATTCTTAACATTAGAACAACCAGTTCAACACCCGCATAATCCAGCCGGGCTTGCCGCCGTTGGCCGCCGCGCCTTTGCCTCGGTAAGTGATCTGCGCGTCGGCGATTTGATAGGAATAGACCGTATTTTGCGGCGTGATATCCTGCGGCCGCACAATGCCGGTGAGAACCAGCATCTCCTTGTCATTGTTGATACCCAACACACGGGTGCCCTCGATCACGAGGTCGCCGTTTGATTTTAATCCGACAATCTTGACGGCCAACTGCGAAGTCAACGAACCCGAACGGCTGGTTTTACCTTCGTTGGCGCTCTCATTTTTCGAATCGCCCGCGGCGCCGAACGACGGAATCTCCCGCAGCGGCCAGGCGCCGAATCCCGGCCCGGCATCGAGATCGAAACTGCTTTTTTTGTTGGTCTCGGTTTTGGCCTGGTTGGAGGCGCTGGTTTGCTCGACGATCAGGACAGTAAGGATATCGCCCACGCCGGTGGCCTTCATGTCGGTAAACAGCGACGGCGCATTGCCCACTTGTTGAGCAACTGCCGCGCTGCAAAAGATTAGGGCCGTCATCATTGTGATAATCATTCTTTTCATGCTATTATCCTTATAACCCGGCTACTGTGGTCATCAGGTCGACCAGACCGACCCCGGCGACCACACCGGTAATTTGTTTTTTCGATGATAGATTTTTTATCCGAACGGGCCGTCCTTTCCAACCGTCTTCCAATGCCTCGCCTATGGTGGTCAAAAGAAGCGAGCCGGTAAGAAATCGTACCGTCACCCGGTCTCCTCGTTTAACCAGCGGATTTTCCTCAACCATCGAGGATTCGACCACCTTCCCGGCGATCAAGGCCCGCGAGGTCCGCTTACCAACAACATCGCCCAAATCGGTAAAGGGCGTAATACGCCCGAGATCAATCTTACAGCGTTCGAGTGTCAGATCACTTTGCGAAATAATGGTGTGGCGTTTGAGCCGGCGGGCCGTGACCAGGACCGAATCATAAAGTGTAATCTGCACCGGCACGGGGAACGACCGGAGGGTCTTTCCATTTCGGACTGCCGCCACCCGCAGGGTAAGGACTCCGCACAAATCGGCATTGGGCGAATGGCTGACCTGAAGCGAGACGTTTTTCCAGTCGATCGCCGGTTCGATATAGCGCCGGAATTCGATTTCCAGATCGGCAGGGTTCCAGCCAAGGGTAGACTGAATATAGCTCCGACAGGCCTTTTCGACCCCGTGGTTACCCCCGGCGACCAGAGTCGCTGTCAGTGAAAACACCAAAAATATCAGTGCGAGAAAAATGCGCAATATCCGGCCCATCAGGCCCCCCAGTACTTATCGTTTCAGATTATTGGCCAGCGAGGCCATATCGTCGGCGGTCTGGATCGCCTTCGAATTGATCTCGTAGGCACGCTGGGCGATAATCATGTTGACCATCTCCTCAACCACTTCGACATTCGACATTTCCAGATACCCCTGCGCCAGCTCACCAAAACCGTTCTCGGCCGGGTTACCCAGGATCGCGTCGCCCGACGCGGGTGTCGGTTCGAAGAGATTATGTCCGAGCGCGTTCAACCCGCCGGGATTGACAAACTTGGCCAGCTCGATCCGGCCGACTTCCTGGGGTTCGGTCTGGCCCGGGATCGTCACCTGGACCGCCCCATTGATTCCAACGGCGATTTCCTCAGCGTCCTGCGGGATCGTCGTATCCGGCACAAGGAAAAATCCGTCGTTGGTCACCAGCCGACCGTCGGCCGAGAGCTTAAACGAACCGTCACGAGTATAGGCCGTCGATCCGTCGGGCTTCATCACCTGGAAAAATCCATTCCCGGTGATCGCCAGGTCGAGCGGTTGGTTGGTTGCCTGCAACTCACCAACCGAATATATCCGCGAAGTCGAGATCGGCTTGGTGCCATACCCAACTTCAAGGTTGACCGGGACAACATTCTCCGTAGCCACATTGGTTCCGGCACGCCGGACATTCTGATAAAGCACATCCTGAAATTCGATTTTGCTTTTTTTATACCCGGTCGTATTGACATTGGAAAGGTTGTTGGCAATCGTGTCAACGTTCAACTGCTGGGCAATCATGCCCGAGGCGCCGGTTCTTAGTGCTCTGATCATTGTTTATTCTCCCATCTATTCGGTCGCGGGAACCCCGCGCTACCGTCGCACCGAGCCAAGCTGGTTTATCGCCTTGCCCAACGATTCGTCCTGGATTTGGATCATCCGCTGGCCGGTTTCAAAGTTCCGGAAACTTTCAATCATCCGTACCATTTCGGTAATCACATCAACGTTGGCCCGTTCGAGCGCACCCTGATGGACCGCGACATTCTCCGCGGTTGCCGGGCCGGGCGCGTTCGGCAACGGAGCATAGAGACCCGGGGCTGTGCGTGCCAACGGATATGGCGCGTCGAAGGTGACCAGTTGTAACTGCCCAACCGGACGGCCATCGACAGTCATTTCCCCGGTTCGGTTGACCACAAACTCATCCCCGTCGACGGTGATGTCACGGCCGTTGGACTGCACGGGATAGCCGTCCGAAGTCACCAGGGTACCGTCCGGCATCAAAGTGAAATTCCCATTGCGGGTATACATCTCCCCGTCAGGTGTCGCCACGACAAAAAAACCATCCCCGTCGAGAGCCAGATCGAACGAATTACCGGTCTGCTCAATCGAACCTTGAGAGAAATCGGTGATCAACCCGGTCTCTCCGGGCTGTTCCCAATCGGCTTGACCGACCGTCCCAACCTGCTGCGCCTTGGCGAATTCCCGCGAAAATACCAGTTCGCGTTTGAAGCCGGCAGTGTTAGCGTTGGCCAGATTGTTCGATACTGTGTCCAGCCGCTGCATCTGTGGCAGCATTCCCGAGGCGGTTTCGTAAATCCCCTTAAGCATAGAATATTCCCCTCCGCGTTCCACTTTGGCAATTCGCATGCCAATCTGCAAATCGGGCATTGCGTTCCGGCGGCTAACCACGCCGGAGAACTAAGCAATTAAAGCACTCTACCCGAACACGCCGTTAACATCCTGTGGGTCACGACGTTGTCGGATTCATTCGGTGGGGCCATTTTCCGGGCTTCGGGCAATAATCTGTATTAGCCGGCTGGATCCGGATATTTGACGATTTGCTGTCACCGTCATTTGCGGAAAATCATTCCTTACCTGACGGTAACTCTTTCCTTCCCTCAGGTGCGGAATATTATATTGAATCGGCGGGGGCAAAAGGATATGTAAAGACCGGCGATGAGCGAGGCAAACACCAAAGCGGGCAAACGGCCGTGGCTGGCCTACGAAGAATTATCGATGCCGCAAATTGCGGCCATCGACAAAGATCGTGCAGTGGCCCTGATCGCCATTGGACCGATCGAGGAGCACGGCCCCCATTTGCCCGTCGGAGTCGACGCATTTAACGCCGAAATCATCGCCGACGTCACCGCACAGATAATCAGAGGACTCGCACCGGAAACCACTGTAGTCAAGCTGCCGACCCTCTATCTCGGCGCCCATGTGTACCGGTCGGGCGGCTCGGTCTGGGTTCGGCAGCGAGTCGTCCGCAACACGGTTGTCGACTGGGGACGCGCCCTCGCCCAGGCAGGTTTTAAGAAATCAATTGTCATTTCGGCCCATGGCGGCCCTCGCCATTGGGTGGCGCTTGAGGAAGCGGCACAGATTGTCTCCCGCCGTACCAGCGGCCGGATGATCGCCCTCACCTCGAGATTAATTTTCGATTTTCTTAACGGGAAATATGTCGGGGCAATCAATGAACAACTGGCCACGCCGTTGACCAAGGAGGAAATCAGGACGCTGACCATGGATTATCATGCCGGCTGGTGGGAAACCTCGATGATGCTCCGGCATAAACCGCAGTTGGTCGATCCGGGATATGTCGAGCTGCCTGCATCGCTACTCCCCCGTCATAAACTCAGACCGAATTGCGCGTTCACCCAGGGAGTCGGTAAAGGGTATCTCGGCGCACCCGCGCGAGCAACGGCCGCGTTCGCCGACGCCACCGCCGAAGCATTATCTCCGGAAATCACCCGGATTATCCGTGAATTCCTGGCTGATACGCTGGCCTGGAAAAGTATTCGCTCGCCAATATACTTCCTCCCGGTATTTCGCACGAATTACAAATTGTATTTGGCGGGTATGGGCCTCGCCTTAGCCGTCGTGATCTGGGGGATCTTCCTGTTGCTGCGCTAACTGAGGCGGTTAATCAGTAACAGTGGCATGGTCGACCGGGGCGCTGGTCACTTTACCGTATTCGTTGCTGTAGACACGGCACTTTTCAACACTATCCAACTGAAGATAGACCAGCCCAAAATGTAATTCGACTCCGAGGTTAGCTTCATCCTCGACGATGATCTTCGCCTTCGAGTTTTCTTCGATTTTCTTCTCGTACTCGGTTTTTTGATTTTGCAATGCCTCCAATTGGCCGGGCACACTTTGCATAAACTGGTCAAGCTTGACCAGGACCGGCTTTTTGGCCTCGGGGAGCTTATCGTCGAGTTTCAGGCGATGAAGTGAGTAAAGCGCCTCTTTAACTCGCTCAATGTCGTTCTCAATCCGTTCGATCTCTTTTTTGGTTTTGTAGTAATTGCGCATCAATTCGGCATCATAACCGACCCGGACGACTGTCGTAGTGCCGGCATCATTACCCAGGACGTGGGCGTGGATCTGGTTGCGGGCGGTAATCTCCCCCCCAACCATTTTCCCCTTTTTACTTTTGAAATCGATGGTTAACCCGGCATGGAGGTGAGCATTGATCGCCTCGCCACCGATCACAATGTCCCCGCCGGCCTCGACTGTCTGGTTGTCGACGTTGCCGATGGTCACATTGCCGACAGCCGTAATCGCCCCCAGACCCTGGCCGATGAAACATCCCTTGACCAACACATTGCCGCCACATTCGATTGTGGAATCGCCGACATTCCCGCCAACTTCGAGATCGCCGGCAACTTTGACTTCAAATCCGGACTCGATGTTTCCGCTGACTCGCAGGGATCCGACCGCATTGATATTGCCGGTTTCGATGTTGACATCGCCGGAGATCGTCGTCACCGGCTGGATACTGATTTTATTGTGGGCGTAGACTACCGAGCCGTCCGCCGTGGCCGTGAGCGTCAGCCCGTTTTCCGACACTTCGGTGTTGGTCCCCTGGGGCAACGGGATATCTTTGCCGTCTGGCGCCGAGAGCTCGGTGCCAAGAACACTGGTGCCTTTCCGGCCGCTGGTCGCCGGATGCTTAAGCGCCAGGACACTCCCGGCGGTTGCGTTTTGGAGAAAGTCGATATTCTTGTAATCGATATGTCCGTTTGTAGCAACCTTCGGCAGGCGCGATGGGTTGAGGTCAACTTTGAATTCGATGCGGGCGTCCTTCCCGGCCTCCGGTGGGTCGCCCCGGGCGATGATTGTCGGGCCGCTTGTGGGATTGGCAAGAAAAGCGTCAATCGCAGTTTGATCGACGCCGAAATTCACTCCCGCCCGCTCGAGGGCGGCGGCGAGCATAGACCGATCAGGCGGCCCGGCGTCGGACCCGGCAATAATAACCGCTTCCAGTTTATCGCTGGAGACGGTGACTTTGATCGGGGAAGACTCCCCTGCCGGTGGCTTCTCGTTGCCCATAGTCGTCCTCGGCGACGGCCGACGCCGCCGTCCAGTGGCGAGACAATCCTCGGTCTAAGGAAATAGTCAACGACAATCCCGCTATATCAGGTGTCGGCGGTCTGCAGTTAAATACTTAATGACTGCTCTGGATACGAGACAAGAACAGGGCAGGTAATTGACAGGATAGCCGGGACATCCCGGAACTATTCACCTGCGAAGAAACGGCCGGTCCGGCGGTTATTGTTCGGAGGCCGATTCATGCGCAATCGGCGCCGGTAATTCGACGCCGATTTGTTCGGCGATCCGTTCGGCCAACTCGCGAACCTCATCGACCGACCGTTCAAGGTGCTGCACGACATCGGTATTGAAAATCCCTTTTTCCAGCAACAGCCGCAACAACCGGTCCGATTCGCTGAACCGACCGCGATCATATCCCTCTTCGGCGACCGCGGCGATTTCGGTAATTTGTTTGGCGACCGTGCTCATCCGGGTAACCAGACCAAACAGGTCGTCGTTGAGCCGTTTTTTATCGCGGCGCGAAAATTTGATCTTGGCGGCGCTGACGGCAAGGTTCAACGCCAACAACCGGGCTTGTTCGCCATACCCGGCAACCGCCTTAATCAACCGGCTCAGTTCGTCGGAATTTTGAGAACAGTCAGACGGCACCATCGCCTCCCAGCAAACGGTCGACTGTTTCAATCAAGACCGAAACATCGGGTGATTTGACGATGTAGTCGTCGGCCAGCCACGAATGGAAATCATTCTTATAGGAACCGTACGCGCTGTTGATAATAATCGGCAGTCCTTTGTGGTTGCCGCGAATTTTGGAGACGGCGTCGAGTCCGTTCTCTCCGGGCATACGGATATCCATCACGACGCAATCGACGCCGTGGTTCTCGACGATTTCGACCGCTTCCCGGGCATTTTCGGCAGTGCGTACATCATATCCAGCGCGACGGAACTCGGCATCATAAAGTTCAAGCAGAGCCGTTTCATCGTCGGCGATCAAAACTGTTTTCATGCCATTTCCTCCTGGGTTTCCTGAAAATCGATGATCAATTTTGCCCCGTTCCCGGTGTCGTCAAGTCCCAACGCGCCACCGTGGGCGGTAAGATATTCCAGCGCGAGATTGCGCTGGGCCGGGTGGGCGTCCCATTCTCCCTGTAATAGACTGATGATCGCCCCGCGGGCCGCGTCGGACGATTGCGGCCATACGGTAATCCGCGCGCCGGCGTCGATGGTTTCGGCGATGACTGAGACCTCGCTGCCCATTTCCAGCTGCGTAAGCAGTCCGGAGAAGATTTTAAACAGGGTGAACCGCAACGCATCGGGACGTCCGGTCAGCACAAAATCTCCCAATCTTACATCACAAGACCACTTAATTGCATTCCCGGCAAACCGCGATTTCAAAATTTCAATCGACTGGCGCAGGACCAAAGCAAGTTCGAACGGTCTTTTGTCTTCTGCTTCCCAACTCTCTACCGAAATTATGCTGTCGATGATCCCACACATCCGGTCGGCTTGTTTGCAAATGATATCGAGGCCACGGTAGTCAGGATCGTCTTCGGCCTTGCCGGTACGAAGATTCCGCGCGAAACCACCGAGGATAGTCAAGGGGTTGCGCAGTTGATGCGCGACCTCGCCGGCAATCTCACCGACAATCGAATAGCGTTCAAGTCGACCGACAATATCCTGGCTCAGTTGCAATTGGTCGCGTGCCTGACGCAGGTCTTCGACCCGGCGGGCAAGATTGTCCGAGAGCGTGGTTCGCTCCACTGCCAATCCGGCTTGTCCGGCGATCAGCTCCAGGGACCGCAACGACGACGGCGTGATCGGATCGCCGGTAATTCGATGATCGGCCAGTAACAATCCGACCACCCGGTCGCGCGACCGCAATGGCGCGCAGGCGATTGCCTCAGCGTCCAGACGATCGAAAACAGCGGTGATTTCCGGCCTTCCCGCCTGGTCGCGATAAATGACTCTCGCCGCGGCGCCGTCGATGATCTCCGTGAAGGGATTATCCGGGCCATTATACGGGATGCGGGTGTCGGCCACCCGCCGATTGACTTCGGCGTCCGCGCCGTCCAGCGCCAGCCGATAGGTACATACCGCTTCGGCCAATCCACCGGTCCCTTCCCCGGCAAGGGCCTGCCAGATATCACCGGCCTGCGCCGGTGAGGCCGGACCAATTGCCGTCCGGCCCTGCAACCAGTTGTCATCTTTCTCGCACAGGAAAACAAAGGCGCGATTGAATCCCAGTCCCTGACGAGCAGTCACTCCGACCAAAATGATATTAAGTGTCTCTTCCAGGCTTAAAGTGGTATGCAGCGCGGTGGTGATTTCCTCGACAAGGGCCAGGCGGCGGCGCTGGATTCGCGCCTGCCGATATGCCCTGCGCGTATGATCAATCGAGCGAATAGAGATGAGGATTCGAATGTTGTTTTCGTCACTTTCGGGGAATCGCGTAAGCCAGATCTCAACCCATTTATCATCAGCCACGGCAAACGAGCAACCCAACCAGTTCAGCCCCTTTGTCCGGCAGAGATTTTGCACCGCATCGAACAGCGGCGGAGGCAGCTCCCGTTGGGCCGGGTCGTCGGGGCGCAGCAAAGACCAAACCGCCGAGCTACCCGAAATGACCCGACCGACCCGATCAAGACAAAGGAATCCACAGGGAAGATTTGCCGCCGCTCCCGTCTCGGGAGACGGTGTGACGGTTTTTCGCGATGTAATCGATGTCGGCAACATTTGACTACTCATCTTTGAAACAGCGACCGGCCGACTTAATGGTCGGCGGCATCGCGATCGAGAACAAACGGCCCCGGACCAAGCAGACCCATCTGCGTTTTTTCAAGGGGTTCGGCGGGTTCATTACGGGTTACCCATTTGAACCAGAGTGAAATGTCCCGGGCGGCTTCCCATTCCAACTTCTGACCGTCACGATAGAGATCGGGCACCGAGTTGTTGTAGTATGGGTCCTGGGCTACGTCCTCAGCCACCTGGTATGATCCGGCGCCGGACTCATTGAGCCGCCAGCGACGGGATGATACCAGATTGCCGGTCGCCACATCAATCAGCCGCGCATCAATGAGCATGCGCGAGACGACTTTGCGCCGGGTGAACAAATGTGGAATGGACAACCCCTTTTTGGTGTCCACTCTTCGGTCGGCAACTTTCACCCAGATGACCCAGCGAGCACCGAGAACCCGGCCTAATTCGGCCATCTTATATTTGTCGAAGCCGCCGAGATCGTATAAGCCAACATACGCCGCGGCCGCTTTGACGCGCGGTCCGTTGGTCACCGGGTAAATCCCGTTCGAGCCGAGACGGTCGAGCAAAAATTCCTCGAGCGAACCAATCCCCTCAACAGTGGCGGGATGAGTGATCCACACCGCCACCCCGGGAGCCGGCACGTTGCCCGCCCGACAGGGAACAGAGCCGGAGACAACCAACACCGGAGCCAGCAACATCCACAGACGACACGCTCCCGACATTTTCCTCAGTGTTTTCATGACGACTCCGTCGGTTTTTCGGCAACCTGACGGCGGAAAACATAGCGCGAAACCATCTGATGCAGCCGGTCGGAAAAACCCAGTGGGTCCTCGACCAGGCCGGTCAACGTCTCGGACAGCCAGCCATCATCCATTTTTTCCGGGGTCAAAAATTCGACACCGATCAACGATTCGCCATCGGGACATTTCTCGATACGTTTGACCC
This sequence comes from Candidatus Zixiibacteriota bacterium, assembly GCA_024277855.1. Lineage (GTDB taxonomy): Bacteria > Zixibacteria > MSB-5A5 > WJJR01 > JAJRUJ01 > JAJRUJ01. The sequence goes on from JAJRUJ010000051.1 coordinate 22,478, forward strand.
GCGCGAGCACGTCGGCCAGCACCTCAAAATCCTTGATTTCGAATTTGAGCAGGAGGTAGTCATCCTCACCAAACGAATCGAAGGTGGATAACAACACACCGCCGCCGGAAATGTTCAAAATCATCCCGGTCTTTTCCTTACTGATCCGGTGAACGCTCCGGTGGTCGTGATCGACAATGATTTCCTGCACACCGACCGGGCTGCAGATTTCGAGACGCACCCAGCGCCGTCTTTGCTTGTTTTCTTTGGCGTCCGCAGTTTGTGTATTTGCGGCCTCGGGATCAATAAATAATTCTACCATTTTCCTCTCCTGTCACCAACGCCTCAGGCGTCTGTCCGGCATTCTTTGACCTGGTCGCGCGCCATTTCGATAATCTTGCGGGCCAGGGCCGACCGTGATTCGTCACCGCGGTTGGCATGGATGATTTCCTGCCCACCGCGCATCGCCACATTGAAAAACTCTTGAGCCCGGTCGAATTCGCCGATCCGACGGGCGAGTTCACCGATCATATAGGCCAGTTGGATTTTCTGATTACCTCCGGAGGTATCGCGCGCAGTCTCGTAAGCCCGGTGATAATACTTCAACGCAGAACGGAGGGCGTCGATTTCGTTTAATGGTATTCCTTTGTCTTTGGCTTGTAACGAACTGAGAAACACGCCAAACGACGAATCTTCGTCATTGGTGACGGTTATCTCGTTTTCAGACGCCGGTGCGACAGGTTCGGCCGTGTCGCGCCAGGTCAGCAACTTTTCCACCGAGGACATCATCGGCCCGAGATTGGTCTCCCAATTGGCCAGCGCCGACCGATAGGGGTCTTCAGCGGTCGGCCCGACTGCCGGTTGCAACTCGACAAGTTCTATGATTTGCTGAATCTGCTCTTCACAATTGCCGAATGAGTTTTGCAGCGACTCGACCATCTTCTGCAACCGAGACGAATTGATATCCTCTTTGCTCAACACCGTTGCGACCCCCCCGGTACGCTCGCGGAACAGCCAGGCCACCCGGAGATACCAGCGGCCGAGATCCAGCCAGTTGGGCCGCTCCATCATCTTCTCGTTAAGGATGCCCAGCAACAACTTGGCAATCGCCGATTCCTGCGGGGCCTTCTGCAGATCGATCGACAGGCCGAGCGGTTTTATCAAACCGTCGGCCGAGGCCAGCGCATTGAGATGTTTTTCGCGCACGGCCTTCTGACGGTACGACCGGAAGGCCGAGTCGGATTTCCACTCCTTGAAATCTTTGTTGAACTCACGCGTGTAGAAACACGACGAACAAGTCGCCATAAAGTACAGCAGCGGGTTGATATGCTGGTATCTCGGGTTACGCCATTCCCGTCCGGTCGGGCAGAAATCAGTATCTCTCCCGCTTTCGGTGTAGGCGCCCATCCGGATTGTTTCGAACTCATTGATCGTTTTACAAACCGGACATTCGACTTTGGTCATAAAAACCGGGATTTCATTTGCCATCATTCACCTCGTTTACTATCGTCGCGCGACCTCTCGGCCGGCAACCGGCTTGCCGGCCAGGTATTGACCCATCTTACTGCGCCAGACCTCGGCGGGATTATCTCGACCTGCACTCTGCGGTGCGCCCTCATTAAAGGAGACAAAGCGCGCCTGTTGCTGTCGCGCAACCGACGGCGTCGGTATTTCGCGACGCGGGAGAGCCACCGCCGGCTTCCCCACCGATCGGGGAACGGCGACCGGCCGGGCCAGATGGTCGGTAACTATTTTCACGGCCCAGAGGGCCACCGCGACGACCGAAAGGCGCGCGGCGACGGTCAGGCCTACTCCCTGCCAGAAATCCCACTGGGTCAGGTATTTCGTCATTTCGCTCCATGATTCCATTGTCGACGTCCCTGTCGTTCAGACCCGTAGGTCCAGATGCTTCTTGATTATCGGTTTTGTTTTTTCTTTCGCTGCCTCGACCGGCGTGTCGTCCGGGTTTTCCTTATTTGAATTTTTATTTTCGATTTCTTCTTTTCGTTTTTCTTCTTTTCCTTGTCGTTTATTTTCGCGGTCTTGTTTTTCGCGATGGATAATCACTTCGTCGGTGCGGTTGGTGGCCGGCGGCCGACGTTTGTGCTCAACATTCTTGCGTTCGGCATCGATGGCGGTCTCGCGTTGCGCGATTTCCGGCTGGGATTTTTCCACCTGCGTAATCTTCTCCGCAGCAGGAGTCTTGCTCAGATTATCCACTATGGCGATTGGCCGTACCATCGGTACCCCACCGGCTACTTAATTGCCAAAACGCTCCCCGACCAGTTGCCGGAGTTTGGCGACTGCCTTGGTATGGATCTGCGAGACTCGCGACTCCGAGATGTGCATCACCTCGCCGATCTCCTTGAGGGTCAGTTCCTCATAATAGTACAAGGCGATGACCAATTTTTCCTGTTCGGTAAGATGGGCCATCGAATCGACCAGGTAGGCGCGCAGTTCCTGGCGTTCGATATTGCCGAGAATATTGCCGTGCGCCTTCGATTCGATTGTCTCCACTCGCGGCACCTGGCGGTTGTCTTCCTCGCGGTAGACCAGCTCGTCAAGTGAGAGCAATGTCGTGCCGGTAACATCCTTGAGCGCCGCGGCGAGTTCATCGGCCGAATAATCCATCTCCCCGGCCAGCTCGGTGCGAGTCGGGCGGCGGCCGAGAGTATTCTCCAATTTAACCGTTGCCCGATCGAGTTGCCGGGCCTTGGCGCGGGTCGAACGCGGGACCCAATCAAGCGACCGCAGGTCGTCGAGAATCGCACCCCGGATACGCGGAACGGCGTATGTCTCGAATTTTACCCCGCGATCAGGATCGAATTTCTTTAGTGCCTCAATCAGGCCGATCGACCCCGTGGAGATCAGGTCGGAGAGTTCCACCGACTTGGGGAAGCCCATCGCCATCCGTCCGGCGACATTGCGCACCAGCGGCATGTAGCGTGTGAGCAACGATTCCCGGACTTCCGGATCCCCGGTGATCTTGTAATGGGTCCATTCCCGTTCGAGCACGATATTGCGTTTTCCCCGCCGGGTCACGGTCATGGTCGTTTTCCGGCCGGTCGCCTGCTTGCTTGTTGCTCTTCCCGAAGGTCGTTTTGTTGTGTGTGCCGCCACGTTATGCTCCGTTTTTTTCTATCGTTACCGGCTTTACAGCCCTTTTTTCTCGATGTCCTGCTAATTCAGATGGTCAGGGTTTTGCGTTTTCTTCGTCGCGATCGGCCTGTTTACCGACACAACCGGACATACCGATTTCGGCCGCGATCCGGCCGCGCAGAAGGTTATTAGTGAACGGTTCGATCTCGTCGCACGGCGCGACACCGGTCGTGTAGTAGGCCAGCGGGAGGCCCGAGATCGCCGAAAGATGGCGGGCATCGTCGAAAGCCGCGACCTCATCAAAGCCGGTGAAAGCCAGGTGGGTCGGGTTGAAACCCGCATACCGCTTGATGAATCGCTCGTTGACCTCGCGCCGAACCAACGAGGATAAGACCAGGACAACAATCCGCGCGCGGATCGTCTTATTCAGCTTTTTCAACTGCCGGGTGTCGCCGCCTGTCGGCAAATCACAGCGTATGAAGGCCGATTCGGCGTCGACTTCACTCAGATATTTGTGAATCTCACCGGTATCGGTAACGGTCAGTTTCTTGTGTGTCAGATTGAACAGCTCAGCCCAGGAGCTCAACGGTCCGCCGTTGGCTGCATCCGGACCGATGATTTCCAGAACCGGCAAAGAAGATTTGCGCGTACGCCACCAGACCGCCAGCGCTTTCATCAATAGCGTTGACTTGCCGCTCCCGGCCGGTCCGACAAAATTGACTACCGCCGGCAGACGGTCGCGGGAGAGAAACGGTTCAGGGTCGGGCATCGCATCGAGCAGGTACCCGCTATAGGCCTCGGCCAGTTCGGCTTTCAACGTCGCATTGCGGTTCAACCACGGCCGCACTTCCGGCGCGTCGATCCAGCGGGCAAATTGAGATGCCGAAACCATGCTGTTAATCATTCCGGATATACCGACCAGAGATTGTTCGACCATTTCAAGACGGGCAACCAACTCGTCGTCGTTATGGGCCGTTGGGGTTCCGCCTGGTTTATTGGACGGCCCGACCGCCGTTTCAGGTTCTGCCGCGTCTGGACAGTCTGCCGTTTCGGGAATCTGAAATCTTTCACCGGGGCCACCTTTGAGATGCAGGGTTTTCGGACCCTCGGTCGATTCCTCGGCATAACTTCCCGGAACCCGGGGCTGTCCGGAAGCGGCGGTTACGGTGACTTCCGATCCCGGCCCGCCGGAACGGTCGGTCAGACCGCGTTCAACCCGAGTGTCGAGGATAACTGCGGTCGGCCCCATTTCGTCTTTGATCCTGGCCAGCGCTTCGCGCACCGACGAGGCCGTGTAATTTTTAATCCACATTAGCAAACTCCAGCGCGCCTGCCGAGACTATCGGACAGTTGGCCATGAGATCGTTATATGAGAGCACAACCAGCGACGGGTGGCGCGATTCAAACATCCGCCGCACCAACAACCGCAGGTTCGGAGCCACCAGTAAAATCGGCTGGCGTCCCTGCATGCGCATTTTTTCGATAAAATTCCCGGCCAACCCGGTCAGGTGTTCCTGTTGATCGGGCGGGAGGGTCAGTTGCAGGCCGGCCGGGGTCTGTTGGATCGCTTCGGCCAAACCGCGTTCGAGTTCGGGACTGAGCGTGAAGACATGGACCTCGCCCTTTTGATCCCGGTACAACTCGGTGATATTTCGTTTGAGCGCTCGCCGCGCGTACTCCGAGAGAATGTCCGAGTCCTTAGTCAGCGACCAGTAATCGGAAATTGTCTCGAGGATCGTCGGCAGGTCTTTAATCGGTATGCGCTCTTTCAAGAGATTTTGCAATACGCGCTGAATCGGTCCGGCTGAGGAAGTCTTGCCCATGACTTCTTCGATAATCGCGCCGGCGTCCTGCTTGTGGTGATCGAGCAATGTTTGGACATCCTGCCGCTGGAGGATTTCGGCGGCATTGGCACGGATGACCTCGGTTAAGTGCGTCGCCAGTACGGCGGCCGGCTCGACTACGGTGTAACCGCGCAATTCGGCCAACTCCCGTTGCGTCGGGGTGATCCAGTAAGCCGGCAGGCCGAATGACGGTTCGGTGGTTTTGATCCCGTCGAGTTCTTCGGTAGCCGCCCCGGGGTTGATCGCCAGCACATTACTCATCATCAACTCACCGGTCGCCACTTTGACGCCCTTGAGCTTTATCTCGTACGATGACGGCGCCAACTGGACATTGTCCCGGATGCGAATCGGCGGCACCAACATGCCCATCTCGCCGGCCAACTGGCGGCGAATCATCGCCACGCGATCGAGCAGATCGCCGCCCGAAGTAGTATCGACAATCGGAATCAGACCATAACCGATTTCGATTTCGAGCACGTCAAGGCGCAAATATGCTTCCGGCGGATCGGCCTGGTTCGCGTCGTCGGATTTGATTTCCCGGACCGCGCCGGCATCTTCTTCCATTTTTTTGCGGCGGGAGATTGTTGTCGCCGCCACTGCTCCACCAGCGAGACCCAGGAAAAGGAACGGCAACGTGGGCATACCCGGCACAAAACCGAATACCGTCAGCATCACTGCGGCCACGGCAATGGCGCGCGGTTGAGCGGTAAGCTGACGGGTGATATCGGTGCCGATATTGGATTCGGAACCTGCGCGGGTGACAATGATACCGGAGGCGACCGAAACAACCAGCGCCGGGATTTGCGAAACCAACCCGTCACCAACGGTCAGGAGGGTGTAGGTCTGGGCCGCTTCGGAGAGCGACATATTCAACTGGAGCACCCCGATAATCAGGCCGCCAACCACATTGATAATGGCAATCAGGATCCCGGCAATCGCATCGCCCCGAACAAACTTGGAGGCGCCATCCATCGCGCCGTAAAAATCGGCTTCCCGCGAAATCAACGCCCGACGTTCCTTGGCTTCATCATCCGAAATCAAACCGGCGTTCAGGTCCGCGTCGATGGCCATTTGCTTACCGGGCATCGCATCCAAAGTGAAGCGGGCGGCAACCTCGGAAATCCGGCCCGAACCCTTGGTGATCACGACAAACTGGATGATCACCAAAATCAGGAAAATGATAAACCCGACGACATAGTTGCCCTTGACGACGAAGCTGCCGAATGACATGATCACTTCCCCGGCATAGGCCTCGCCGAGAATCAGCCGGGTCGAGGCGACATTGAGCGCCAGGCGGAACAAGGTCAAAACAAGAAGCATCCCCGGGAACACCGACATCTGCAGCGGCGCGGTGACATACATCGTCGACAGCAACACCACCACCGACAGGGTGATATTAAATGCCAGCAGGAAATCCAGCAGGCCCGCCGGGAGCGGGAGGATCAATATGGCGATGATCCCGATGACGGCCACGGCAAAATACAGGTCTGAATTTTTACCAAAATTTTTCATCGTCAACTAATGGCCGGTGTCCCGGTTAAATATTCCCCGCTTCCTCTTTTTCGGCGTACATTCCCGGATTTTTCAAGCGGAAGACATACGCCAGCACCTCGGCGACCGCCTTGTAGAGGTTGCCCGGAATTTCCATACCGACTTCGACCACTTGATATATGGCCCGCGCCAGCGGCGGATTTTCCACAATCGGCACATCGTGCTCGCGGGCGATCTTTTTGATCTTCTGGGCAAACAGCCGCGCGCCCTTGGCGATGACCGTCGGCGCACCCATTTTCTCGGTATCGTACTTGAGGGCCACGGCCAGGTGTGTCGGGTTGGTGATTACCACGTCGGCCTTGGGGATTTCCTGCGATTGCCGCATCCGGGAAAGTTCCTGCTGAACCCGCCGCACGCGAGATTTGGTCAGGGGCGATCCCTCGTACTGCTTGGTCTCGTCTTTGATTTCCTGTTTGGTCATGCGAATTTGTTTCTCGAAGTCCCATCTCTGATAGGCATAGTCCAGAATCGCCAACACGAGTAACGCGATGGAAACTTTCAGGCAAATATGAAAAGCCGCCATACCCGTCACTTTGAGGAAAGTCAACAAGTCGGCATCGACTATCGTGACGAAATGCTTCGATTCGGCCCGGATCGCCGTATAGGCAATCCAGCCGATCACCGTCAGCTTGATCAAATTTTTGGTCAATTCGACCAGTGAGCGCATCGAAACCAACCGCTTGAGACCTTTGAACACGTCGAGCTTGTCCAGTTTCGGTTCCAGCGGCTTGGGCGTGAGGAAAAATCCGACCTGTGCAAAATTGATGGCCAATCCGGCCACCAGTACCGCAATCAACAGCGGCGCCAAAATCACGAAAAACCGTAAAATCAATTCTCCAAAGAGAGCCGGTATATGGTTGACCGAAAGATCGAACGTCGTGATCGTCTGCAAAATCCAGCGCATCAGCTCGGTAAGCTGGTCGATCATCAGCGGCAATGAGAAAAACAGGATCATTACCCCGACGAACAAAACGGCGAAGGAGTTCAGCTCCATCGACCGTCCGACCTGGCCTTTCTTGCGGGCCTCGCGCCGCCGTCGCGGTGTCGCGGGTTCCGATTTCTCCTGGAATGATTCTTCGCCCATATTCAGCGTCCATTATGCCGCGGCCATCAGGCCGATCAGCGCTGTCGTTTGCGCCTGGATTTGGATGAGCAGTTTGGAAAACACCACTGTCAACAGCGGAATACTCGCCGCGAGGACGAATAGCCCGACGCCGATCTTGATCGGGAAACCGACGATGAAAATGTTCATCTGCGGTACGGTCCTGGCCACAATTCCCAGCGCGACATCGGTGAGCAACAACGTCATCATCATCGGCGAGGCAATCTTGATTGCAATCACAAACGCCGCCGATGAAATGCGGATCAATTGGTTGGCCAGAGCCGTACTGACCCCCAATGTCCCCACCGGCACCACCCGAAAACTGTCGAAGAGTGATTGCAAAACCAGATGATGGCCGTCGATTAACAAAAAGATCAACATCATGATGATGAATTTGTACTGACCGAGCAGGCTGACATTCCGCTGCGAATTGGGATCGATGATATTGACGATCGCAAAACCCATCTGCATCCCGGCCGCCATCCCCGCCGAGCGAACACCAATGAAAAGAATCGCATAGGCAAAGCCGATCATTGACCCGGTCACCACTTCCCGCAAACCAAGCGCGAGCAGTTCGACCAGATTGCCGACTCCGGTGAAGGCGCCGGCGGAGATCATCGGCGAGAGCATCCACGCCAGCATGATCGCAATCGCTGCCCTGAGTTTTCTGGGAATCCGGCTGTGCCCCCAGAATGGGGCAAAGATGAAAAATCCCCCCACTCGAAACAGGACCAGACAGAACAGTTCGAGTCTTTCCGCGCTTAAACCCCATAGCTCCGGCATAGCTTAATTTATGCTTTTGAGTACAGCTCTCCCCTTTCGTCAAGAGCTTTAGCAAGCACATTGCCGGATGCGAAAAAATCTCGTATCGTGTTGTGCAACAGGAAGATTAAAAAATGCGGTCACCGACTAAGACAGGCCAACGGGAAAATATTCCCCATTTGAGGGCCAAGACTCCGGGAAATTTCTTCCGCTTCTCAGGAAAACCCGGAGATACTGGAGATTATCTGGGTCGTGAACGTGATCAAACGGTTGATCATCCACGGCAAAAACAAAAGCAATGCCGCCGCGACGGCCAGAATCTTGGGAATAAAGGTCAGGGTCATCTCATTAACCTGCGTAACCGCTTGAAAGATAGAGATAATCAGCCCCACCAACAGACCAAAGATCAACATCGGGGAGGCTACTATTAACGCCGTCAAGATTGCCTCGCGGCCGATACCCAACACCCATTCCGTCGTCATCTATAACTCCCTATCCAATTGTCATTCATAATAGTATGACTAATAGAACGATTGCACTAATGATTGGACAATCAAATACCAGCCGTCAACAAGGACAAACAGGAGTAATTTGAACGGCATGGCAACCATAACTGGCGGTAACATTAACATACCCATAGACATAAGCACCGACGCCACCACCATGTCGATAATCAAAAATGGCATGAAAAGCACGAATCCGATCTGGAAGGCCATCCGTAATTCCGAAATGACGAAAGACGGCAGGATAACCCGTAGTGGCAGATCCTCCGCGCTGTTCGGTTTTGGTATACCTGACAATTTTACGAACAGTCCGAGATCTTTCTCACGCACCTGTTTGAGCATGAACTGGCGGATTGGCTTGAGACCGTCCTTCAGGGCCTCATCTTTGGTCTTCTCCCCCTCCATGTACGGCTTGACCCCATCGACATAGACCTTCTCGGCAGTGGGCGCCATCACAAAAAACGTGAGGATCAACGAAAGCCCGATCAAAAGTTGCGCAGGCGGGGTCTGTTGCTGCCCGAGCGCATTCTTGAGAAAAGACAGCGAGACCGCAATCCGGGTGAATGAGGTCATCATGATCACAATCGAGGGAGCCAGCGACAATACTGTCAGCAGCAAAATGATTTGCAGCGCAACCGAGAGATCACCGGGTTCGTCAGATTGTTCGACCCCGATCGAGATTTTAGGCAATCCCTGACCATAGGCCTGAGCAGAAAGACAGACCAGCAGGAATATCGTCAGGATAATCAGTACACGGCGTTTCATGGCAACCCTGTATAGGTTATTGCGATCCACTTTCGGAAAGTTCGGCCTGCGCCTCGGCAAAGACATTACGCATCCGGTGTTTGGCCTGGGCCAGCGTGGCGCCAAAACCGGCGGTCGGCATTTGCGTTGATATTTCCGGCGACGGTTGTCGCGACCGTTGGAATGCCCGGCGTAATTTGGTACCGGCTCCGGCCAAATTGAATTTCTTCCCATCCGGCCCGGTGGCGATATTTTTCCGGGTGTAGGCGGTCAATTCCTCGGCGGACAATTCAGTTAAGAAACTGATGTTTGTTTCGGTGGTTCCCAGAAGAATCACCCGCTCGCCGACGGACACAACATCCAGCGACCGTTTAGGCGCCAGATGCACGCGGTCGAGCAGCCGCACCGGGCGATCAGGCGCGCCGCCGGGCCAGCGTTTAGCCATTAACCGGCGTGAGAGCCAGACAAAAGCGAAGATCACGCCGATGACCAGGGCCAGGGTCAGAAACAACCGCAACCCCATCGACCAAACTGATTCCAGGGCCAGCCCCTCGGGTATTGGACCCGTGCCGGCCGTATCAACCACCTGGGTCGACCCCGCTACCGGGATTAACAGCAAAGTAATAAGCAGGATTACAAAGTGATTGCGTCGCATCCGGCCCTCCTCCGGTGAGTCCAACTACAGACTCGCGATTCGTTCTTTCGGGGAAACCAGACTCGTGATCCGGATTCCAAAATTCTCGTCTACGACAACCACCTCTCCCTGGGCGATACACTTGTTATTGACCAACAAGTCAACCGGTTCACCGGCCAGTTTATCCAACTCGACTACTGAACCGCTGCCGAGCGCCAGGATGTCGGCAATCGCCAGCGTCGTGCGTCCGAGTTCGATGGCGATCGGCAACTTGACATCCATCAATAAATCGAAATTCTGCCCGCTGCCGCCGGGTCCTTTCCCCTTCAGTTCGGGAAATTCTGCCGGTTGGGCGGTCAGGCCCGGCTCGTCCAGGTTGGGAAAATTCATTGATGGCTCTTCAACATCCTCGTTGCCGATATCGCCGGGTAATTCATCGCCGCCTTCGCCGGAGGCGGCTTCGCCCATCTCGGCGATCACCGCCTCTTCGGCTTTGGCGCTGACATCATCGGGGTTTAACGCCGCCTCACCCGGGTCGATTTCGGCGGCCGGCGCCGCATTCTCCTCCGGCGGCGCTTCATCGTCCACCGCGACTTCAGCTTCCGGCACAGCGCCTTGCGGTGCTTCCTCATCCACCGCGACTTCGGCTTCCGGCACAGCGCCTTGCGGTGCTTCCTCGCCCGGCGGGATTTCCGGGGTTTCAGGCTGATCTGCCATCGTGCATTCCTTTATCGAAATCTTCGTTACACATTTGCAAATTCATCGTACTCGCCAATTACTTGAAAGCCGCGTTTCTTCCCCACGATGCCCGGCCGGGCGATAAACTTGGGCCAGTCACGAACCTTGACGACCACCGGCTGGTCGGGTGTCTTTGACAGTTGCAGAACATCGCCGCGCTTAATCGCCAGAAACTCGCGAATTGTCAGTTCCATCTCGCTGAGGATCATCGAGATGTCGGCCCGCACGCCGCCGAGGTTTTCGCGGTTGGCGTGGCGGTCCTCGTCGGAGATCCGTTTCTGGGTGGCGTCGATCCAGGACTGGCCGGAGAGTTTGCCGGCCACCGACTCGAGGGTGACATAGGGATAGCAGATGGTCAAGATCCCGGTGGTTTCCAGCATCTTGATCTGGAAAGTAATGACGATCACTGTCTCGCCGGGCGGGACGATCTGGATGAATTGCGGGTTGGTTTCGAAACCCGTCGGTTTGACATTGACATCGATAATCCGCGTCCAGGCCTTGCCCAATTCCTGGAAGACCCGTTTGGTGGTACGCTCCATGACCGCGCGTTCGATCCCTGTCAGTTCGCGTTCGGTCTCGATCTGTTTCCCGGCCCCGCCGAAAATCCGTTCGACAAAGGCGAAGGTCAACAGCGGATTAAAATCGAGAATACACAGCCCTTCCATCGGCGCAATTTCAAATGTGTAGGTGCAGGAAGGCGAGACCAACGACATGATAAATTCCGAGTAGGTTATCTGATCGACCGACATCAGGTCGATATCGACGACTGCCCGAAACAACCCGGACATGACCGAACCAAGATGCCCGCCGAAATTGTCGTGGATATTCTCCAGCGTGCGGATCTGGTCTTTGGAAACCCGGTTCGGGTGTTTAAAATCATAAGCGACCGCCGACCGACCCGCCGCCGGTTCCTCGCGAATGACTTCTTCTTCCTCCCCTGCCGAGACAGTAGTCAGCAGGGCATCGATCTCATCCTGAGATAGTATTTTCCCCATCACCCGATCCTACTGGAGTACATAGTCCACAAAATACACCGCCGTAATTTGCGCGGGCGCCATCAACGTATTCAATCGCTCGGCAATCTCCGTCCGCATCCGTTCCCGTTCGGCGGCATCGGTCAACTGGTCGACCGTGCGCGAGGAAAGGATGGTTATCAGCAGATCGCGTATTTGCAGGTCTTGCTCTTCGAGCTTGGTCACCGTCTCGGGATTGGAAACTTCCAGACCCAGGTTGGCCGAGAGATAGCGGGTTCCCGAAGTGCCGGTCGGGTTGACCAGCAACTCCTTGACCATATAAATCTCACCCTTTTCGGTTCCCTCGCCGTCCTGCACCCCCGCAGAATCAGCGGCTTCGGCCATGTCTCCGGGTTTCGGTTCCGGCGCGAGGAATGTACTGACCGTGAAATAGGCGAGTCCGGCCATGACCACGACAATTACAATAAATATGATCGGTGTTTTCATTGTTCACACCCGATGTTTCGATTTTTTCCCTGATAAGGTTCACCGACCGACCCTGAACAGAGCCGCCGAAACGCCGCCACCTTGCCGATGACCGTTTCATCAGGTTCGCGGACCATGATCTTTTTCCCCGTAGTCAGGCTGATGAGTGTATCGGGTGTGGATTCGACAAACTCAATCAGGTCGGAATTGATCACGATCGCCCGGCCGTCCAGTCGTGTCAGTCTAATCATGGTTAGTTCGGGCGGCCCGCGCAGCGGACCGCCCGTTAACTCCTCAACTTACTGTTTCAGATTTACCAACTCATTGAGCATCTGGTCTGCGGTTGAAATCACCCGCGCGTTGGCCTGGAAACCACGCTGCGAAGTGATGATATCGGTGAATTCTTTAGCCAAATCAACGTTGGATGATTCGAGCGCACCCGACGAGAGAGTGGCGTTGACCGTCGTTCCCGCAATTCCTTTGATCGGGTCGCCGGAGTTCGCCGAGGCCACAAACAGTGTCTCGCCGGCTTTCAGCAAACCGCCCTGGTTATTGAAATCGGCCAGGACGAGTTGGGCCAGGGTCCGGGGAATCCCGTTGGTAAAAATACCGGTGATCGTTCCCTGGGAATCGATTGATATTTGATCGAGCATTCCCATGCCATATCCGTCCTGGTTCTTGGCGATCGCCGTAAACGGCGTCGAAAAGCCGGTTAGGCCGTCGTGTTCACCGCCGGTACCCGGGAAGATCTTAATGCTCATTACGGCGGCGCCGTTGTTCGGATCGATGACCAGCGCGCTGGAAAGATCGTCAAAGGTAAACGAACCCAGCGAACCGTCGGCCGTGAAAGTCACCTGGCCGTTGAAGCCGGAACGCAACGACTCATTGCCGGCGGTCTCGACTTCCCATTTCCAGGTATTCGGCGTCAATGTCTTGGTAAAATTGAACACCACCGTGTGCTTGCCTCCCTGTGAATCGAAAGCGGTAATCGAGGTGGCATGTTCGGTTTCGGCAGTTTCGATGGTCGCTGTTCCGGCCGCAAGAGCCGACGACGAAATAATCCGGACCCCGCCTTCACCAAGACCGGTAATCCCGGTCACCAGACCGGTGGTATCATTGATTTCCAGCCCCAACGCCACCGCGGGCTTCGCGACTTCACCGGTCGGGGTGAACACATCGGTAACCGTGAACGTATGGGCCGTGCCGTTGTTGACGTTGAATGTGTTGGTGCCGTTGCCATTAGTAAACAGCCGTTCGATGATATTATCGGGGTCTGCGCCGCCGGAAGTCAGCACCGCGTTGTACTGGCCGCCATCACCGGCGTAATCACGGGTAACAACCAGGTTTCCGCCGGTCAATTCGGCGCTCATCCCGGAGATAGCGTTAATTGCCGCAACGACATCGGAAACTGTTGAGGTCAAAGTCAGGCCCGTCAATGGAATTGCCGACGCGCCGTCGACCGAGATGTTTAAACCATCGGCCAATCCTGCGGCCGTGACTCCGAGTGTCGTCAACGAATCAGTCAAATTCAGCGCACCGACCACGGCAGTTCCGGCCGCCGTTGAATTCGTCGGCTGTGCGCCGGCTATGGTCAACTCGTGGGTCCCGCCGGCACCGTTAATCGCCGTCCCGGTCACCGCATCGATATTGGTCGTCCCGCTGGAAACCAACAAGGCCACCGAATTGGTTGCCGTGGCGTTAAGGTTGTTGGCCAATTCGATCCGGGCTGTGGCTCGCGCCGGATCCTGCTGGCCGAACGGGAGGGTAATGTTCCCCAGGGCGGTCGTCGCCGGGATATTGCCGTCTGAACTGGCCATCTTGCCCTGGACATAATAGCCCGTGGCGGTGTTTACAAGATTCGAGTTGGCGTCGAGACCAAATGCGCCTGCCCGGGTGTAATACTCACTAAGGCCGTCGGAAAGAACGAAAAATCCGGACCCTTGAATTGCCAAATCGGTCAGGACCCCGGTGGTTTCCAACCCACCCTGGGTGAACAGGTTGTCCACCGAGGAGACATTCATCCCCAAACCCAATTGAATCGGGTTGGTACCACCGGTGTTCCCCACCGGACGGCCCGCACCGCGCAGGGTCTGGACCAATGACTCCTGGAAAGTGACTCGTGCACCCTTATAACCGATGGTATTAATGTTGGCGATATTATCACCGACAACGTTCATCTTGGTCATGTGGTTTTGCAGGCCCGAAACTCCTGCAAATAGCGCGCTCATCATCGCTACTGCGCTCCTGTCTCGACTAAAGCCTCCTCAGCGGAGGACCGGCCTTCGTCGCGGTTAACCGTTGCTATTTCATTTTTTGTTTGCGTGTCGTTACGGGGCAGGACCACTGCCGAATCAATGTGGGTGAAAACCCCGTTGGAAAGATTGCGCGCGTCCATCGCGGTCGTAATCGACCGGTCGGAAACCGAGGCGATAACCGCCAGATCATCGAGAAGGAACAGCGCGTTTTTTGACCCTTTCTGTTGGGCCATATCAAAGGCCTGGTTAATCCGATCAACCGTGCTCTCGTCGATATTCAGTCCGCGCCGCGCGAGCCGGTCGGCGGCATGCAACGAGAGGGTAATCTCCCGGTTGTTTAACTGGCTGGACAGTTCACGGGCAAACTCGGTATCCCGGCCGCGTGTCCTGCCCGAGGAAACACTCCTTCCTGTCGGTGAGATCCCGCTCGGTTGGATCGGATTGATTGTCGGTGATTGAATCGTCATAATGACCCTTACTCTTACTCTGCAGATATTTCCATGACGTCGGCCAGCGAGACCAGGACGTCATTAATGTTCAAGTATGCCTGTCCTTCGCGATACAGCACACCGTCGACTTTGCCCTCGAAATAGGGCAATAACTGCTGTTCGTTCCCGTCGGCGTCATAGGCGAACAATTCAATTTTATAGACCCCGGCCGGTTGACGGACGCCGGCGGCATTCTTGCCGTCCCAAGCCAGGCTGTGCTCGCCGTCGGATTTGTCGGTCTCGGTGATAATGTTGACCAACGCGCCGCTCTCATCATAGATTTTGGCAACGACCGAGTCGGCATGGGCATCAAGTCCATACATCATCTCGACATCACCGCTTTCTTCCAAACCGACCTGGCCCGCCTGCCATTTGATTGTCCGGTCAATGAAGGAGGCAATCATCGTGTTGTTGATTGACTGGGAAAGCAGGGCGTTATACTGCACACTTTGATTGAGCAGCTCCTGAATATCGGCCAGCGACCCCAGCGGCGCCAAATCCTCAGACAGGCCCATTCCGCCTTTGAGCGTGGTATTAATCTGCGTCATTTGCTCCAGAGAGGAAAACTGCGCCAATTGGGCGATAAACTCGGTATCGGCCTGTGGCTCCATCGGGTCCTGATACTGCATTTGGGTAACCAGCAGTTTCATAAACTCGTCTTCGCCTAAATTGCCGGACCCCACGGGGGCATCAGCTCGGGCAAAGGGGTCGTATTTGGGAATGTCAGTCAGGGCAATGCCGTCGATTTCAGACATCATTTCCTCCGGTATCAATCAGGCGACCAGATTCAAACTCTGCTCACCGGCCGTGTGGGCCGTCACCCCGGCGATAGCCGGGCCGTTAAAACCGCTCATGGGCCCAATTTTCGCCGCGCGTTCATAGCGGCGATTCGTTTTCGGTTTGAACTGATAGCGACGCCGTTGGTTTTGCGCATCGGGGTTAAGCATTGACGACGACGCGGTTTGACCCACGTTGACCTCAAAGCGGTTAATCACGATGCCCACCTCATTCATCTGTCGCTGCAATTGTGAAAGACTGCCGTCCACTGCCGCCTTGGCGCCCTCGGACTGCACGACTACCCGCGCGGTCAGATGCTGCCCGACCGTGCGCAATTGCAGCCGAATCGTCCCGAGTTCCGCCGGCTGTAATTTGAGGCGGATCTCCGAGGGCATCTTACCCGACCGCGGGAGCGAATCCGGCTCTACGGTGTACCGAATCGGAGACACAGTTTCGCGGCCCCCGGCTTTAAGCTCGGCCGTGGGTTGTGAATCACTACTACCCAGAATCGCCACCGACTTGCCGTCGGTTTCGTGCGTCAAGATCCGGGTAATATTTTTCATCTCTGATTTTTTCACAGAATATTGCACATCAGACGGGGCGATTGTTTGTCTATAATGCGAGAGATCACCAAAATCCGGCTGCGCTTTTGCCGGGCTGTCTGCTGTCGGTGTCGTCGGGGTAAACGTTCCTGCCGGTCTTGGTTCGACAAAAGTATCCGGCTGAACGACTGTCGGCCGTGCGTTGGCCGGGACTTGTGGTGATTGCAATGTTGGTGACGATTGCGATATTTGGGACGATTTGCCGGTAACGTACGTGTCTGTTTTTGGAGTCACCGTTTTAAATAGTGAGTCGACAAATTCCCGCGCACTCATCGGAGTATGCACCGGTTTTGGCGCGGGAGTTCCGACTTTCTCTTCGGGAGCGATAGTCAATGATTCGACTTTGACATCGGGAAACAATTTGACCAACTCGTCAGCAGTCAGCCCCTGCTTTTCACCGTATTGACCGAGGACTTCCACTTCCGGCGGGACGACAACCGAACCATTATTTGCAATGGTAAGCGGTGTATCCGCGTGTATAATTTGCTCTGCTGCTGAAGCAGGTATGACATTTTGGCGGGCGGCATAATCGGCAATCGACGCCGGCGGAACGATCAACTGTTCAATTCCCGGAATCGAATGCCGGGTTACACCGGACGCCGCAATTTCAACGACGGCCGCTTCATCCATGTGTCGCGAATGCATATGGGATGGGCGTAAGCCGTAACCAACCCGCCTGGTAGCCACAGTCTCTTCTTCAGAGTGTTGCTGCTCTTCTGTATCGACGATCCCGGTTCCTGAAATGTCCGGGGGAATTAGCGGTTCGAGGACAATCGGCTCAGCCGATTCGGCTACTGTGATCCCGCCGCCTTGCTTATCCCCAAATACCACCGGTAAATCCGAAGGCGGTTCCCCTTCAGTTTTAATGATCTCGATTCCCGGGACTTTCGATTCGGCGGCCAATTGGGTCGACTGATCTGTGACTATCGGTACGGCTGATTCGGCGATATTGATCCCACCAGGTTGCTCATCACTGACTGCAGGATGGCCCGCCGACTCAATTGGCACCCCGTAGCCGACGAGATCCGCCGACGGAGCCGATATGACGGGGACGGCGGCTTGATCCTCGGCCGGGAGCGGGCGAAGGGAATAGCCATAAATGCGTTCGCCGTTTTCCCCGACTGGTCCCAGGGTCAAGCCCAACGTCGTCAAATTGACCAGATTGCCTTCGGCAGTGACAACCTCGCCGGTAGGCGCCGATACATCGGTATCGTTGAGTGTCGGCATCACAACACCCGGCGACTCCGGTGCAAGCAACCCAAAGAAAAACGAGCTGAACCCCCCGGCCAGGGGAGTTGTCCCGGTTGTCGATCCTCCGGCGGCATTGGCATCAGCCATGGTGGCGGCCAACAAAGATGTGATCAATGGTGTCTGCATCATTTCCCGTTTATGATTCGTCCAACCCCAGTAACATGGTCGTGATCTTGGCGGCGCGTTTCGGGTCAAACATTGCCAGCACCTTGGCCGCCGAGGCGGCTTTCATTTGGGGCAGCACGGCGACAATCGTTTTGTTTTCCAATTGCGACATCACCTTGCTGACCTCTTCCTGCTTCATCCCGTCGAATAACTTGGCGAGGTAGGCAATCTTCTCGGCATCGACTACCGACTTGCGCGCCAGCAATGCCTCGACTTCGCGTTTGAGCGATTCAAGTTGTTTGCGTTCAACGGCGATTGCCAATTTATCGGCGTTGATTTTCTTCTTTTACGATTCGATCCAGGAATATTCGGCAAGTGTATCGATCTCTTTGCTGCCGAAATTGAATTCAATTCCGCTATCGCTGGAGGCCGAGTCAGTCTCCTGCTGGTCGGTATGTTCGGCGACAATTGGTTGCGACTCATAATTGGCCGAACCTTCGGTCGTCGCATCAGCACTTTGAGACGCGGTCGCCTCGCCGGTCGGCGCGTCGTCGAAAACGCCCATCATGAAACTGAACACGCCCAAAAACACGATAAATGTCACCAGCGCACTGACGATTAGTACCAGCGGCGATGGTCCCGATTTTTTGGGCTTGGCTGCTTCATCTTCGGAAGAATCGGTATCTTTGAATTCTTCCTCGCCGTCTTGTTTTGTTTCCTGGTCAGCCATCTTTTTTCTCTTCCCTGTTCAAATCGAACATACGAGCATACTTTAACTCACGAATCGTTTTAGCATGAGCCGTGCCGTTCACGGGAGAAAGACATGAAAATAATTTGTAACGCGATTAGTCTTAAGAAGATATAAACTGAGAAACACAGGGGTGATTACCAGTTGGCAACTGATAACAAGGATTTTTGTGGAGTGAATTTCCGAGTCACCGGGAATGATTTTCCGGAAACCCAATGGATTAGTCGGTCACCTGGTGCCGACGGAAGTATCCCTGCCGGGCCGATTCATCGATCTGTTTTTGTTTCTGTTTCTGGGCTTCTCTGGCGAAATCTTCCGCGCGGCGTTCGCGCAGCCGGTCGAGGACTTTTTTGTTTTTAGTTTTTTCGACCAGGTCGACCCGCGCTTCTTCGGCCTCGCCCTCGGCTTTGTTTACTTTCCCCTGCTGGGCGGCGACCTCAAATTCGCTGGCGAAAACATAGCGATGCGCCGCAGCAACGGCAGATGCAACTGTCCGGCCCTGCGTCGATGAAGAATACATCGATTCGGCCCGGTCTACTTCTGCCTTGCGGCGGGCCAGTCGATCAAGTTGTTGGGAGAGGAGGCGCCGGGCGTGCAGGAATTGTGCCTGTGATTCCCGCCGTTGAGTTTCCCTGATCTGGCGCACCTTCTCCAGGCGGAACCGGAATGCTTTCATCAGCAAGCACCATCTTTAATTTGCCCCAACTTTCGTCGGCATCGGCGGTTTCGAGAATCCCCTGCCGGAGAAAGGCCTTCATCGGCCCGATTTTCGCCAGAGCCAGGTCGATCTCCGGCGAGGCGCCCGGTTTGTAGGCGCCGATATTAATCATATCCTCGGCCTCCCGATAGGTCGCCATGATATCTTTGAAACGTCCGGCAAGTTTGAATCGTTCGTCATCGACAACCTCGGGAGCGACTCGTGAGATAGAATCAAGCACGTCGATCGCCGGGAACTGGTTCTGCGCCGCCAAACGGCGGGAAAGGACAATATGGCCGTCGAGGATGGAACGCACGGTGTCGGCAATCGGTTCGGTAAAATCATCACCCTCAACTAAGACACTATAAATGCCGGTGATACTCCCCCGCTCCGCACGCCCGGCCCGTTCGAGCAGCTTGGGCATCATCGCGAAGACCGACGGTGGATATCCTCGGGTCGTCGGCGGCTCACCGGCGGTCAGGCCGACCTCCCGCTGAGCCATGGCGAGACGAGTAATCGAATCGACCAGCAACATCACATCCTTACCCTGGTCCCGGAAATATTCGGCAACGGCCGTGGCGACAAAAGCCCCTTTAAGCCGTTCCAGCGATGGTCGGTCGGAGGTCGACACCACCATTACCGTGCGTTTAAGCGCTTCCTCACCGAGGTCTCGTTCGAGAAAATCGCGTACCTCTTTACCCCGTTCACCGACCAGACCGATAACATTGACCTGCGCGTCGGAATTACGGGCGATCATCCCCAGCAACGTACTTTTCCCCACTCCCGAACCGGCAAAAATGCCAATACGCTGGCCCCGGCCCATACTCAACATTGTATCGATACTGCGTACACCGGTATGGAGCGGTTCGGTGATCCGGGGGCTGCTCATCGCCGGGGGCGGTTCGGCATCGACAATCTGATCTTTGACGTTGTCGATTTTGCCCTTGCCGTCCAGCGGCCGCCCGAGTCCATCGATTACCCGCCCCAGCAAACCATCACCAACCGGAACAGTGAACCGTCCGCCGGTACCGGTGACCAGACTGCCCGGTCCGATCCCGGTGGTATCGCCAAACGGCATGAGAATCAGCCGGCCGCGACGGATTCCAACCGCCTCCGCCGGAATCGTCAGCCGGTTATCGACACATTCGATCAGACAAGTCTCCCCCACATTGACCGCGGGGCCATCCGACTCGACGGTAAGACCAACCACTTCAACCACCCGGCCAACCGGCCGAACGGTAGTGGCTGTCTCCAGCAGCCGGCCATACCGGTCCAGATCGATTTTCTCACTGGCCGGGGACATTATTGATTCTCCAGCGGGGCGGGCGGGAGTTCTTTGGCGGCATCGCGCCAGATCTGCTTGAGGACAGACAGCCGTTTTTCGACCCGGGCATCGACCATCCCCCACTCGGTTTCCACAATACATCCGCCGGTTTTAATCGCCGGATCTTCACGAATTGTATAGGAGGTAATATCTTCGAATTCGTCGGCATGTTCAGTCAGGAGGTTACGCATGAAAGCGGCGTCCGACGGCGCACAGACGATTGTCAGGTGGTCCTTACTCAACAGTTGGGCAAACGCATCGCGCAAAGCCGGGCCGATCGCTTCGGTCGACGCCGGGCGGGCGGCAATGATCGTATCGAGCACGCGGAGGATAAGTTCGACGGCCTGTGATTCCACCTGATGGAGCGCCTCGCGGCGGGCTCCCGCCAACTGCTGTAACATCCCCGCCCAACGCTTGTATTCCTCGTCAAAGCGGGCCTGGGCGCGTAATTCTCCTTCGTGGCGGCCTTCGTTGCGGGCCTGCTCCGTTTCGGCCTGCAGACGGGCCTCCAACGCGGCAATTCGCGCCTGCGCCTGCTCTTCCTGCAGTCGCAGGCGGCCCTCGAGTGAATATTTGTCGCCCGCCCGTCCCCCGCCGGGAACGCCTATTTTGTATGCCTGTTCTGAGAGTTGAACCCGCGGCAGAACGGCCTTAGACGATGATATCATCCTTGCCTCCGCGCCCGCTGATCACAATCTGGCCCTCTTCCTCCAGACGCCTGATGGCCTCAACAATTTTCTGTTGTGCCGATTCGACGTCAGAGAGGCGCATCGGCCCCAGGAATTCCATCTCTTCTTTAATCATCGTGGCCACCCGTTCGGAAACATTGGAAAATATCTTTGTCTTTATTTCGTCGGAGGCGGCTTTGAGGGCAATGGCCAGGTCTTTGGTTTCGACTTCTTTTAACAGTCTCTGGACCGAACGATCATCGAGTAAAATTAAATCTTCGAAGACAAACATCATATTCTTGATTTCTGCGGCCAGGTCCGCGTCCTCGCCTTCCATCGTTTGCATGATGTGTTTTTCCGCGGAGGTTTCGATTAAATTGAGAATATCAGCCACGACTTTGGTGCCGCCGGAAAGCGACAGGTCGCGCGAGCTGGCGCCCTCGAACTGGTTTTCGAGTTCTTTTTCCATCTGATGCAGGATATCCGGCGAGATTTTTTCCATCGTGGCGATACGCAGGGTAACTTCCGCCTGTAATTCCGCCGGCAATTCGCTCAACACCGCCGAGGCGCTATGCGGCGGAATCTGGGTTAACAGGACAGCAATTGTCTGAGGGTGCTCGTTCTGGACAAACCCGACCAGCTGTTTGGGGTCGATATTACGCAGGAGACTGAAACCGGTTTGGCGCAGCGAGCCCTCCAACCGTTTGAGAATCTCGCCGGCCTTGCTCGAGCCAAGCGCCGATTCGAGCACATTACGCGCATAGTCGACACCGCCCTGGGCGACATACTCGCGCGCCATAAAAATCGTATGGCACTCCTTGATCACCGCTTCCTCGAGATCGGGCGGCACCTCGCGCAGGTTGGCGATCTCCACGGTCAGCTTCTCGATCTCCAGCTCATTGAGGTTTTTGAACACCTCGGAGGAGACTTCCGGACCGAGCACCACCAGGGCGACTGCGGCTTTCTGAATCGGTGTAATATTTTCTAAATCCACGACATTTCC